>NZ_JAMZFT010000003.1:0-300000 GCF_024158125.1 Futiania mangrovi | reverse complement strand
CGAGGTCGCGGCAGGCGAGGCCGAGGCGGACCTGATCGCTCTCCGGCACGGCGGGCGAGCCCTGGCATCGCTGCGCGAACTCGCTGCAGGCTGCCTGCATGTCGACGATCATGTTCTTGGCCTTGATCAGCGCATCGCGTGCGAGGCCCGGATGGCCATTGCTCGCATACTGGTCGGCAAGCCTGATGAAGGTGAGGATGTTGTTCGACTTGATGGACATCTGCCGGGCGAGATCGGCGCAGGCGTCGCCGGGATTGCCCGGTCCACCGACGCCGTCGTTGCCGTTTCCGCCGCCGTTGTTCCGCTGGTAGTCGGGACCGCGCCTGCCGAACCACGGGAAGATGGCGACCTCCGTGCCGCCCTCGGGCTCAGAGGGCGCCGGGGCGCCGGCAGCATCGGGGCCGGCGAGATCGAGGCTGAAATCGTCGCCGCCGGGTGCGTCGAAACCTGAGAATGCGGATGCGTTCGCAATGCCGGTCATGGAGTGAGTTCCCTTTCGGTGTCAGTTCTGCCAGGCAGCGCCGCCGCCCAGCGCGCGGCCGATGCCGCCCACAAACCGGAGGATCCCCCAGAGCGCCTCGCCGATCGGGCGCAGGTCGATCGGCGTGCCCGTGTTCAGCTCTGCGAGCTTGCTGTCTATCTGCGCCTCTATGGACGAATAGGCGTTGCACATCATGGCGATGCGGAGCTGGTCGTCCTTCGTCACGCTGGGATTGTCCCGGCAGGCCTGGAAGTAGAGATTGCAGTCGTCCTGGAGATTTTGCGCCAGGTCCCGCGCCTCGACGAGCGCGATGCGCGCGGCCTGGGGGTGCCCCTGGCTTTCATAGAGCTCAGCAGCATCCAGATGACGCTGCAGCATCGTGGATTTTTTCAACATGTCCTGAGCGAAGTCGCGGCAGACCTCATCGGTTGTGCCGATGCTTGCGACCGCATCGCCGCCCGCATCGGGGCCGGCGAGGTCGAGGCTGAAGTCGTCGCCGCCCTGATCGCCGAAGCCGGTGAAGACAGGTGCGTTCGCGATGCCGGTCATGGATGTCTTCCTCGGCTGGTCTGGAAGTGGCGTGTGTCAGCAGAGGCAGGGCCCGTTTCCGGAGCGGTCCTTGTGTGCGGGAAGTCCAAGGAAACGCACGCGAACCGGCCGGCAGGGCAGTGCCTCTGGGCAAGGGGCCGTTCATGAGGGCCGCGAGGGCGCTCCGGCGTGCGGGGCGGCATCTAGCAAGAGTTCACCGGCGGGGCAAGCCCGATCCTTGCCGTGGGGCACCTCACCCCATACCTTCCGGCAGGCAAGTGTCCCATGGATGGAGTGCCCGCATGCCTTTCGGACTTTCCCTGCCGCGCGCACCCTTCGTGCCCGTGGTCCGGCTGACCGGCGCCATCGGGGCCGGCGGACGCTTCCGGCAGGGCTTCGATTTCGAGGCGGTCGTGGGCGCCATCGAAAAGGCGTTCGCCATGAAGCAGGCGCGCGCGGTGGCCTTCATCGTCAATTCGCCGGGCGGCTCGCCCGTGCAATCCTCGCTGATCTACAAGCGGATCAAGGCGCTGAAGACCGAGAAGGGCAAGCGCGTCTTCGTCTTCGTGGAGGACGTGGCGGCCTCGGGCGGTTACTATATCGCCTGCGCGGGCGACGAGATCTTCGTCGACGAAAGTTCCATCGTCGGCTCCATCGGCGTGATCTCGGCGGGCTTCGGCTTCCAGGACGCGATCGCGAAGCTGGGCGTCGAGCGGCGCGTGCATACGGCTGGCGAGAACAAGATGATGCTCGACCCCTTCCAGGCCGAGCGGGAGGAGGACGTCAACCGCCTGCTCGCGATCCAGGCGGAGGTGCACGAGACCTTCAAGCGCGTGGTCAGGGCCGCGCGCGGCAACCGGCTGAAGGACGAAGACCCGGATCTCTTCACCGGCGCGATCTGGGCCGGGCAGCGGGCGGTGGACGTCGGCCTCGCAGACGGGGTGGGGGACATTCGCAGCGTCCTGAGAGGGCGTTACGGGGACAAGCTCAAGCTCAAGGTGATCCCGACGCGGCCTACCGGGTGGCTCGCCCGCCGCCTCGGCATGGCCGGGCGCGAGGGGCTGGCGGGGGAGGCCCTCTCCGCGCTGGAGGCCCGCGCGCACTGGGCGCGGTTCGGGCTGTGACGGGGGACGCCGGGAGATGCTGAGCTTGCCGAAACTTCTGGTCCTGCTCGCCGTCGGCGGGCTCGTCTTCGGGATCTTGGCGCTTGCGGGCCGCGGCCGGAGAAAGAGCCCCAGGCCGGTCGGGAAGGCGCGCAAGCGGGAGGCGGAGAAGGCCCCGCCCGGCGTGGAGGACCTGACGGAATGCCCGGTCTGCGGCGTCTACGCCTCCGGCGCGTGCGAGCGGCCGGACTGCCCGCGCAACCCGCGGGCTGCAGCCTGAGCGCGCGATACACGCCCGGCGTGCAAGGCGCGTTTGCTTGACCGCACTCCGGCGCGGTCGCTAATGTGCGCCGCACAAATCCGGCCCGCCCGCCCGCGCCTTCGCGGGGGGCGGACCCTCACGAAAGAACGGACGCGCGGTGAGCATGGGCGACGGGACCTCTACGGGCCGGGGGGCGGACCGCTCCTTCCAGGGGCTGATCCTCGGGCTGCAGTCTTATTGGGCGCAGCAGGGCTGCGTGATCCTGCAGCCCTATGACATGGAGGTGGGCGCCGGCACCTTCCACCCGGCCACGACGCTGCGCGCGCTGGGCCCGCGCCCGTGGTCGGCGGCCTATGTCCAGCCGTCGCGCCGGCCCAAGGACGGCCGCTATGGCGAGAACCCGAACCGGCTGCAGCACTATTACCAGTTCCAGGTGATCCTGAAGCCGTCGCCGCCCGACATCCAGGAACTTTACCTGAAAAGCCTCGAGGTGCTGGGGATCGACCGGCGCAACCACGACATCCGCTTCGTGGAGGACGACTGGGAGAGCCCGACGCTGGGCGCCTGGGGCCTCGGCTGGGAGGTGTGGTGCGACGGGATGGAGGTGAGCCAGTTCACCTATTTCCAGCAGGTGTGCGGGATCGACTGCGCGCCGTGCTCGGGCGAGCTGACCTACGGGCTTGAGCGCCTGGCGATGTACGTGCAGGGCGTCGACAATGTCTACGACCTGGATTTCAACGGCAAGGGCGTGACTTACGGCGACGTCTTCAAGCAGACCGAGCAGGAGTATTCGCGCCACAATTTCGAGGCGGCGGACACCGAGACCCTGCTGCGCCATTTCGAGGACGCGGAGCGGATGTGCGCGCGCTATCTCGACGCGGGCGACCGGGGCGAGGGCAAGCGGCACCTGATGGTGCACCCGGCCTACGACCAGTGCATCAAGGCGAGCCACGTCTTCAACCTGCTGGACGCGCGCGGCGTCATCTCGGTGACGGAGCGGCAGTCCTACATCCTGCGGGTGCGCGAACTGGCGCGCGCCTGCGGCCTTGCCTATCTGCGGACCGAGCAGGGGGGCTTCGCCGATGCCTGAACTGCTGCTCGAACTCTTTTCCGAGGAAATCCCCGCCCGCATGCAGGCGCGCGCGGCCGAAGACCTGAAGAAACTCGTGACCGAAGGGCTGGCGGAAGCCGGGCTCTTCTACGAGGCGGCGGAAAGCTTCGCGGGACCGCGCCGGCTGACGCTGGTGGTCGCGGGGCTGCCCGCACGCGCGAAGGACACGGTGGAGGAGCGCCGGGGACCGCGCGCCGACGCACCGGAAAAGGCGATCCAGGGCTTTCTCGGCGCGACGGGCCTGACGCTCGACCGGCTCGAGCGGCGCGAAACCGACAAGGGCACGTTCCTGTTTGCGCGGATCGAGAAGACGGGCCGGGCCGCAACCGACGTGATCGCCGAGGTGGTGCCGCAGGCGGTGCGCAACTTCCCCTGGCCGAAGTCGATGCGTTGGGGGGCAGCGTCTGCGGATCCGGGCTCGCTGCGCTGGGTGCGGCCGCTGCAATCGGTGCTGTGCCTGCTGGCTGTCGACGGCGACGAGGCGACGGTCGTGCCGGTGGAGATCGACGGGATCGTCGGCGGCGACACGACGCGCGGCCACCGCATCCATTCGGACGGCCCGATCCGGGTCAAGCGGTTCGAGGACTATGTGGCGAAGCTGAAGGCCGCGCACGTGATCGTCGATGCGGCCGAGCGGCGCGAGCACATCGCGGGGGAGGCGAAGAACCTCGCCTTCGCGCGCGGGCTGGAACTGGTCGAGGACCAGGGCCTGCTAGACGAGGTCGCGGGCCTCGTCGAATGGCCGGTCGTGCTGATGGGCGAGGTGGCGGAGGCGTTCCGCGACCTGCCGCCGGAGGTGCTCGCCACCTCCATGCGCACGCACCAGAAGTTCTTCTCCGTCCGCGACCCGAAAACGGGCCGGATCACGAACTTCGTGACGGTCGCGAACCTCGACGCGGCGGATGGCGGCAAGGCCATCGTCGCGGGCAACGAGCGGGTGCTGGCCGCGCGCCTGTCGGATGCGCGCTTCTTCTGGGACGAGGACGTCAAGACCCCGCTCGAGACGCGGGTGGAGAAGCTGAAGTCCGTGACCTTCCACGCCAAACTCGGCACGCAGCATGAGCGGATGGAGCGGGTGCGCGCGCTCGCCGACGCCATCTCCGGCCTGATGCGGGAGCAGGGCATCGACCATTCGCACATGGCCGTGAGGCGCGCCGCCACGCTCGCCAAGGCCGACCTGCTGACCGAGATGGTGGGCGAGTTTCCGGAGCTTCAGGGCCTGATGGGCCGCTATTACGCCGGACTCCAGGGCGAGGCGGCGGAAGTGGCCGCCGCCATAGAGGAACATTACCGCCCGCAGGGCCCCAACGACGCGGTGCCGACCGCGCCCGTGTCTGTCGCCGTCGCGCTCGCCGACAAGATCGACACGCTGGTCGGCTTCTGGGCGATCGACGAGAAGCCGACAGGGTCCAAGGACCCTTACGCGCTGCGCCGCGCCGCGCTGGGCGTCATCCGGATCGTGCTGGAGAACGAGTTGCGGCTGAGGCTTCGCGGCATCTTCGAGGAGACGGAGTTCGCGCGCGACCGGCACGTGTCAGCGGCGGACACCGCCACGCTTGACGACCTCCTCGACTTCTTCGCCGACCGCCTCAAGGTGCATCTGCGCGGCGAGGGCGTGCGCCACGACGTGATCGCGGCGGTCTTCGCGCTGGGCGGGCAGGACGATCTCGTCAGCCTGGTCGCGCGGGCGAAGGCGCTGCAGGCCTTCCTCGACACCGACGACGGGGCGAACCTGCTCGCGGGCTACCGCCGGGCGGCGAACATCCTGCGGATCGAGGAGAAGAAGGACAAGGCCGCCTACGACGGCGCGCCGGATCCCGCACGCTTCACGCAGGACGAGGAACGCGCGCTGTTCGACCGCGTGGCCGAAGCCGCGGCCAGCGCCGACGCGGCCGCCGCGCGGGAGGATTTCGAGGGCGCGATGCGCGCGCTCGCCGCCGTGCGCGCGCCGGTCGACGCCTTCTTCGACAAGGTCACCGTCAATGCCGACGACGCGGGCGTGCGCGTCAACCGGCTCCATCTCCTGAACATGATCCGCGCCCGGCTCGACGCCATCGCCGACCTGTCGCGGATCGAGGGGTAGGGGGGCCGCGCGCCCGCCCGCAGATGCCCAGCAGCTAGGGAAGACAACACCATGACCAAGTGGGTTTACAGCTTTGGCGGCGGCGCGTCGGAGGGGGCGGCCGACATGCGCAACCTCCTCGGCGGCAAGGGCGCGAACCTTGCCGAGATGTCGAACCTGGGCCTTCCGGTGCCGCCGGGCTTCACCATCACCACCGAGGTGTGCACCCACTATTACGATAACGGCCAGACCTATCCGGCCGACCTCGAGGCGCAGGTCGAAGCCGCCATCGAGGCGGTCGAGGGCGTCGTCGGCAAGACCTTCGGCGACCCGAAGAACCCGCTGCTCGTGTCGGTCCGGTCGGGCGCGCGGGCGTCCATGCCGGGCATGATGGACACGGTCCTCAACCTCGGCCTCAACGACGAGACGGTGGAGGGGCTGGCGGCGCTGGGCGGCGACGCGCGCTTCGCCTGGGACAGCTACCGCCGCTTCGTCCAGATGTATTCCGACGTCGTGCTGGGCGTCGACCACGGCTTCTTCGAGGATGTGCTGGAAAGCTTCAAGGAGGAGCGGGACTTCGCCCTCGACACCGAACTGAGCGCCGAGGACTGGCAGGCCATCGTCGCGCGCTACAAGGAGATCGTGGCGGAGGAGACGGGCGAGGAGTTCCCGCAGGATCCCAAGACGCAGCTCTGGGGTGCGGTCGGCGCGGTGTTCTCAAGCTGGATGAACCAGCGCGCCATCACCTACCGCCGCCTGCATGCCATTCCGGCAAGCTGGGGCACGGCGGTCAATGTGCAAGCGATGGTCTTCGGCAACATGGGCGAGACGAGCGCGACAGGGGTCGCCTTCACCCGCAATCCGTCGACCGGCGCGAAGGAGTTCTACGGCGAATTCCTCATCAACGCGCAGGGCGAGGACGTCGTGGCCGGCATCCGCACGCCGCAGTCGCTGACCCGCGCCGCGCGCGAGGCGGCGGGCGAGGAAAAGCCCTCCATGGAGGAGGCGATGCCCGCGGCCTTCGCACAGCTTGTCGAGATCAAGGACCGGCTCGAGGCGCACTACCGCGACATGCAGGACATCGAGTTCACGGTGGAGCAGGGCCGCCTCTACATGCTGCAGACGCGGTCGGGCAAGCGCACGGCGAAGGCCGCGCTGAAGATCGCCGTCGACATGGCGTCGGAAGGCCTCATCACTGAGAAGGAGGCGGTCTCGCGCGTGGAGCCGTCCTCGCTCGACCAGCTTCTGCACCCGATGCTCGACCCGGATGCGGAGCGCGACGTGCTCGCCTCCGGCCTGCCGGCGTCGCCGGGCGCGGCCTCGGGCAAGATCGTGTTCACCGCCGACGAGGCCGAGGCCGCGAAGACTCGCGGCGAGCAGGTGATCCTTGTGCGCGTCGAGACGAGCCCCGAGGACATCCACGGCATGCACGCCGCCGAGGGCATCCTGACCACGCGCGGCGGCATGACGAGCCACGCGGCCGTGGTTGCCCGCGGCATGGGACGTCCTTGCGTCTCCGGCGCGGGTGGTCTCGTCGTCGACTACGCCAAGAAGACGCTGAGCGCGATGGGCCGCACGCTGCACGAGGGCGAGATCGTCACCATCGACGGCACGACGGGCCAGGTCATGGTAGGCGAGGTGAAGACCATCCAGCCGGAACTGACCGGCGACTTCGCGCACCTGATGACGTGGGCCGACAAGGTGCGCCGCATGAAGGTGCGCGCCAATGCCGAAACGCCGCTCGACGCCCGCACCGCGCGGGAGTTCGGGGCGGAGGGCATCGGCCTCTGCCGCACCGAGCACATGTTCTTCGACGAGGACCGCATCATCGCCGTGCGCGAGATGATCCTGGCCGAGAGCGAGGAGGGGCGCCGCCACGCGCTGTCGCGCCTGTTGCCGATGCAGCGCGACGACTTCATCGAGCTGTTCACGATCATGAAGGGCCTGCCGGTCACCATCCGCCTGCTGGACCCGCCGCTGCACGAGTTCCTGCCGCACACCGACGCGGAAATCGCGGAGGTGGCGCGCGCCGCGGGCGTACCGGCGGACGCGCTGCGCCGGCGGGCGAACGAGCTGTCCGAGACCAACCCGATGCTCGGCCATCGCGGCTGCCGCCTCGGCGTGACCTACCCGGAAATCTACGAGATGCAGGCCCGCGCCATCTTCGAGGCGGCGGTCGAGGCTGCGCGCCTGACGGGCGAGCCGGTGGAGCCGGAGGTGATGATCCCGCTCGTCGGCTTCCGGGCAGAGTTGGATTTCCTGAAGTCTCGCGTCGACGCGGTGGCGCAGGACGTGATGAAGGAGAACGGCGCGGAGATCCGCTATCTCGTCGGGACCATGATCGAGCTGCCGCGCGCCGCGATCCGCGCGTCCGAGATCGCGGAAACGGCGGAGTTCTTCTCCTTCGGCACCAACGACCTGACGCAGACGACGCTCGGCATCAGCCGCGACGACGCCGCGCGCTTCCTGACGGAGTACGAGCGGCGCGGCCTCATTCCGCACGATCCCTTCGTCACCATCGACCAGGACGGCGTGGGCGAGCTTGTCCGCATCGGCGTCGAGCGCGGGCGGACCGCGCGCGAGGGCCTGAAGTGCGGGATCTGCGGCGAGCATGGCGGCGACCCGGCCTCCATCGCCTTCTGCGAGGGCGTTGGCCTCGACTACGTATCCTGCTCGCCCTTCCGGGTGCCGATCGCGCGGCTGGCGGCGGCGCAGGCGACGCTCAAGGCGCTCGCCGTGAAGGACTGAGGCGGGCCATGTGGCGGCCGGCCTGGTATCTTCTCTGCGCCATCGCGGGCGGGCTTGCGGGCACGTCCTTCGGCGTGATGGGAAACCTCGTGCTGGTCGCCTTCGGCTGGGTTGCGGTCTATGTCGCGCGCGACAAGGGCACGCCCGCCGTGCTGGCCAATGTCGGGGCGCTCGACGGGGTTCTGGGGGCGGTCGTCTCCTTCGTCGCGCCGATCGTGCTGATCGCGGTGCAGCTTTCGGGCGGGGCGTGAGGCGATGGCGGGCGCCGATCTGCTCGCGGACCTGAAGGCGGGCGGAAAGCGCGCGCTGGCAGAGGCGCTCGCGCGGATCGAGCGTGTGCACGGGCAGGACGCGGAGGACGCGGAGCTGGCGGCGCTGCTCGATGCGGCCTTCGCGGGCGGAGAGGGGCATGTTCTCGGCCTCACCGGGCCGCCCGGCGTGGGCAAGTCGACGCTGACCAACGCGCTGGTGCGTGGCTGGCGCGAAAAGAGGCTGACGGTCGGCGTGATCGCGGTCGATCCTTCGTCGCGGACCTCCGGCGGAGCGCTGCTCGGCGACCGCACGCGCATTCAGACCGACCCGGAGGACCAGGGCGTCTTCGTCCGCTCCATGGCGGCGCGCGACCGGCTGGGCGGGCTTGCGGCCCTCTCGTTCCCGGCGGCTGTGCTGATGCGCGCCGTCTTCGACCGGGTGATCGTGGAAACCGTGGGCGTGGGCCAGTCGGAGACCGAGATCGCTGACCTCGCGGACACGGTCGCCATGTGCATCCAGCCGGGCTCCGGCGATTCCCTGCAGTTCATGAAGGCGGGAATCATGGAGGTGCCGGACATCGTCGTCGTGACCAAGGCCGACATGGGGGCCGCCGCCACGCGCGCCCGCGCCGATGTCGAGGGCGCGCTGAGCCTTGCTGCGCCCGGTGCGCAGGGCGCGGGCTGGCGCGTGCCCGTCCTGCTCGCATCGGCCGCGACAGGGCATGGAATTGGAGAGATACTCGATGCGGTCGAGGCGCACCGCACCCACGATCCGGGCGGGCTGCGGTCCCGCCGCCTCAGGCAGGCGGCGACGTGGCTCGAAGCCTCCGTGCGCGAACGCTTCGGGCGCGAGGGCGTACGCCGCATGGGCGTGCGCGACCCCGGTGCAGGCGGTCCCTTCGCGCGCGCGGCGGCTTTGGCCCGCACCCTTGCGGCCGGTTGAGCGGAAGCCGGGGCGGAATGCCCGCTTTCTCCTTCAGGGTCAATGTCGGCAGGGTTAACGCCTGAACAACCGTCCGGCGCACCGTCCGGTATCGCTGCAGACCAGCTTTGCAACGTTCGGGATGGTTAACGCAGACCGGTTTGCATGGTGGCAGGGGATCCGACGGGGGCGCCCACGCACCCGTGTCTTCCAGGCCATCATCCCAAGATAAAACGAAGAATCGGGCTGCATGGCAGTATCCCGGCGAGTATCCCGCCACTTTGGCCCGCCACTTGCTGGACTGGCTCAAAGCAACCGTGGGAGGTTGGGAGTCATGCCAAATCAAGACGTTAATCAAGCTTGCCATAATGTTGACGGAATTTGCTTGAAAGGGAGCGTCCGTTCCCTATTCTCCCGGAAGTGGTCACGAGGACCGCTGGGCAGGGTGGCGTGCGGCCAGCAGAAGCGGAAGGACCTGGCTCCCCGCGTGCAGCCGCCGGCAGAGAGGCATCCGTCTCGCCCCTGTCGCTTTGTGGTGAACAAAACGACTGAGTGCCCGATGCCTGACATGGACATGCATCGCGCTGTACGGCGCGCTCTGATGGCTTGTGCGTTTGCCGCCGGCGTGCTCGTTCTGGGCGCGGCGCAGGGGCCTGCCTTGGCCGACATCAAGCCGGTGACGGGGCACGATCCCGCGACCTGGATCGCCGAGGTGGAGACCAACTCCGCCAACGACCTGCATTGTCTCGCCACCGCGATCTATTTCGAGGCGCGCGGCGAACCCGTGGACGGTCAGGCCGGGGTGGCGGAAGTGATCCTGAACCGGGTTTCCAGCAAGCGCTTTCCGGACACGGTCTGCGACGTGGTCTACCAGGGGGCGCGGGCGGGCACGCGGGCCTGCCAGTTCTCCTTCGCCTGCGACGGCAAGCCGGAGACGGTCACCAACAAGCCGGCATGGCAGCGCGCGCGTGCGCTTGCCCGCGCGATCATGGAAGGCCGCACGCGGCACGTGACGGACCAGGCGCTCTATTTCCACGCGGATTATGTGGCGCCGTCCTGGGCGCGCCGCATGGTGCGGACGACGCAGATCGGGCGCCACATCTTTTACCGGGAACCGGACCGTACCGCCCTTCGCTGAGGCGGGTGGCCTTCAGACGGCGATGTCGAGGCCGAGGTCGAGCGCGCGGACCGAGTGGGTGAGTGCACCCGACGAGATGTAGTCGACGCCAGTCTTCGCGATCGCGCGCACGGTCTCCAGCCTGACATTGCCCGACGCCTCCACGACGGCGCGGCCGCCGATCGTCCGGACGCAGGCGCGCATCGTGTCGAGGTCCATGTTGTCGAGCATGATGACGTCCGCGCCCGCGGCCAGCGCCTCCTCGACCTGGGCGGGCGTGTCGCACTCCACCTCCACCTTCACGAGATGGCCGAGACCCGCCCGCGCGCGCGCGACCGCCGGGCCGATGCCGCCTGCGAGTGCGATGTGGTTGTCCTTGATGAGGACGGCGTCGTCGAGGCCGTGACGGTGGTTCGCGCCGCCGCCGAGGCGCACCGCGTGCTTTTCGACCGAGCGCAGGCCCGGCGTGGTCTTGCGGGTGCAGGTGATCCGCGCGCCCGTCCCCTCGACCGCATCGACCATCGCGCGCGTCGCCGTGGCGACGCCTGAGAGATGGCAGACGAAGTTGAGCGCCACACGCTCCGCCGTGAGCAGGCCGCGTGCAGGGCCCTCGACGCGCAGCACCTCACGGCCCTTGGCGATGCGTTCCCCATCCGCCGCGAGGCGGGTCAGGACGAGCGTGGGGTCGATCAGGCGAAAGGCCGTCTCGGCAAGGTCGAGGCCTGCCAGCACGCCGTCGGCCCGCGTCGCCATGACGGCGGCCCCGCGGGCGTCCGCGGGCACGGTGAGGTCGGTCGTGATGTCGCCGGTGTGTCCCAGGTCCTCGAGCAGGGCGGCGCGCACCAGCGGCTCGATCATGATGGCGGGCAGGTTCGGAACTGCGGTTCCGGCGGGTGCGGTCATCGACGGATCCTTTTCAGCGCTGGCCCAGCGCCCGCGCCTCGGCGAGCGTCATGGCGGTGCGGTGTGCGAAGGCGGTATCGGTCTCGGGGAAGTCGCTGCGGTAGTGGCCGCCGCGGCTTTCGGTACGGGCGAGCGCGCCCGCCGCGATCAGCCGTGCGGTCGCCAGCACGTTGAGCATCGGCAGGCTGTCCGTCGCGGCCTCGATCTCGCCGATGACGTGCAGCGCATGGGCAAGGCCCGCGGCGTCGCGCACCACGCCGACGTCGTGGGTCATCGTCTCTCGCAGGCGGGGCAGGTGGGCAGCGACCGCGTCCCAGTCCACCGGGCTGCTGATGGCCGCGATACCGGCGTTCGGCCTGCCCGCGGTCTCGCCCGCGTCGCGGGCGATGTCCTCGGCCACGTGGCCGCCGAACACGATGGATTCGAGCAGCGAGTTGGAGGCGAGCCGGTTCGCCCCGTGCGCGCCGGTCGAGGACACCTCGCCCACCGCCCAGAGACCCGCGAGGCTTGTCCGCCCGTACTCGTCCGTCAGGATGCCGCCCATGTGGTAGTGCTCCGCCGGGGCGACCGGGATCGGCTCCTTGACGGGGTCGACGCCCGCCGCGTGGCAATAGCCGGCGACGGTCGGAAACTGCGTCTCGATGCGCGCGCCCAGCACCTGGCGGGTGTCGAGATAGACGCGGCCGCCGCGCTTCAGTTCCGCGAAGATGCCGCGCGCGACCACGTCGCGGGGCCCAAGTTCGGCATCGGGGTGGATCGCGGTCATGAACCGCTCGCCACGCTCGTTGACGAGGATCGCGCCCTCGCCGCGCAGCGCCTCGGTCGCGAGCGGGGCGGGATCGCGGCCCACGTCGATGGCGGTGGGGTGGAACTGCACGAACTCCGGGTCGGCGACGACGGCACCGGCGCGCGCGGCCATGCCCAGTCCCTCGCCGCGCACGACGGCCGGGTTGGTCGTGACGCGGAAGAGCCCGCCGATTCCGCCGGTCGCAAGCACCGTTGCATGGGCGCGGATCAGGACGGGCTTCGTTCCGCCCGCCTCGACCGCGTGGATGCCCGCGACGCGCCCGTCGGCGACGGCAAGCTCCATCGCCACCATGTTCTCGATGACGCGGATCGAGGGACGCTTGGCGACGGCGGCGACGAGCGCGCCCATGATCGCCTTGCCCGCGCGGTCGCCCTGCACGCGCACGATCCGGTTGCGGCTGTGCGCGGCCTCCCGCCCGAAGACGAGATGACCCGAGGGATCGCGGTCGAAGGGCACGCCAAGCTCGATCAGGTCGGCGATGCGGTCGGGCGCCGTGCGGGTCAGGATCTCGACGATCTTGTGGGCCGCGATGCCGCCTGCGACCTTCTCGGTGTCGGCGGTGTGCAGGTCGGCGCTGTCGCCTTCGCCCATGGCAGCCGCGACGCCGCCCTGCGCCCACGCACTGGACGCGCCTTCCGAGAGGGGGGCGGCGGCGATCACCGTGACGCGGCGGTCGGTGGCGAGCTTCAGGGCGGTGAAGAGACCGGCGAGCCCTGCGCCGACGATCAGCGCCTCGCCACCATCGATCTGGTCGGGATAGGCCACGGGCGCGCGCTCCGTCGCTGTGAGGGGGAAAGGGAACTGCCCGCCCGGCTTGGCGCCGGCGCGGCTGCCCTCAGTGCGTCTTGTTGAAGTCGATCATGCGCTGGACAGCGCCGCGCGCGCGTTCGGCGATCTCGGGGTCGACGACGACCTCCTCCTTCATCTGCTCCAGCGCCTCCAGCACCTTCGGCAGCGTGATCCGCTTCATGTGCGGGCAAAGGTTGCAGGGGCGCATGAACTCTGTCCCGGGCAGTTCGGCCGCAACATTGTCGCCCATCGAGCATTCGGTCACCATCACGACCTGCGCCGGGCGGTGGTCCTTGACGTAGTTGATCATGCCCGAGGTGGAGCCCGCGAAATCCGCCTCCAGCACGACCTCAGGCGGGCACTCGGGGTGGGCGAGCACCATGACGCCGGGGTGGTGCTTGCGGAACTCCCGGATCTCGTCCGCCGAGAAGCGGTCGTGCACCTCGCACGAACCGGCCCAGGTGATGATGCGCTTGCCGGTCTCCCGCGCGACGTTCTTCGCAAGGTACTGGTCGGGGATCATGATGACCGTGTCGCTGTCGAGCGAGGCCACGATGTCGCGCGCGTTCGACGAGGTGCAGCAGATGTCGGTCTCGGCCTTCACCTCCGCACTCGTATTCACATAGGTGACGACCGGCACGCCCGGATACTTCTGGCGCAGCAGGCGTACGTCCGCCCCGGTAATCGAGGACGCCAGCGAGCAGCCCGCCCGCATGTCCGGGATCAGGACCGTCTTGTCGGGGTTCAGGATCTTCGAGGTTTCGGCCATGAAGTGCACGCCGCACTGCACGATCACCTGGGCGTCGGTCTTGGTCGCCTCGATGGCGAGTTGCAGGCTGTCGCCCACCACGTCCGCGATGCCGTGGAAGATGTCCGGCGTCATGTAGTTGTGAGCGAGGATGACCGCGTTGCGCTCCTTCTTCAGCGCGTTGATGCGCGCGATATAGGGCGCGAGGAAGGGCCATTCGGCCTCCGGCACGACGGTGCGCATCCGCTCGTAGATCTCGGCGGTGGCCGCCTCGACCTCGGGGGTGAATTCCAGCGTCTGCGGATCGGGCATCGCGGTCATGGTCGTTCCTCCGTGCCTCGGCCCCCTCACCCCCGCATGGGGATCGGTCGCGCCGTCACGATCCTAATTATGCTCATGTTGAGTATATTCAAGACCGCGAAAAACCGGCTCTTGAAGGCCGGTAAGGGTCAGAATAGGCCGCAAGACAACGCTGTCAAAGCGAAAATGCGCCCGGACGGGGCGGATGGGGGCAGCGGCGGGGCAGGGTTGCGCCTAGCGGGGGCCGAGCGTCGGGGAGACGCGCACACCGGTTGCCGGACGCTCCAGCAGCGCCTCACGCTTGAAACGGTGCTCGGCGGCGGGGCGGCCGGGACCGCGCGCGACGATGGCGCCCGTGGGCTCGACGAGGCCGGAGCGTTCGACATAGCGGCGGAAGTTCTGCTTGTGGAAGCCCGCACCCGTGACCGCCTCGACACAGCGCTGAAGCTCCAGCAGCGTGAAGGTCGCGGGCATCAGCTCGAACACGACGGGGCGGTACTTGAGCTTCGCGCGCAGCCGCCCTATCGCGGTCGCGAGGATGCGGCGGTGGTCGAAGGGCATGGGCCGGTCGGCGCCGAGGGGAGAGGGGCCGGACAGGGTCACGGTCCCTGCGTCGTCGCGCGCGCGTTCGCGCACGAGACCCGCCTCGTAGAGCAGTTCGTAGCGGTCGAGCACGCGCTCCTCGTCCCAGTCGAAGCCACCGCCGCCGAAACAGGCGTTGATGCGGGCGCGCCGCCGCTCCCGCCGGGCGGGCGTGGGGCCGTCTCCGGCCCAGGCGTCGAGCGCGGGCACGATGCGTTCGGCGATCAGCGCGGGCGGGCCCTTGCGCCAGTCCTCCCACGGCAGGAAGGCGTACCAGTCGGCCCAGCGCGCGCCGGTCTCTGCGGGCCGCGGCGCAGCACGGGTGAGCGCGAGATAGCCGACCGAGACGACGCGCACGTCCTCGCCCGGACCATGCCGCCCGCGGTCGCCGAAGGTGTAGAGCTGCTCAACATAGCCGAGGGGAAGCCGCGTCTGCTCCTCCACCCAGGTGCGCAGGCCAAGCTCCAGCGTGCGGTGCGCCTGCGGGTCGAAGGGTCCGAACGGCAGGCCGGCCTCGCCGCCCGCTTCGGCATGGGGCACGGTCAGCACCTGCGGCCGGTCACCGTCGACCGACACGATCACCGCGTTGAGGTCGATCAGGACGTCCATCTCAGCCGCCCGTGCCTTGCGCGCCGCCGAGTGCGGTGAAGCGCGCGAGGAAGAGCGCGTGCGCCTCACCCGGCGGGCGGGGCGTCATGTCGGGGGCGGGCACCAGCGGCTTGCCGAAGAAGCCCTTCGCCTCGTCCTCCGAGAAACCCGCAAGGTGCGTCGCCTCGAAATAGGCGGCCTGCAGGTCGGCCTGCTTGAGCAGCTTCGCGACGTGCGCGGGGGGGTGCGGGGGCAGGCCGAAGCGGATGTGGATGGCCGCCTCCAGCCGCCGCTCGAACGCCTTGTAGTCGATGCCGACGGCGGCCTTGAACGGGCTGATGAGGTCGCCGATGACGTATTCGGCGGCGTCGTGCAAAAGCGCCGCCAGCCGCCAGCGCCGGTCGAGCGCGGGCGACAGGCGGCCCGCGATTTCCTCCACGATCACGCAATGCTGCGCGACGGAGAAGGAGAACGCGCCCCGCGTCTGGCCGTTCCAGCGCGCAACGCGGGAAAGGCCGTGGGCGATATCCTCGATCTCCACGTCGAGGGGGGAGGGGTCGAGCAGGTCGAGACGGCGGCCCGACAGCATCCGTTGCCAGGCGCGCTTCGCATTGGCGGACCGGGTCACGGCCGCACGCTCCCGAGGCGGCGCACCTCTTCGGCGCGCGGGCAGGTTGCGAGATGGTCGTTGACGAGGCCCGTCGCCTGCATGACCGCATAGACGATGGTCGGACCGCAGAAGCGGAAGCCGGCGGCCTTCAGGCGCTTCGACAGGTCACGGCTTTCGGGCGTCTCCGCGGGGACATGGGCGATCGTCTCCGGCAGGTTCTGGCGCGGGGCGTGATCGACCGTCTCCCACATCATGCGGGCGAACGGCTCAGCCCCGCCCAGGTCGAGCCAGGCGCGGGCATTGCCTACGGTCGCCTCGATCTTGCCGCGGTGGCGCACGATGCCCGGATCGGCGAGCAGGCGGGCGATGTCGTTCTCCCCCCAGCGGGCGACGACCTCCGGGTCGAAGCCCTGGAAGGCGCGGCGGAAGTTCTCCCGCTTGCGCAGGATGGTGATCCAGGCGAGGCCCGCCTGGAAGCCGTCGAGGACCAGCTTCTCGAACAGCGCGCGGCCGTCACGCTCCGGCACGCCCCATTCGGTGTCGTGATAGGCGACGTAAAGCGGGTCGTCGCCGCACCAGGGGCAGCGGCCTGGGGCCTCGGCGCCGGTCATGCGGCCGATCCCGTCAGCGCGGGTGCGAGCCAGCCCGGCGCCACCATGTGCGCGGTCAGGCCATCTGCGGTCACGGTCTCCGCATCCTCCCAGCGGTCGAGGCGGACGAGGCCGATGCCCCGCCCGTCGAGCGCGGAGGTCACGGTGCCCGCTTCCTTCTCCCCTGCCATGAGGGCGGTGCCGGGTTCCGGCGTCCCGCCGTCGAAGGAGAGGGGCACGAGGCGCTTGCGCAGCACGGTCTTGTGGTGCATGCGCGCCGTCACCTCCTGCCCGACATAGCAGCCCTTGCGGAAATCGACGCCGTTCAGCAGCGCGGCGTTGGCCTCCAGCCAGAAGGTCTCGTCGGCGCGGATGTCGTCGGGCGCCTCCGGCACGCCAAGGGCGAGGCGGTGGCGCGTCCAGTCCTCGGCCGTCGCGGGTTCCGCCGCCGCGAGTGCGGCCTCGACATCGGCGCGCGCGCCGTAGAGCCGGTAGCCGAGATCGGGCAGGCGCGGGTCGGGCAGCACGCGCAGGTCGGGGTTCTCGCGCCCGGCAGCCTCGGCGATTGCGCCGGCGTCCGCGCCCCAGAGCAGGCCCACCGCGATCTCCGGCATCTCGCCGATCTCCGCCTTCGCGCGCAGGCGGTAGAGAGCGAGACGGCGGGCAAGGTCGGGGAGCCTGTCCGCCTCGGCGTCGAGCAGGACCGCGTCGTTCCACCAGGCGAGGATCATGTCGAACAGAACCTTGCCTTGCGGGGAGAGCAGGGCGGCATAGACCGGCGTCTCGGGCCCCAGCCGCCCGACGTCATTAGTCAGGATGCCTTGCAGGAAAGTCCGCGCGTCCGGTCCGCGGACGGCCAGCATGGCCCTGCGGGTGTCGATCAGTCCGGATGCAGTCATGGAATGCCTCTTCCCTCTTGCGCTTTCAGTCGCCAAATCGTTGCACGTCACGTATGAAACGCCTCGGGATGGGGAAAGGTCCCCGCGGCCTTGCTAAGCGGAGATTGCACCATGGCACAGAGTTTCGATCTTTTGATCCGCGGCGGCACCGTGGTCAACCACGACGGTATCGGACAGGCCGACGTCGGCGTCCGCGACGGGCGGATCGCGGCGATCGGCAACCTTTCACAGGCAAGCGCGGGTGAGACGGTCGACGCCGTGGGACTGCACGTCCTGCCGGGCGTGATCGACACGCAGGTGCACTTCCGCGAGCCCGGAAACGAGCATAAGGAAGACCTGGAGACGGGGTCGCGCTGCGCGGTGGCGGGCGGGGTCACGGCGGTGTTCGAGATGCCGAACACCAAGCCCTCCACGACGACGGCGGAGGCGCTGGCCGACAAGGTGACCCGCGCGCGCGACCGCATGTTCTGCGACTTCGCCTTCTATGTCGGGGCGAACGGGGAGAATGCGCCGGAACTGCCGGATCTCGAGCGCCAGCCGGGCTGCTGCGGGGTGAAGATCTTCATGGGATCGTCCACGGGCAGCCTGCTCGTGTCGGAGGATGCGCCGCTGCTGGAGACGCTGAAATCCGGCCATCGCCGCGTCGCTGTGCATTGCGAGGACGAGCCGCGACTAATCGAGCGCAAGGCGGAGGCGCGCGAGGGCAAGCCCGGCACGCATCCGGTCTGGCGCGACGTGGAGAGCGCGTTCAAGGCGACGCGCCGCCTGATCGCGCTGGCGCGGGAGGCCCACCGGCGCGTGCACGTGCTGCATGTCACGACGGCGGAGGAAATGGCCTATCTCGCCGATCACAAGGACATCGCGACGGTCGAGACGACGCCGCAGCACCTGACGCTCGCCGCGCCGGATTGCTACGACCGGCTCGGCACCTACGCCCAGATGAACCCGCCGATCCGCGAAGCGCACCACCGCGACGCGCTGTGGCAGGCCGTGCGGGCCGGGATCGTGGACGTGATCGGCTCCGACCACGCGCCGCACACGAAGGAGGAGAAGGCCCAGACCTATCCCGCGAGCCCGTCGGGCATGCCGGGCGTGCAGACGCTGCTGCCGCTGCTGCTCGACCATTGCGCGAACGGGCGGCTGACGCTGCAGCGCCTCGTGGACCTTACGTCGCACAGCGCGCAGCGGGTCTTCAACATCTGTGGCAAGGGCCGGCTCGCGGTCGGCTGGGACGCGGATTTCACCCTCGTCGACCTGAAGGCCGCCCGCGAGATCACCGAGGACTGGAACGAAAGCCGCTGCGGCTGGACGCCCTTCGCCGGGCAGACGGTCAAGGGCTGGCCCGTCGGCACGATCATCCGCGGTCGCAAGGCGATGTGGGAGGGCGAGATCGCGGCAAAGGCGAACGGTGCGCCGGTCCGCTTCCTCGAGACGCTCTGACGTTCAGCCGCGGTCGGGCCCCGAGGCCATGTAGAGGTAGTAGCGGCCGGCCGGAACCGCGTCCGGCATGGGCAGTACCGTGAGGCGCGTCGACCGCAGCCACTGGTCGGAGACGACAAGGCCGCCGCGCGCCATGATCTGCGGCAGCGTCTTCTCGAGGAAGGCGCGGATGCGGCGGTTCACCTCGTCGTCCGGCGTGCCGATGTCCAGATGGGCCAGCGCGGCGGGCGCGGGCAGCCAGTCCTTCGCCTTGCCCAGCGTCTCCTCGATCTCGCCGAGGACCAGGTGATCCTCGTCGGGCACGCAGGCCGGGTGGGCGTTCAGCGTGCGGTCGAAGGCGAAGATCTCCCGCCCCGGAAACAGCCCGCGCAGATGGTCGTAGGTGCGTCCGTTGCCGAGACCGACCTCGAGGACCGGGCCTGGCAGCGCCTTCAGCCGCTCCGGCATCGTGTTCAGGATGTCGCGCTGTGCGGACAACCGGCGGATGACGCTGTCGAGGCGGCTCATGCGGGGCGGTTTCCTTCTTGTCTTGCCTTCGTCAGGCGATGGGGTCGAGCCACTGGTCGAGGCCGCCGCCCGGATTGTCCACGGCCCAGGACTTCAACTGCGCCTGCAGCCAGGAACACGCATCGTCCACGGAATCGGTGACGTGGAAGAGCGCGAGATCTTCTGGAGAGATCGTGCCAGAGGATGCCATGGGCTGGAAGTTCAGAATGGGCTCCCAATACGACCGGCCGAACAGGACGATCGGCAGCTTGCGGCGGATCTTTTCGGTCTGCACGAGGGTCAGAAGCTCGAAGAACTCGTCCAGCGTGCCCATGCCGCCCGGCATGATGACAGCCGCCTTGGACATGTAGACGAGCCAGAACTTGCGCATGAAGAAGTAATGGAACTCGAACGCCAGCCCCTTGCTGATGTAGGGGTTCGGATACTGCTCGAACGGCAGGGAGATGTTCATGCCGATCGACGGGGCGCCCGCCTCGTGCGCGCCGCGGTTGGCCGCCTCCATGATGCCGGGGCCGCCGCCCGTCAGGATGGCGAAGCGGTGGTTCCCGCCGCCCAGGTGCTCGGCCCAGAAGGCGAGGCGGCGGGCAAGCTCGCGCGCGGCCTCGTAGTATTCCGACATGGCGAGCGTGCGCTCGGCCGCGGCACGGTCCTCGGCGCTGGCGTCGGCTGCCAGCGCGTCCAGCGCTTCCTGCGCCACGTCGCGCGGCGGGATGCGGGCGGAGCCGAAGAAGACGATGGTGTCCTCGATGCCGGCGTCGCGCAGCCGCTTCAGGGGCTCCAGATACTCCGACAGGATGCGCAGCGGCCGCCCCTCGCGGCCGAGCAGGAAGGACTCGTTGCGATAGGCCTTGGTGGGCGTCTGATGCGGCGGGATGGTGGCGTCGTTCGGCATCGTCGTGGATCCGGGAACAGTGAGGACACGCGCGCACGCGGGTCGGGAATCGCGGCGCGCAGGAACCGGGATACAGGGGGCGTGCTGAAAAGTCGATGAAGGCCCGAGAACGGCGGCCTGACTTGCGTGCGGCGCGGATTGCAAGCGGCGCACGCTTCGGCTTCTCTGGCGTGAGCAGGAGTGACAGGCCATGCGCGGCATCGGCGTTCCGGAAGATGTGACCCGCCTTGCGCCCGGCACCCGCGGCTTCGTCGCCGCGCTGGGGATCGGGCAGATCTGCTCCTGGGGCAGTCTCTATTACAGCTTCCCGCAGATCGCGGAGGGCATGGGGCGCGAGCTGGGCTGGTCGCGGCCGGATCTCTATGGCGCGATCACGCTCGGCCTCGCGCTGTCGGGGCTTGCAGCCTATCCGGTGGGCGCGGCCATCGACCGGGGACATGGGCGCGCGGTGATGACGGGCGGATCGCTGCTGGCGGGGCTGCTGCTGATCGCGTGGTCGCAGGTTGAAACGCTCTGGCTCTTCTACGCGGTGTTCGCAGGGATCGGCTGCCTGCAGGCGGCGGTGCTCTACGAGCCGGCGTTCGCGGTCATCTCGCGGCGCATGGGGGCGGGGCGCGCGCGGGCGGGAATCACCGCGCTGACGCTGTGGGGCGGGTTCGCGAGCACGGTCTTCATCCCGCTCATCGAGGTGCTCATGGGCTGGTGGGGCTGGCGCGGCGCGCTGGTGGCGCTGGGCGGGGTCAATATCGCGATCTGCGCGGGGCTCTATGCGTCCATGATCGATGCAGGCAGGGACGCGCCCGCGCCGCCGCCCGCCGCGGGGGCCGCAGCACCGCTGGCGGGACGCCGCGCAGTCGCGCGGGCGATGCGCACGCCCGTGTTCTGGGCGCTGGCGGTGGTCTTCGTGGCCTACACGGCGACCTTTTCCGCCTTCACCTTCCACCTCTATCCGCTGCTGCTGGAGCGCGGGCTGGACGCAGCGGGCGCGGTCACGGTCATGGCGGTGATCGGTCCGGCGCAGGTGGCCGGACGCTTCGGCATCTGGATCTTCGGTCCGCGCGCGACAGTGCGGTCGATCGGCTGCGTCGCCGTCGTCGTCTTCGCGGGCGCGATGATCGCGCTGGCGGTGCTGGAGCCGGGACTGGTCTCGGCGGCGGCGATCGCGGCGCTCTACGGAGCGGCGAACGGGGTCTTCACGATCGTCCGCGGTCTCGCCGTGCCGGAGATGCTGACGCGCGACGCCTATGGCGCGATCAACGGCGCGCTGCTCGCCCCCTCGCTGGTGGCGAAGGCGGCGGCCCCGCTGGCGGTCGCCTATCTGTGGCAGGCGTCGGGCACCTATGGTGCGGTCCTGGCGGCGCTGGTCGCCGGGGCGCTGATCCTGCTCACGGCCTTCTGGGCGGCGGCGGCGTTCGCGATTCGGGCGGGCAAGCGGGAGCAGCCGCCGGTTTGAGCGGCGCGGCATGCGATCCGGTGTCGGGAAGAACCCCGGGCGAGCGGTTGATGGTCGGAGTGGCAGGATTTGAACCTGCGGCCCCTGCCTCCCGAAGACAGTGCTCTACCAGGCTGAGCTACACTCCGCCGCCCGAGGTGCGCGCGTTATATCGATCATGGTGCGGCTTGCCAAGGGGCGAGATGGGGTGCGCGCGGCGATAAATTTTTGCAGCAAGACCGTTGCACGCGCGCGCGGAGGTGGCTATGTTCCCGCCCGCTTCAGATGGGGCGTAGCCAAGCGGTAAGGCATCGGGTTTTGGTCCCGTGATCCCAGGTTCGAATCCTGGCGCCCCAGCCATCTCCTCCCGTTCGACATGACCGTTCTCCCGCGCAGGCGTGCCTTGCGGCGCGCGCGCGTTGCGCATGGGCGCACGCTCGCCGAGGATGACGCACCGACCGCGCCATGCGAGGAGCCGCCCGATGAGTTCAGGACCCGAACGCTTCGCCGAACGCGCCCGCGCGCTGGGCTTCGAGGCGGAGGTGCATGTCCTCGACGCCTCCACCCGCACGGCGGCGGAAGCGGCGGAGGCCTGCGGCTGCGCGGTCTCCCAGATCGTCAAGTCGCTGGTGTTCGAGACGGGGGAGGGCGCGCTGGTGCTGCTGCTCGTCTCCGGCGCGAACCAGGTGGACGCGGCGGCGTTCCGGGCGCGCACGGGCCACGATCTTTCCCGCGCGGACGTCAAGCGCGTGCGCGCGGAGGCGGGCTTCGCCATCGGCGGCGTGCCGCCCTTCGGTCACGACGCGCCCTTGCGCACCTTCATCGACGGGACGTTGCAGGGGATCGGCCCGCTGTGGGCCGCAGCCGGCGCGCCGAACGCGGTCTTCCCCGTCACCTTCGACGACCTCGTGCGCGTCTCCGGCGGCGAGATCTGCAAGGTGTGCTAGAGGGGCGGTGTTAAGGAGTGCCCTTCCCAAGCTGCCTCGCGATTATCGCAGCCGCCGAGAAGTCGATTGCCCCTTCATCATCCTTTATGATTCCATCCTGCGTGGGACGGAAGAGTGACGCCAGAACGATTGCCTCGTTCTGAGCATCGACGTTCGCTCCCTCCTTTATGGCGAGAAAAGTTTGCGCGAACGCCTCCTTCTCGCTCGCATCCAAGGCGAGGTGCCGTTCGCTCAGATAGATCTTGTAGGTCAAGCGCAAGGCCCACATGACCAGCGACATGACAAGCAGAAGTCCCGCAACGGTCAGCGGTCCTTTTGCTGAAAAGACCCGCGTGCAGACAGGAGGCGTCGCCTGATCGCAGCTAAGTGTGAAGAAGCTCTGTGCTATATAGTCGCCGAAGCAGTATGGGATCATGATCCCAATTAAGACTGCAGCCGCCGTTCCACCCAAGAAAACCCAACGAGAATGATTTGCTTTCTTGATATGGGCAGCCGCTCGATCGCTCCAGAGTTTTGCCGGAGCGCGCGAGCGAAGTTGGGTGTGAAAGAGGTCGAGCAGGCGATCAAATTCGGCTTGCCGCTCTTCCTGTTTGGTTTTGTTGGCGCGGTCGAGGGCAGCCAGGCGCTTCTCTGCACGCTCAAAGCGTTTGGCAACCTCGTCATCGATGTTCGCAAGCCAAGAGTCGTACCGTGACCTTCTCTGTCGCTCGCGACGAACGATAATGGCTTCGATCCTTTTGGCGCGGCGCTTCCAGTGGTCGCGCAAACGCTCCAGGGCCTGAGCATGTTCCTTGTTGATTGTCTGTGCTGTTGCGACCTCTTCGTCGAGCGCCTCGGCATTCGCCTTGGCTGAGCGCAATGCCTCGTTCAGCCGCTTCGACATTGGCGTTGCAGGGGCCAGGGCCGCTGCTGCGTGGGCAGCAGTGTGCAGTATCTTGCCGTTCTCGAAGGCGTCTTTGATAAATGTTTGGTTCTGGTAATTTATTGTATAATTTCTAGCGACAAAGTATATAAATGCATGAATTGCATCATCTTTCCTTCCGGCTTTTAAGAGGCCTAGTATCAAAATTCCTTCTGTTGATGAGGATGGGGGTGGGAGTATTTCTCCTTGGTAGAGGGTGGCTGTTTTTCTGTTAAAGTCATCCACGTTCTCACAAGCTTTCAGAAGCCTATCAAAAACCTGATCAAATCCCTCAAGCGCGGATGTGTGGTTTCGAGTTTGAATCGAGCGGAGCTCATTTTTCTCTGCTACGGCTTCCTGCAGTGGTCGCCACAGTTCTCGCTCAGACTCCAGGTAGGATTTCGCCGCCGATTTGCTGGAGAACTCAACTGGCTTGATTGTCTTGTAGTGTATATTGTATCTCTTTTCGGCCATGTCCATGTCCTCTCAAATTATGAGTCGTATAATAAAATGGTATGCTATCTGCCTTCAAGTGTAAGTCAATTGTGTTGAGCGATCTTTCTGGTTTGCTCTACCTCCTTGTCACACCACGCTGAGCGTAACGGCGGCGAGGGCGAGGTAGCGGCCGGTCTTGGCGACGGCGACGAGCAGCAGGAAGACGGAGAAACGCTCCCGCATCAAGCCCGCGATCACGGTCAGCGGGTCGCCGACAATGGGCATCCAGCTCAGCAGCAGCGACCATTTCCCATAGCGATGATACCAGCGCTGGGCGCGCGCGAGGCCCGCCTCGCTCGCCGGGAACCAGGGGCGGTCGCGGAACCGCTCGATCCCGCGCCCCAGGAGCCAGTTCACGCTGGAGCCGAGCGTGTTCCCGACGCTCGCCACCGCCACCAGAACCCACGGCTCGTGCCCCGCGAGCAGTAGCGCGACCAGCAGCCCTTCGGACTGTGCCGGCAGAACGGTCGCGGCGGCAAAGGCCGCGAGGAACAGGCCGCCGAGCAGGCTTGCGGTCATGGCACTGCCTGCAAGGGCGGGGGAGGCGGGAGAGATCGTCGCATGTGCCGCCTTACAGGGTTCGGGTGACGGACCCGCTTTATCCCATCGCGGCCCCCCGGCGCCAGCCCGCTGCCGTCAGCCGGCGCGCGCCGCGAGATAGTCGACGGCACCGCCGAGCGTGACGAGCTGGCCCGCGTCCTCTTCCGGGATGTCGATGCCGAGGCGCTTGTGCAGCGCGATCAGCAGGTTCAGCACGTCCATGGAGTCGAGGTCGATCGCCTCGCGCATGTCGGCGGAGGGGTCGAGCGCCGCGAGGTCTGCATCGGGCGCGATGGCAGAGACCTCCTCCACGACGGCGGTGCGGATCTCGTCGCGGGTCATGTCACAGGGCCTCCGGGTCTTGCAGCAGCGTGTCGATCTCGCGCAGCAGCAGCGCGCCGCGGTGGCCGTCGCTCGCCCGGTGGTCGGCGGCGAGCGTGGCGGTGAGCACGGTGCGCACGGCGAGCGCCTCCCCGACCGCCCAGGGCCGCGGGGACGGCCGGCCGAAGCCGATCAGCGCGACCTGCGGCGGGTAGATGACGCCGTAGAGCGTGCCAACGCCCCGGTCGCCGAGGCTGGAAACCGTCGCGGTCGCGCCGCCAAGCTCGGAACTGCGCAGGGCGCCCGAGCGGACGCGCGCCACGAGGTCGCGCAGATGCGCCATGAGATCGTCGAGGGAGAGGCCGTCGGCGTCCCGGATCGCGGGCGCGATCAGGCCGCCGCCGCGAATGGCGATGGCCACGCCGACGTGGATGCCCTCGCCGGGGCGGAACGCGGCGTCCTCCCACGTCCCGTTGAACTCCGGAAAGCGGGCGAGCGCGCGGGCCACGGCCTTGACGAGCAGCACGCCCATCAGCAGGCGGTCTTCCGGCGTGCGGGCGCCGTTCGTCCGGGCAAGCCAGGTCTCCGCGGCGGTCAGGTCGATGTCGTGGGCGAGGTAATAGTGCGGTATTTCCCGTTTCGAGCGCGCCATGGCTGCGGCAATGGCCTTGCGCATCTCGCCGAGGTCGAGGCGTCCGCGGGGCGCGGATGCTGCGGGCCTCGCGGCGGCCTCGGGAAGGTCGGCGGAGACGACGGCGCCGCCCGGTCCGCTGCCCTCGATGCCTGAGAGGTCGATGCCGCGCTCGCGCGCGATCTTGCGTGCGGCGGGCGAGACGCGGCGGCGGGCTCTCTCGGGGGTGGGCGATGGCGGTGGGACTTGGGGTTCGGGTTCTGGCTTCGGGGCCGCAGGCTTGGGCGCTTGCGCCGGTTCGGCTGCCTCGGGCTTCGGGGTCGCGGGGCGGGGTTCTTCGTGCCTTTCGCTCTCCGTCTCGATGCGGGCGAGCGGCGTGCCGACGGGCACCTTGGCGCCGGGCTCGACGAGGTATTCGGCCAGCGTGCCGGTCTCGAAGCACTCGACCTCGATCGCGCCCTTCTGCGTCTCGACGACCGCGATCACGTCGCCGCGCGCGACCTTCTCGCCGGGCTTCTTCAGCCATTCGACAAGCGTGCCGGCCTCCATGTCGGCGCCGAGCGAGGGCATCCGGAACTCGGCCATCACCGCCCCATCGCCGCGCGCGCGGCGGCCACGATGCCGGGGACCTGCGGGATCGCCGCAGCCTCCAGGTGCTGGGCGTAGGGGATGGGAACCTCGGCGCTGCAGACCCGGCCGACGGGCGCATCCAGCTCCCAGAACGCGCCTTCCATGATGCGGGCCGAGACCTCGGCGGCGAGGCTTCCCGTCCGCCAGCCCTCGTCGACGACGATCGCGCGGCGCGTGCGGGCGACCGACGCGAGGATCGTGCCCTCGTCCAGGGGGCGGAGCGTGCGCAGGTCGATCACCTCCGCCGAGATGCCGTCGCCCTCAAGCTGTTCCGCGGCGGCGAGCGTCTTGCCCAGGGACCCGCCATAGGTGAGGAGCGTGATATCGTGTCCCTCCCTCCGGATCGCGGCCCGGTCGATGTCCACCGCGCCCGCGTCGTCGGCCAGTTCGCCCTCCATGTTGTAAAGGAGCGCGTTCTCGAAGATCAGCACCGGGTCGGGGTCATCGAGAGCGGTCCACAGCATCCCGCGTGCATCTTCCAGTGTCGCGGGCGCGAGCACCCGGATGCCGGGGATGTGGGCATACCAGCCTTCGAGACTGTGGGAGTGCTGGGCGGCGAGTTGGCGGCCCGCGCCCGTCGCCATGCGGATCACCACGGGGCAACGGAACTGCCCGCCTGACATGTGGCGGATCGTGGCGGCCGTATTCATGATCTGGTCGAGTGCGAGCAGCGAGAAGTTGACCGTCATCACCTCGACGATGGGCCGCATCCCCGCCATCGCGGCGGCGATGCCGGCACCGGTAAAGGCCGATTCCGACAGCGGCGTGTCGCGGATGCGCTCGGGCCCGAACTCCTCCAGCAGGCCCTTGCTGACGGCGTAGCAGCCGCCATAGTGGCCCACGTCCTCGCCCATGAGGAAGACGCGCTCGTCCTTCTGCATGGCCTCCCGGATGGCGGCGCGCACGGCCTCGCGGTAGGTGGTGACGCTCATGTGCGTGCCTCCGCGCCGACGTCGGTCATCAGGTCCTCGACGGGTTCCCACTCGGCGGCCTCGGCAAAAGCGACGGCGGCCTCCACCTCGTCCGCGGTCTCCGCCTCGATCCGGTCGAGGTCGCCCGCGTGCAGGTAGCGGACCTCCTCCAGCCAGGCGCGCAGGCGCGCGATGGGATCGCGTTCGGTCCAGGCCTCGACCTCCTCCTTCGTGCGGTAAAGCTGCGGGTCGAACATGGAGTGCGCGCGGAACCGGTAGGTGCGGCATTCGAGGAAGCGCGGGCCGCCGCCCTCGCGTATTTCCGTGCCGAGACGGCGCGCGGCCGCTTCCACCGCGACCACGTCCATGCCGTCGACGGCCTCCGCCGGCATGGCGTAGCCGCGCGCCTTGGCGGCGATGTCGGTCTCCGCCTCGCTGAGGTCGAGGCGCGTGCCCATGGCGTAGAGATTGTTCTCGCAGACGAAGAGGACCGGCAATTTCCAGAGCGCGGCGAGGTTCATGCTCTCGTGGAACTCGCCTTCCGCCGCCGCGCCCTCCCCGAAGAAGCAGCAGGTGAGCGCCGCGCGGTCCTGCATCCGGTCGGCGAGCGCGAGGCCCACGGCCATCGGCAGACCGCCGCCGACGATGGCGTTGCCGCCGTAGAAGTTCGTCTCCCGGTCGAACAGGTGCATGGAGCCGCCGCGCCCCCGGCTGCAGCCCGCGGCCTTGCCGTACATCTCCGCCATGACGGCGTTCATGGAGATGCCGCGCGCCAGCGCGTGCCCGTGCTCCCGATAGGTGGCGACGATGCGGTCCTCGGGCGTGAGCGTCTCCATCACGCCGGTCGCGACCGCTTCCTCACCGATGTAGAGGTGCAGGAAGCCGCGGATCTTCTCCTGCGTGTAAAGCTCCGCGCAGCGTTCCTCGAACCGGCGGATGCGCAGCATTTGTGCGAGGAGGGCGAGCCCGTGCTCGCGCGTGAGATGGACCTTCGTGCCTGCGCCGGTCATCGGCCGTTCTCCTCAAGCGTGGACGTGTCGCCCTCGGGCAGGCCCAGTTCGCGGGCCTTGAGAAGGCGGCGCATGATCTTGCCGCTGCGGGTCTTGGGCAGGCCGGGGCGCACCGCGATCTCGCGCGGGGCGACCGCGGGGCCGAGACGCTTGCGCGCATGTGCCAGCAGGTCGCGGCGCAGCGTTTCGGTGTCCTCGAACCCGGGCTTCAGCGCCACGAACGCCTTCACCGCCTCGCCCATGCGTTCGTCGGGCACGCCGATGACGCCTGCTTCCGCGACCGCCTCGTGCTCCATGAGGGCGCTTTCGACCTCGAACGGCCCGATCAGGTGGCCGGCGGACTTGATCATGTCGTCGGCGCGTCCGACGAACCAGAAATAGCCGTCCCCGTCGCGCTGGACGAGATCCTCGGTCAGGTACCAAATGCCCGCGAAGGCCTTCTCGTAGCGCGCCTGCTGGTTCAGATAGCCGCGGAACATGGAGGGCCAGCCGCGCTTCAGGGCCAGTTCGCCGACCGCCATCGGCGTGTCGAGCAGGGCAACCGTCCCGTCGTCGCGGCGCTCCACGACGGCGGCCTCGATGCCCGGAAGCGGACGGCCCATCGAGCCCGGCTTCACGGTCGCGGAGGCGTAGTTGGCGATCATGATGCCGCCCGTCTCCGTCTGCCACCAATTGTCGTGGAAGGGCCGGCCGAAGACACGATTGCTCCAGACCACGGCTTCCGGGTTCAAGGGTTCTCCCACGCTGGCAAGGAACCGCAGGCGGGAAAGGTCGAAGCGCGCAGGCAACTCGCCACCGATCTTCATCAGCATGCGGATCGCGGTCGGTGCGGTGTACCAGACGGTGACCTTCTGGTCCTGCAGCGTGGCGTACCAGCGTTCGGCATCGAACTCCGCCTGGTCGACGATCATGGTGCAGCCCACGGTCAGCGGCGAGACGATGCCGTAGGAGGTGCCGGTGACCCATCCGGGATCGGCGGTGCACCAGAAGATGTCGCCCTCGTGCAGGTCGAGCGCGAACCGCCCCGTCGCATGGTGCGCGACGACCGCCTCGTGCACGTGCATGGCGCCCTTGGGCTTGCCGGTCGTGCCGCTGGTGAAGTGCAGCAGTGCAAGATCTTCCGCCCCCGTCTCCGCGGTCTCGACGTCGGCAGGCGTGTCGGCGAGCAGGGCGTGCAGGTCGCGCGTGCCGGGCGGCGGGTCGCCCTCCGCGTCGGTCAGCAGGACGTGTTCCAGGCCCGGCAGCGCATCGCGCCAGGGGGCCACCTTGCGCTCGTAGAAGGTGCGGGTGGTGACGAGGACGCGCGCGCCCCCGATCTCCATGCGGGAGCGGACGGGCTCCGGCCCGAAGGCGGAGAAGAGGGGGGAGTAGACCGCGCCCATCTTCAGCGTGCCGAGCACCGCGAGATAAAGCTCCGGCACCCGGCCCAGCAGTGAAAAGACGACGTCGCCGCGGCGTACGCCCAGGTCCGTCAGGAGCCGCGCGAAGCGGGCGGATTCGCGGGCAAGATCGGCATAGGTGAAGTCGCGGACCTCGCCGGCGCGGCCGAGCCAGCGGAGCGCGAGACGGTCGCCCCGTCCCGCGTTCACATGCCGGTCGACGGCAGCATGTGCGATGTTGACCGGCCCGCCAGGGGCGAGACCCAGCGCGGCGCGCGCATCCTCCCACTCGAACGACGCGCGCACGCGGTCGTAGTCGTCCAGATTGGGCGCGACGGCATCGGCATCCGGCCGCTTGTCAATCGGCTCCCACGGCATCGGCGGCATCCCTCCCTCCGCTTCCGCACGCGGCTGTTGTCCGTTTCGTGTGCCGTTCGTGCGGGCAGGCACATCATGCTGGCGCGGCCGGCCAGCGCGGGCGTTGACGCATGTCAATCGCGCGATGCGTTCTTGATCTGCCGCAACGAAGGCGGCGGCGGCTTCGTGCTCTGGTGCGGCAAAACCGAGCAGGCAAAGGGAGCGAGAAGCATGGAAACGCCGCTTCAGATCACCTTCAAGAACACCGATCCCTCACCGGCGGTCGAGGCTCGCATCCGGGAGAAGGCCGCGCGGCTGGAGCGTTTCTACGACCGCATCACGAGTTGCCGCGTGACCGTGGAAGCGCCCGACAAGCATCACCGAAAGGGTGGCCTGTTCCGCGTCATGGTCGACCTGGGCGTGCCCGGCAACGAGATCGTCGTCGGGGGAACGGGGCCGCAGAACCACGCGCACGAGGACGTCTATGTCGCCCTCCGCGACAGTTTCGAGGCGGCCGAGCGCGCGTTGAAGGCCCACGCCCGCAAGATGCGCGGCGACGTGAAGGCGCACGACGTCCCCGATCATGGCCGCGTCGCAAGCCTGTTCGACGATCACGGATTCGTCGCGATGGCCGGCGGGCCGGAGGTCTATTTCCATCGCAACGCGGTCACGGACGGCAGCTTCGACAAGCTGTCGGTCGGCGACGAGGTGCGCATCGTCGTCGCCGAGAAGGAGGGCGTCGCCGGGCCCCAGGCGAGCGCGATCACGCCCGTCGGGAAGCATCACATCGTCGACCGCTAGGATGCCTCGGCCCCGGGGCGGGGTGGCAAGATGTCCCAGCCAGTGTTGATTGCTAGGCCTTGCGAACCGGGGCCTGGAGGAGTGTGTTACCCCAAGCGCGGCAAGCCGGCCTGGCCGGCGTCGGGCCGCGCACGTGAGGAAAGGAGTACACCCATGACCGTCAGCAGGACGATACTTGCCGCCGCGCTCGCCGCGCTCGTTGCCGGGCCGGCGCTTGCCGACGGCGATGCCGCCAAGGGCGAGAAGGTGTTCAACAAGTGCAAGGCCTGCCACATGGTCGGCGAAAATGCGAAGAACCGGGTGGGGCCGGAGCTTAACGGAATCGTCGGGGCCGAGATCGCGTCGGTCGACGGCTTCAAGTATTCGGATGCCTTCCAGTCGAAGAAGGCGGAAGGCCTCGTGTGGACGGAAGATAACCTCGACGCCTACCTCGCCGATCCGCGGGGGTTCATTCCGAAGAACAAGATGGGCTTTGCAGGCCTCAAGAAGGAAGACGACCGCGAGGACGTCATCGCCTATCTGAAGCAGTTCCAGTGAGATCGCCCGCGCCCCCGCCCGCAGGCGGCGGGGGCGTGGCGTGCGGGTCAGGCCTGCGCCAGCGGTCCCTCTGCGGGCACGAGCGGCGCGTCCGGACGTTCGCTGAGGAACGCGGGCCGCGGCTTGCGCGCCGAGAAGGGCTTGCCCACGGGCCGGTTGGACCAGGCATTGTAGACGAACATCAGGTTGCGCCGGTCCCAGGGCGACATGTTGTCGGGTGAGCCGTGCAACGTGTTGCATTCGTGAAAGACCACGGTGCCGGGCTTGCCGTAAGCGCCCGCGATGCCTCCCTTGCGAGCCATTTCCCTGAGCGTGTCGGCATGCGGCACGCCCAGCTTCTGGCGGCGCAGCGAGGTCTTGTAGTGGTCGTCCGGCGTCTCGCCCGGGCAGCCGACGAAGATCTTGTGACTGCCGGGAATGAGCATCAGCGGACCGTTCGACGGCGTGTTCTCCGTCAGCATGATCCAGCCGGTGACCGCGCGCATCCGGGGCAAGCCGTCCTCGGCGTGCCAGGTCTCGAAATCCGAATGCCAGGCGAAGCTGCGCCCGTCGAAGGCGGGCTTCACGTTCACCCGCGCGTGGTGGAGGTACAGATCGTCCGCCAGCATCTGCCGGATCGGGTCGGTGAGCCGCCGGTCCCGCGCCACGCGGTCGAAGAGTGGGCTGAACCGGTGCGGGGCGAAGAGCGAGCGCACGATCTCGCTGTCGGGCTCGAGCACCGCTTCCTCGCGGGCGCGTACGTCCCGGTCGGCGGCGAGGCGGTCAAGCTCGGCCTGCATCAGCGCCACCTCGTCTTGTGAAAAGACGTCCGGCACCACGAGGTAGCCGTCGCGCGCGAATTGCTTCAGCCGGTCCTCCGGCAGCCCACTGGGCAGGTCCGCTTCGGGTTCGCCCCAGATGACGGGGTCGCGGCGGTCGATGATGTGTTCCCGGCCGTCCTTGCGGGTCGGGTACAGATCCTCGACATGTTGCATGGGTCTTCCTCCCAGTCTCTCGCATGAATGGCTCTTCCTGGCCCGCGGGAAGCGGTCCGGGTGTCCGGAGCGATCCGAAACCGGCGAGGCAGGCACGCACGCAATGGATGAGAGGGCGCGGTCGGTGCCCGCCTTTGGCTGGGACGCGGCTTGCGCGGGCGCAAGAAGCTTGCCCACCCGACCTAGCCACGCGGCACGGGTTTGTCCACCCTGCAGCCCGGCAGAGCGGGGTGCGCTTGACAGGCCGGGACGGCCGCCGGACGCTTTCCCGCAAACGGACGCAAACCGGATGGGGAGGGTGCAGGCGATGGCGGGGAACGGCGAGGTGCGGGCCGGGCACTACACCTATTTGCCGCAGGACCGGGTGATCTTCGGCAGGCCCGCCGCCGAGGCCGTGGCGGAGGAGGCGGAGAGGCTGGGTGCGCGGCGCGTAATGATAGCCGCGTCCCGCTCGCTTGCGGAAAACGCCGCCGTGGTGCGGGAGACGGCGGCGGCGCTGGGCGCGCGCCACGCGGGCACCTTCACAGGCTGCCGGGAGCATACGCCGCGCGAGACGGTGATCGACGCCGCCAACGCGGTGCGGGAGGCGGGCGCGGACCTGATCGTCTCCATGGGCGGGGGCACGGTGATCGACACGGTGAAGGTGCTGCAATTGGTGCTCGCCGCCGACATCCGGGATGCAGGCGGCATGGATGCCGTGCGCCTCGCGGTCAAGGACGGGAAGGCGGTGCTGCCGGACCTCGCAAGTCCGGTGCGGCAGATCGCCGTGCCGACGACGCTGTCGGGGGCGGAGTTCTCCAACCTCGGCGCGGCGACGGACACGGCCCGCGGCGCGAAGGAGCCCTTCATGGGGCGCGACGTGAACCCGCGCACGGTGATCCTCGACCCGGAGGCGACGCTGGCGACGCCGGAGTGGCTGTGGCTCTCAACCGGCATCCGGGCGGTCGACCACGCGGTCGAGACGATCTGCGGCATCGACGCCAATGCCTATTGCGACGGGCTGTCCCTGCACGCGCTGCGGCTTCTGGCGGCGGGGCTGAGGCGGACGAAGGAGGCGCCGGAGGACATGGAGGCCCGGCTCGCCTGCCAGCAGGCGGCGTGGATGGCCGCGTCCTCGATCATGCGGGTGCAATACGGCGCGAGCCACGGCATCGGTCACGCGCTGGGCGGGGTCACGGGCATGGCGCATGGCATCACGAGCTGCGTGATGCTGCCCCATGTAATGCGGCACAATCTGCCGGTGACCGGGCCGCAGCAGGCGCTGATCGCCGAGGCGATGGGCGCGCCCGGAGGCGGCGGGGCGGCGGCGGACACGGTCGGCGCGCTGATCGCGGACCTCGGCCTGCCGACGACTCTGAGGGCCGCGGGCGTTGAGCGTGCACAGCTTCCGAAGGTCGCGGAGATCGCGCTCTCGAACCTCTGGGTGCGGACGAACCCGCGCCCCTTCGGGGACGCGGGCGAGATCCTGGCGCTGCTGGAGGCGGCCTACGGCTAGGCGCTGCGCCGCCGCATGGCGATCAGGCCCGCGCCGAGCAGGCCGAGGCCGAGGAGGGCGAGCGTCTGCGGCTCCGGCACGGTGCTGCGCACCCTGATCCGGACCTCGCCCACGAAGTCGGGCCTGCCGCTGTACTGGCCGAAGTAGTCGCCGGCATACTGCTCCCAGACCTGGTCGACCCGGGTGTCGATGGCCCAGGTGAAATGTTCCAGGGTGATCTCCAGACCGCCCGCGAGGACCATCAGCGTGCCGGCCTCCTGCGCGTTGGCGTTCCCGCCGAGACCCGAGGTGCCGAAGAGGTCGAGGCCGTTCCAGCTCGATGCCGCGCAGACCGTGGGGCAGGTCGGCCCGTAGAGGCCGGAGATGTCGGGCGCGCCCTGGTTGCCCTGGAAATAAAGGTTGAGAACGAAGTGCTGGCGCGGATCCACCGGCGCGGTAAATCCCTCGCCGAAGATCACGAAGGAATGGGTGCCGGGCGTCATGTCGATGGAGATGCCCGGGTCCGTTCCGCCGCCGTTTAGGAACACGGGGTTCAGCGGGTCGGACGAGCTGGAGTAGTACATGTTCCAGATGTTGCGGAAATCCGCCGGCGGGCTCTGCGTGTCCCAGATCATCCCGTTCCAGTTCTCGCCCGTCTCGTTGGACGAGAATACGGTGGAATCGGTGAGCATCACCGCCGCCTGCGCCGCGCCTGCCGCCAGAAGCACGGATGCGGCCGCAATCGCAATCGTGCCGCGCCGCAGGAAAGTGCCGAATGTCGTCATCGCCTGCCTGTCCCTCGCAAGGGCGCCGGTCTGGCCTTGCCGCACCTGACGCCCGTTCCCCCGGACCCTCTTGCCGCTCTGCCCGGCAAAAAACTTGACGATGACGTCAGTGTTCTTTTCAGGGTCCGCCCTTCGCCCGCGTGCGCCCATTCTCAGGATTTCCGGGCCGTGAGGCGGGAATCCCGGGCAGGCGCGCGCCGGCAGGCGTTAACCAATGCAAGCGCCGCGCCATAAGGGCGGATCAAGGGGTCAGCTTTCCGGCTGTTCCGCCGGCTTCGGGCCGAAGCTGAGGAGGATGTCGCCGGCCTCGGCCTGAGCGGTGGCGGCCTTCGCGCCGATCACCACCTTGCCCGAAACCTTCAGCAGCAGGAGGATCGCCGCATCCTCGCCGCGGGCGGCGAGGAAATCCTCGATGCCATATTCCCCGGTCAGCTTCGTGCGCGAGAAGTCCCAGCCCTCGCCCATGCGCAGGCGCAGGTCGCTGAAGCCTGCGCCACCCTCGAACAGGGGCTGGCCGCCGATGGTCGCAGGCAGGGCGTTGCGATCGTCCTCGCCGCGGCGGGCGCGGCCGATCTGGAAGACGTTGCCACGCCCGATCTCCGGTCCGAAGTCGGTGCAGACGAGGCTGTTGTAGGCGTCGTTGTCGGTCGCCGCGATCAGCGCGCCATAGCGGCCGAAGTCGATCTTGTGCTCGGCCGCCTCCGCAAGGATCTCGCCGTAATAGGTGGGGATGCCAGCCTCGCGCGCCTCGCGCAGACGGTTCCAGTTGGCGTCCGCGATCATCACGGGGATCTCCATCTCCTTGATGCGCCGGGCGAGCGCGGTCGCCCAGGCCGAATTGCCGACGATCATCACGCCGTCGGGCTCCTTCTTGGCGAGGCCGAGCAGGCGGGCAAGCGGCTGGATGGTGAAGCCGTGCAGGATCACGGTCGCAAAGACGACGAGGAAGGCGAGGGGGACGAGCCGCGCCGCGTCATCGACCCCCAGGTCCGTCATCGTCGCGGCGAACAGGCCGGAGACGGCGACGGCGACCACGCCGCGCGGCGCGATCCAGCCGCACAGAAGCCGTTCGCGGAAGGTCAGCGTCGTGCCGACCGTGCTGAGCAGCACCGCCAGCGGGCGCACGACGAACAGCAGCAGCGCGAGGAAGGCGAGGTCGGGCAGGCCGATCCGCGCCATGTCGTCGAGCGTCACGGTCGCGGTCAGGATCACGAAGATGCCCGAGACGAGCAGGACCGTCATGATCTCCTTGAAGCGGCGGATCTCGTTGAAGGAGGCGATGTTGCTGTTGCCGATCACCACGCCCATGACGGTGACGGTCAGCAGACCCGCTTCCTCCAGCACATGGTTCGTCGCCTCGAACGCCACGAGCACGGCGATCAAGAGGACGGCGGCCTTCAGATATTCCGGCACGTGGCCGCGGATGAACGCCCAGATCAGCAGGCGGCCGAGCCCGATGCCGACCGCGAACGCCACCGCCAGCGCCAGCGCGCCGCGGGCGAGCAGCGCCTCCGCGCTGCCATGCCCGGCGTTGAGCAGCAGCACGGTCTCGTAGGCGAAGACGGCGAACAGCGCGCCCACGGGATCGACGAGAATCGCCTCCCACCTTAGGAAGGACGCCGGGCGCGCAGGCAACTTCGCCTGCCGTAGAAGCGGCATGATGACGGTCGGGCCAGTCACCACCATGATGCCGGAGAAGACCGCCGCTGCCGGCGCGGACAGACCCGCGACGTAATGGGCGGCGAGGAACAGCAGGCCCCAGCTCAGCGGCGCACCGAGGATGACGATGCGGCGCACCGCCCGCGTGGTCTCGCGGATCTCGGCGAAATTGAGCGTGAGGCCGCCCTCGAACAGGATGATCGCGACCGCGAGACCGATCAGCGGACGCAGCAGATCGCCGAACACGGCCTCCGGGCTCACGAGGCCGGTGACCGGGCCAGCCACCAGGCCTGCCGCCATCAGCAGGACGATGGCGGGTATCTGCCAGCGCCAGGCGATCCACTGCGCCCCGATGCCCAGGATGCCGATAAGGCCGATCTGAAGCGCGATGGCGTCCATTCCGGTCAGCCGCCGAGGCCCATCAGCGCATGGGCCGTGCGGGCGAGCCTGCCCTCGGGCGTCGAAAGCTCCAGCACGATGGAGAAATGGTCGTGGCCGTCCAGCACTTCGCTGCGGATGTCTGGGCCGCGTCCCTGCCACGCCTTCGCAAGGTCGGCGGACTGGCGCAGCATCTCGGCCCCTTCCTCCGCGCCGACGGAGATGTGGAAGGGGCAGGCGACACAGGGCGCGAGACCGGGCGCGCTCAACGCCTCCGCATCGCCCGCCGTCAGGCGCAGGTCGTCGTTGACGAAGGCGTGGCGGATCGGCTCCAGGTCATAGACGCCGCTGATGCCCATGGCCGAGCGGACGAGGTCCGCCGGCAGGCCGCGCGCCGCCCAGTCGGTCGCGAGCAGCATGGAAACGAGGTGCGCGCCCGCCGAATGGCCGCTCAGATGGATGCGGCCGGGGTCGCCGCCGATCTCCCGCGCGTTCCGCCAGACCCACTCGAGCGCCCAGCGGCACTCCTCCGCCTGCTCGGCGATCGTTGCGTGGGGCACGAGCGTGTAGTCGACCACGACGGTCAGGACGCCCTTCGGCGCGAACGCGCCCGCGACAAAGGAGAAGTCCTTGGCGTCGAGCGATTTCCAGTAGCCGCCGTGGATGAACACGTGGATGGGCGCGGGGCCCGTTCCGTCAGGCGGAAAGACGTCGAGCGTGTTCGCCCCGCCCGGCCCGTAGGACAGATTGAGGCGGTGCGGACGGCCGGCGCGCACGAGGATGGAGCGGGTCGCGTAGTCCCCGAAGTATCCGGGCAGCCTGTCGCCAGCCTTCGCGCGCAGATTGTATTCCCTGTCCAGCACCTCCCGGTCGTAGCCGCGATAAACCGCCTGTCCCATGCCTCGCCCCTTCCGAAAATTCATCTTGTGGTTGTCGTGCGCGCATCAAAAGCGCAATCGAACCTTAACCTTGGCAACCTAGGGTCGTTACCCCGGACCCAGATTGAACGAGGGATGAGGTGGCGCGCAAGCTGTCCCAGTGGATCGAGACCAGGCTCTGCGGCAATGCGCTGGCGGATATTGCACCGGCAGGTTCGCCGGAGCGGGATGCGGTCGAGCACGCGCAGATTCGGGCATTCCGGGAGAATTCGCCCTATCTGACGCTCGCCGGAATCATCAACATGATCGCGGTGATCGGCGTCTTCTCGAGCGCGGCCCCCGCCTGGATGGTCTTCGTGCTGCCGGGCCTGATCGGGGGGTTGTCGTTCTCCCGCCTGGTGACGCTGTTCCAGCGGCGGCCGAAGCCTGCGCAACGTCCGACGCCGGAGGCGCGCGTGCGCAACGCGCGCTCCCGCCTGAAGGCGCAGGTCTACATGACGGTGACCGGCGTCCTCTGGGGCGTCTGGATGTTCATGCTGGCCGGCTACGGAAACGAGATCGAGCTGCTGTTCCTGTGCGTCGTGGCGTGCGGGATCGCTGCGGGCGGCATGTACGGTCTGTTCACCCTGCCGCTGGCTGCCCTCGGTTTCACGGTGCCGGCGGTCGCGCCGGTGCTGTTGCGGATGATGACGAGCGGTTCCCCGCTGCTCATGGTCACGAGCCTGATGGGCGCGATGTTCCTGATCGTGCTGGTCTTCGCGATGCGCGGGATCTTCTCCAACTTCGTGAGCGCGTCGGCGGGGCGCGAGATGGTCGCGCGCAAGAACCGCGAGATCGAGGATCTGCACGCCGACTACCTGGCGACCGCGTCCGACTGGATCTGGGCGAGCGACCCCCAGCACCGGCTGACCTACATGACGCACAAGATCACGGAGCTGACGGGGATCGAGCCCAGCTCGCTGATCGGACGTTCCCGCATCGACTTCCTGCTGAAGGACACGGACTGCCCGGAGTTCAAGGCGCATCTCGACGACCTGGACAACCGGCGGCCGTTCAAGAACTTCGTCTATTGCTACAAGCGCCCGGACGGGCAGCGGCTCTGGTTCTCGGTCTCGGGCAAGCCCGTGTACGACGAGGCAGGCACGTTCCAGGGCTACCGGGGCACGGGCACCGAGGTTTCCGCCCGCATGGAGGCGGAGGCAGCCCGCGACGCGGCGGAGGCCGAACTGCGCAAGGCCAACGAGGAGCTGGAGCAGCGCGTGGAAGAGCGCACCGCCGCCCTGGCCCAGCGCGAGGCGGAACTCGAGGCAGCCAATCTGGAGCTGACGGAGGCGCGCGACGCGGCGCTCGAGGCGGCGAAGGTCAAGGCGCAGTTCCTCGCCACCATGAGCCACGAGATCCGCACGCCGATGAACGGTGTCCTGGGCATGGCGGAGCTGCTGCGCGAATCCCGGCTGAACGCACGCCAGAAGCGGTTCGTGGACATCATCCTGCGGTCCGGGCGCGGCCTGCTGGAGATCATCAACGACATCCTCGACCTGTCGAAGATCGAGGCCGGCAAGATGGAGCTGGAGGCTACCGACTTCGACCTGCACGAGGCGGTGACCGACGTCATCGACCTGTTCGGGGAAACCGCACGCAGCAAGGGGCTGGAACTCACGCTCGACATGACCGACGAGGTGCCGCAGCACGTGAGCGGCGACACCGTCCGCCTGCGCCAGGTGCTGACGAACCTCATCTCCAACGCCCTCAAGTTCACGGGCGAGGGGGGCGTGCACGTGGCGGTTTCGCAGGATGCCGACGATCCGTTCGGGGTCGTCTTCAGCGTGCGTGACACCGGCATCGGCATGAGCGAGGACGCGCTGGGCCGTATCTTCGAGGCCTTCACCCAGGCCGAGCAATCCACGACGCGGAAGTTCGGGGGAACGGGCCTCGGGCTCACCATCTCGCGCCAGCTGGTCGAGATGATGGGGGGCGACATCGGGGTGGAAAGCCGCGAGGGTGAGGGGTCGCGCTTCTGGTTCACCGCGCGATTTGCCGAGGCAGGGGCGCTGGCCGCGGCACTGGAGACTGCAGACGGGCGCGACGGCACGTCGGCGGGAGCCGCCGCTGGCCTCGGCGGGATGCGCGTTCTGGTGGCCGAGGACAACCCCGTCAACCAGGTCGTGGCGCTGGAAAGCCTTGCCATCCTGGGCATCGACGCGGACATCGTCGAGAACGGCCGCGAGGCGGTTCAGGCGGTGGCGCGCGAGCGCTATGACGTGATCCTGATGGACATGGAGATGCCCGAAATGGACGGGCTGACGGCGGCCCGCGAGATCCGCGCCGCGCTGAACGGCGCGAAGGGTGCGAAGATCATCGCCATGACCGCGCACGACGGCGAGGAAGAGCGCCAGAAGTGCCGCGATGCCGGCATGGACGACTATATCTCCAAGCCCTTCAGCCTGGCGCGCCTGCGCGAGACGCTGGAGCGCTGGATCCCGCAGGACAAGGCCGCCTGACGCGGGGGTATGGCTTGCGCCCGGCGCGGCGCTTCGCCACATTCGGCGCCCCATGAGCCGCCATCTTCCCGTAGACGACGTCCTTCCCGAACTGCTGGCCGCGCTCGACGCGCGCACCGCGGCGGTGCTGGTCGCGCCTCCGGGGGCCGGCAAGACGACGCGGGTACCGCCGGCGCTGCTGGGCGCGAGGTGGGCGGGGGAGAGCCGCATCCTGATGCTCGAACCGCGGCGCGTGGCCGCGCGCGCCGCCGCCCGGCGCATGGCCGCCGAGCGGGGCGAGGAGGTGGGCCAGACCGTCGGCTACCGCGTGCGCATGGACGCGAAGGTCGGTCCGCGCACGCGCATCGAGGTGGTGACGGAGGGTGTCTATCTCCGGATGGTCCAGGACGACCCCGCGCTCGACGGCGTGGCGGCGGTGATCTTCGACGAGATCCATGAGCGCACGCTGGACGGCGACCTCGCGCTCGCGCTGACGCTCGACGCGCGCGCGGGACTCTGCCCGGAGGTGCGCGTGATCGCCATGTCGGCGACGGTCGACGGTGCAGCGGTGGCGGATCTGCTGGAGGACGCGGCCCTGATTGAGGCGGAGGGGCGGGCCTATCCGGTCGAGACGCGCTATCTGGGGCGCGATCCCGCAGCGCGTATCGAGATGCAGGTCGCGGACGCGGTGTGCAAGGCGCTCTCGACGGAACGGGGCAGCGTGCTCGCCTTCCTGCCCGGACAGGCGGAGATCGCGCGCACCGCGCGGGCGCTGGCGGAGCGGGGCCTGCCCGGGGACGTGGACCTTGCGACGCTCATGGGCACGCAGGATGCGCGCGCGCAGGACGCCGCGATCCGGCCCGCGCCAGAGGGCCGGCGCAAGGTGGTGCTGGCGACCGCGGTCGCCGAGACGAGCCTGACCATAGAGGGGGTGCGCGTGGTCGTGGACAGCGGGCTTTCGCGCGTGCCGCGCTACGAGCCCGCGACGGGCCTCACGCGCCTCGAAACCGTGCGGGTGAGCCGGGCGTCGGCGGATCAGCGCCGGGGGCGGGCGGGCCGGACGGAGCCGGGCGTGTGCTACCGCCTGTGGGACGCTGCGCAGACGCGCGCGTTGGTCGCGGAGACACGGCCGGAAATCCTCGAAGCGGATCTGGCTCCACTGATGCTCGACCTTGCGCGCTGGGGGGTGAGCGATCCGGAGGCCTTGCGCTGGCGGGACGCACCGCCCGAGGCCGCGGTTGCGGAAGCGCGGGCGCTGCTGGAACGCCTGGGCGCAGTCAACGCGGATGGGCGGCTGACGGCGGAGGGGCGCGCGCTCGCCAGCCTGCCGCTGCATCCGAGGCTTGCGCACATGGTCCATGCGGCGGCGGGCGAGGGGGAGGCGGGGCTTGCCGCGCTGATCGCCGCGATCCTGAGCGAGCCGGGCCTCGGCGGGCGCGACACCGACCTGCGGCACCGGATAGAAGCGGTGCTGCGGGACCGCGGAACCCACGCGCAAGGCGCAAGAACGCAAGCGGATCGTTGGGCGAAGGCAGCGGGCGGACGCTCCGAAGGGCGCATGGATGTGACCCGCGCGGGCTGGCACCTGGCGCGCGCCTATTCCGACCGGGTGGCGCTAGCGCGACCCGGGCGGGCGGGGGAATTCCTGCTCGCCAACGGGCGGGGCGCGCGGGTCGAGGAAACGGACGCGCTGGCGCGGGAGGGCGCGCTGGCGGTCGCGGACGTGACGGGGAGGGCGGAAGCGGCGCGGATCCGGCTCGCGGCCCCGCTTGGCGCCCAGGACATCGCGCGGCTCTTCCCCGACCGGATCGAGACGGTGGACGAGGTCGCGTGGGGCGCGCGCGAGGGGCGGCTGAGAACCGCGCGGGTCACGCGCTACGGTGCGCTGCGGCTGGGCGAGGCGCCGCTCGCCAAGCCAGCCCCGGAGGCGGTGGCGCATGCGCTGGCCGAGGCAATCAGGGACGCGGGCGCCGATGCGCTGCCCTGGACCGCGGAGACGCGAAGCTGGCGCGACCGGGTGATGTTCCTGCGCGCAGGCACGGCCGGGGACTGGCCGGATCTGTCGGACGACGGGCTGCTCGCCACGCTCGAGGACTGGCTGGGGGCGGAGCTTGCGCGGCTGCGGCGGCCGGGAGATCTGACGGCGGGCGCGTTTGCGCAGGCGCTGAAGGCCTGCCTCGACTGGACGCAGGGGCAGCGGCTGGAGGCGGAAGCGCCGGCGTTCCTGGAGACGCCCGCGGGCGGGCGGGCGCGCATCGACTACGCGGCGGAGGCGGGACCGACGGCGGAGGTGCGCGTGCAGGAGCTTTACGGCCTCGACCGCCATCCGGCGGTGGGGCGGGCGCGCATCCCGCTGGTGCTGGCGCTGACCTCGCCCGCCGGACGGCCGATCCAGGTCACGCGCGACCTGCCGGCGTTCTGGGCAGGCTCATGGGCGGATGTGCGCAAGGACATGCGCGGACGCTACCCCAAGCACGACTGGCCGGAAGACCCGGCGAACGCCGCCGCGCACCGGGGCGCGAAGCGGCGCAAGCCCTGAGCCTTACGCCTTGCCGGCAACCTTCAGGACGAAGGCGTATTTCAGCGCGACCTCGCGGAGATATTCGAAGCGGCCCGACTTGCCGGCGTGGCCCGCCTCCATGTTGGTCCTGAGCAGAAGGAGACGGTCGCCGGTCCTCCGCTCCCTCAGGCGGGCGACCCATTTCGCGGGCTCCCAATAGGTCACGCGCGGGTCGGTGAGACCGGCGGTCGCGAGGATGTGCGGATAGTCCTGCGCGGTCACGTTCTCATAGGGGCTGTAGGAGGCGATGTAGGCGCGCGCGGCCGCATCCTCGATGGGGTTGCCCCACTCCGGCCACTCCGGCGGGGTGAGCGGCAGGGACGGGTCCGACATGGTGTTGAGCACGTCGACGAAGGGCACGTCCGCCACGATGCCGAGGAAGAGGTCCGGCGCCATGTTGGCGACCGCGCCCATCAGCATCCCGCCCGCCGAGCCGCCGTGCGCCACGATGCGCCCGCGCGCGGTGATGCCCTGTTCGGCCAGCGCCTCGCCCGCCGCGATGAAGTCGGTGAAGGTGTTCTTCTTGTTGAGAAGTTTCCCCTCGCGGTACCAGCGGTAGCCCTTTTCCTTGCCGCCGCGGATGTGCGCGATGGCGTAGACGAAACCGCGGTCGACGAGGGAGAGGCGGTTGGCGTTGAACGCCGCCTCCATCGAATTGCCGTAGGAGCCGTAGCCATAGAGCAGGCAGGGCGCGGTGCCGTCGAGCGGCGTGTCCTTGCGGTAGAGAAGGGAGACGGGCACTTCCTCCCCGTCGGGTGCGCGGGCGTGGATGCGCCGCGTGACATAGGCCGCCGAGTCGTGGCCCGACGGGATCTCCTGCACCTTGCGTCGCACGCGGGTGCGCGCGTCCATGTCGTAGTCGAAGACCGACAGGGGCGTCGTCATGGAGGAATAGGCGAAGCGCAGCTCGTCCGTGCCGAACTCGAGCGAGGGGACGAGCATGAGGTCGTAGGCGTCCTCGTCGAACGCGATAACGTGCTCGCGCCCGTCGCGCAGGTCGCGCACCACGGCGCGCGGCAGGGCGTCCACCATCTCCAGCCGGACGAGGTGGTTCGCAAAGACCATGTGGCGCTGGATCAGGCGGCCTTCCTCGTGCGGGACGAGATCGCCCCAATGCGCCTGCTGCGGCCGGTCGACGGGCGCCTCGGCGATCTTGAAATCCTCAGCCCCGTCCGCGTTCGTGAGGATCAGCAGGCGGTCGCCGTGATGCTCGACCGCGTAGCGGTGGCCCGCGACGCGCGGCGCGACGAGGACGGGGCTCGCGTCCGGCCGGTCGGCGGGGATGAGGCGGACCTCGCTCGTCTCGTGGTCGTGGGCGTCGATCACGACGAAGCGGCCCGAATCCGTGCGGCCCACGCCCAGGAAGAAGCCGGGATCGGTCTCCTCGTAGACGAGGCGGTTCTCCTCCATGCCGAGCCGGTGCGCCCAGACGCGGCAAGGGCGATGGTTGTCGTCAAGCTCGGTCCAGAACAGCACCTCGCCCGCCGCGTCCCAGGCGAAGGAGCCCGACGCATGCTCGATCACGTCGGTCAGCAGCTTGCCGGTCGCCGTCTCGATCACGTGAAGCTCGTAGAACTCCCCGCCCGTGAAATCGACCGCATAGGCGAAGAGGCGATGGTCGGGCGAATGCTCCACGGCGATGACGCGGCAGAAGGCGCGCCCCTCGGCCAGCGCGTTCTCGTCGAGCAGGATCTCCTCCGGCCCGTCGAGCCCGCGTGTGCGGCAGTGGAGGGCGTAGTCGCGGCCCGCCTCGAACCGCCGGTAGTAGTAGAAGGCGCCGTCGCGGGCGGGGACGGAGCTGTCGTCTTCCTTTATCCGGGCCTTCAGTTCCTCGAAGAGCGCCTCCTGAAGGTCCGCAGTGTCGGCCAGGGCGGCGTCGACGCGGGCGTTCTCGGCGTCGAGAAAGGCGCGGATGTCGGCTTGCAGGACGGCGGGGTCGCGCATCACCGCCTGCCAGTTCGGGTCGCGCAGCCAGGCGTATGCGTCGGCGGCGGTCGCGTCGGGACGGGGGGCGGTGGACATGGGGGAAACCTCTGCTGCCGGGACGGCTCGTTGTGCGGGTCTCCAGATATGACCGGGCGGGGCGCGCGTCAAATCGCGGGGGGATGGCGATCCTTCCGATGTGTCGTCCCCGGGCTTGTGCCGGGGATCCATGCGCGGGGCGTTGGCGGGTCGAGAGAGACGGTTGCCTGCGGTGTCGCGTCAGATGCGGGCGTGGTTGTTCATGGATGCCCGGGACAAGCCCGGGGATGACGGGAGAAAGGGGGATGACGGGAGAGAGGCGCGGGACATGGGGGCTGGCAAATCGGCGCGCGGGGACTAGAGTGCGGGCCGCCGGGGGGCGTTCGTTGAAACCCGTTGCAGACCTGTTGGCCGGAGCCGCCATGCAAAGCCAAGCGCCGATCGTGAGGGACCTCGTGCTCGTGGGCGGGGGGCATGCGCATGTCGGTGTGCTGCGCCGCCTCGCCATGAAGCCGATGCCGGGCGTGCGCATCACGCTGATCAACCGCGACGCCATGACGCCCTATTCGGGGATGCTGCCGGGCTATGTCGCCGGGCACTACACCCACGACGAGTGCCACATCGACCTCGTTCCGCTGTCGGCCTTCGCGGGCGCGCGCTTCGTGGAGGCGGAGGCGACGGGCCTCGACCCCGAACGGCGGCTGGTGCACCTGAAGGACCGGCCCTCCATCGCCTACGACCTCGTGTCGCTGAACCTGGGCTCGGCACCCTCCTTCCAGGGCGTGCCGGGGGCGGCGGAACACACGACGCCGGTCAAACCCATCGCGGGCTTCGTGCAGCGCTGGCAACGCATCCTCAAGCGCGCGGGAACCACGGGGGAGCCGCTGAAGATCGGCGTCGTGGGCGGAGGCGCGGGCGGGGTCGAGCTGATCCTCGCCATGGCCTACCGGCTGCGGAGGGAGCGGGCAAAGCGCGGGCTCGACGCCGATGCGTTGAGCTTTCAGCTGATCCAGGGGGCCAAGACGCTGCTGCCGACACACCCGGACGGCGTGCGCGAGAGGCTGAAGGCGAAGCTGAAGGAACGCCGCATCGAGGTCTTTCGCGGCTGCCGCGTCGTGCGGGCCGAGGACGGCGCGCTGATCGCCGAGAACGGCGCGCAGTTCGACCTCGACGAGGTGCTGTGGACGACGCAGGCCGGCCCCGCGCCCTGGCTGGAGGATACGGGCCTCGACGTCGACAAGCGCGGCTTCGTGACCGTGCAGGCAACCTTGCAGTCCACAAACTATCCCAATGTGTTCGCGGCGGGCGACGTGGCGCACGTGCTGGAACATCCGCGCGAGAAGGCAGGCGTCTTCGCCGTGCGGCAGGGACCGCCGCTCGCCGACAACCTGGCACGCGTGCTGCGCGGAGAGACGCCGAAGCCCTTCAAGCCGCAGACGTCCTTCCTGACGCTGATCTCCACCGGCGACACATACGCGGTGGGCGCCAAGGGGCCGCTGGTCTTCGCAGGAAGCTGGGCGTGGACGCTCAAGGATTACATCGACCGGAAATTCATGCGCCGCTTCAACGAGTTGCCGGAGATGGAGGCGGAAGCGCCGGACCTGAAAGGCGCGGCTGCCGGCGTTGCGGAGGCGCTGGGCGAGGGGATGCGCTGCGGCGGCTGCGGGGCGAAGGTCGGCGCGCGGGTGCTGAGCCGGACGCTGGGGGCCTTGAGGCCCGTGCCGCGCACCGACGTGCTGGCCGGCATCGGGGACGACGCCGCGGTGCTGACCGTGCCCGAGGGCTGCGTCCAGGTGCAGACGGTCGACCATTTCCGCGCCTTCCTCGACGATCCCTATTTGTTGGGCGAGATCGGCGCGCTGCACGCCATGAGCGACGTTTGGGCGATGGGCGCCGCGCCGCAGGCAATCTTTCCCATGGTCACGCTGCCGCCGATGACGCCGGAGAAGCAGGAGACGACGCTGGCCGAGATCATGGCGGGAGTGGCGGCGGCGGCGAAGCGCGCGGGCGCGGCCATCGCGGGCGGGCACACGGCGGAAGGGGCCGAAATGGCCATCGGCTTCGCGGTCACGGGCCTTGCCCCGCGCGACCGGGTGATGGGCAAGGCAGGGGCACGGCCCGGCGACGCGCTGATCGTGACGAAGCCTATCGGGACGGGCGTGATCCTGGCCGCCAACATGGCCGGAAAGGCGAAGGGGCGCTGGCTGTCGGCCGCCATCGCGGCGATGCGGCAGAGCAATGCAGAGGCCGCGCGCGCGCTTCTGAAGAACGGGGTGCACGCGCTGACCGACGTGACGGGCTTCGGGTTGGCCGGGCATTTGAGCGAGATGCTGCACGCGGGCGGCGTGGCGGCCGACGTGGAGGTGGAGGCGGTGCCCCTGCTGCCCGGTGCCGAAACGCTGGCCGGGGCGGGCGTGCGCAGCACCCTGTTGCCGGAGAACAAGCGGATCGCGCGCGGCATCGGCGCGGACGAGGCGCTGCAGGCATCCGCACGCTACGACCTGCTGTTCGATCCGCAGACCGCGGGCGGCTTGCTGGCGGCGGTGCCCGAGGACCGGGCGGGCGAGGCGATGGCGGCGCTGGAGGCGGCGGGCGCCGCCGGTGCGGCGATCATCGGGCGGGTCGTGGCAGCGCGCGTCGGCAGCCCGCGCATCGTGCTGGGCTGAGGGCGGTCAGGCGGGCTCCCGCACGCTGTCCCTCAGCCGGGCGGCAAGCGCCGCAAGGGTCGCGGGAGAAAGGTCGGGAACGTCGATGCGGCCCGCGAAGGTCCGCCCCTCGCGCCGCAGCGAGCGGCGGTAGGCGGGGTCGTAGTGCTCGACCAGCAGCGCCTCGACCAGGGTGGGCCATTGCCGCGTGGCAATGAGCGCGCGCCAGCGGTCGAGCGTCTCGTGACCGTGCATCGCGGCGAGGGGCGCCAGCGTCTCCGCCACGCGCTCGGGCATCTCCAGGAAATAGGCATAGTCGTCGAGGATATGGGCGACGCGGGCGGGGAGGGGGGCGGCGATCTCCACTACCGGGGCGGCCTGCATAGCGGCCCAGACGGCAGGCGGCACGGTCAGGTTGCCGACCTTGCTCGATTCCGATTCCACCCAGATCGTGCGGCCGGGTTCGACCGCGTCGAGGGCGGCGAGGATGCCGCTCTCGAACATCTTCTGCGCGGGCTGCGGTGCGGTCGGGTGACGGCCGAGCAGCGAACCCTTGTGGTTGGCCAGGCCTTCGAGATCGAGCACGGGCTCTCCCGCCTCGGCAAGCGCGTGCAGCAGGCGCGTCTTGGCGGTGCCGGTCAGCCCGCCGATCACCCGGAAGCGCCAGCCGGGGCGGTCCTCGTAGAGCCGTTCGGTCACATGGCGGCGGTAGCGGCGGTAGCCGCCGTCGAGCACGCACACGCGCCAGCCGATGGCGGCGAGGATCGTGGCCATGGAACCCGACCGCTGCCCGCCGCGCCAGCAATAGACGAGGGGGCGGTAGCCGCCGTCCTTCTCCGCGAAATGGGCGTCGATATGCGCCGCGATGTTGCGGGAGATGAGGGCGGCACCCAGCTTGCGCGCGGCAAAGGGGCTTTCCTGCTTGTAGATCGTGCCGACGCGCGCCCGCTCCGCATCGTCGAGCACGGGCAGGGAAATCGCGCCGGGAATATGGTCCTCGGCGTATTCGGAGGGGCTGCGGACGTCGATCACCTCGTCATGGGGCGAGGTGTCGAGATCGTCCGTGAGCGTCGGCGTGCGTGTCACTCCCCCGCGGGCTCCAGCTTGAGCGCGTGCCCGTTGATGCAATAGCGCAGGCCCGTCGGCGCGGGTCCGTCGGGAAAGACATGGCCCAGGTGCGCGTCGCAGCGCGCGCACAGCACCTCCGTCCGGCGCATGAAGAGCTTGCGGTCTTCCTTTTCGGCGATCGCGCCGGGGGAAACCTTGTCATAGAAGCTCGGCCAGCCGGTGCCGGAGTCGAACTTCGTCTCGGACGAGAAGAGCGGCGCGCCGCAGCAGACGCAGGCGTAGGTGCCCTTCTCCTTGCTGTCCCAGTAGGGACCGGTAAAGGCGCGCTCGGTGCCCGCCTCGCGGGTGATGCGGTACTGATCGGGCGTCAGCAGCTGGCGCCACTCCGCATCCGTGCGGGAGACCTTGGCGTCGGTCGTGTCGGTCATGTGGTCATGCTCCTCGAAGCGCGTGCGTTCCGATACCAGGGGACATAGGGTGCCGGTCCCGTCCTGTCAGGGGTCAGGGATAGACGAGCGTCAGAACCTCCGCCACCAGCGCGGGGCGGTCGCCGCCCTCGATCTCGACCGTCACCTCCTGGGTAAGCTGGCGGGCGGGACCGCGCGCCTCGATCCCCTTCAGCGTGACGCGGGCGCGCACGCGGCTGTCGACCGGCACCATGGAGGTGAAGCGCACCTTGTTGGAGCCGTAGTTGATGCCCATGCGCGCATAGCCGTGCTTGACTACCTGACCCATCAGCAGCGGCAACAGCGAGAGCGTGAGATAGCCGTGCGCGATGGTCGCCCCGGTCGGCAACTCCTCGCGCGCACGCACCGGATCCACGTGGATCCACTGGTGGTCGCCCGTCGCGTCGGCGAAGGCGTTGATCCTGTCCTGGTCGATGGTCACCCAGTCGGACACGCCCAGTTCCCTGCCCACGAGGCTGTCCAGCTCCTCCATGCTCTCGATCACGCGCATCCCGTTCCGTCTCCCTTTGCTTGCCGGGCGCTTCGGCCCTTGTCCGGTGCCTTCGAGATAAGCCCGCCCGAGGTGCCCCGTCCAGCAATCTCGCGCGCGCCGGGGCCGTTTAACCCGGCGTTAAACGTCCAATTCTAATTTCATTGCCGAGGTTGGCGAAACGGGGCGCGCCAGCGGGCGGCCTGAACTGGCGGGGAACTCTTGGTGGCGATCGCAATGGAAAGTCAGCAAAACGGCGAACTCTCTGGCGTGCGTGTCCTTCTGGTAGAGGACAATCCGGTCAACCAGATCGTGGCGCAGGAAAATCTCCTGGCGCTCGGCTGCAACGTCGACCTGGCCGACGACGGCCTGATGGCACTCGACCGCTGGCAGTCGAACACCTACGACATCATCTACATGGATTGCGCGATGCCCAACATGGACGGGCTGCAGGCGACGCGCGAAATCCGCAGGCGCGAGCGCGAGCAGGGCCCGGAGCGGCACACGACGATCGTGGCGCTGACCGCCCATTTCCAGAAAGAGAACCGCGACGAGTGCTTCGAGGCGGGCATGGACGACTTCATGACCAAGCCGTTCACCCGCGACGAGCTGAAGCAGATGCTGACGCGCTGGACGAGCTGACCCGAGCCCGGGCTTCTCTGCCGGCGCGCACGGCCGGCAGACCGAAAGCGCCCGCCACGGATACGTTCCGCGGCGGGCGTTTCGTTTTCGCGGTGGGAATCAGGCGCCGTTGCCGCCGCCCTTCGGACGCTGGATCGAGAACACCTCGTCGATCACGGCATAGTCCATGTAGCCGAGGCGCGCGATCGGACGGATGCTGGGCACGTCGACGAGCCCGTCCTTGATGACCGCGTCGTCGATGTGGATGCCGATCACCTCGCCGATGACCATGAGGTTCTCATGCCCTTCCGAGGTACAGGGCAGTTCGACCGTCTTCCAGGTCCGGCATTCGAAATGCACGGGCGAGGCGGCGATGCGCGGCGGCTTCACCAGGCGGGATGGAGCGAGCGCAAGACCGGTTTCCGACGGCTCGCTCACGCCGTAGTCGTAGGGGGCGGAGGACTGGTTCATCTCCATCCGCAGATCCCAGGTGGCGATGTTGAAGACGAACTCTCCCGTCTCGACCGCGTTGCGCGCGGTGTCCTTGGACGGGCCGTGGACCTCCTTCTTGCTGTTGGAGGTGAACATCACCATCGGCGGCTGGTCGGCGACCGCGTTGAAGAAGCTGTAGGGCGCGAGGTTGACGCGGCCGGCGCCGTCGACCGTCGAAATCCAGCCGATCGGGCGCGGCACGACGCACGCCTTGAACGGATTGCGCGCCAGGCCGTGCGGTTGAGACGTCTCGTAGAACATGGAGCTTGCTTCCCCCGGTGTTGGTTTTTGTCCGACGAGTACCATGGCGCGAATGGACGCGCTGGCAAGAGCGTGATATGCAGCAAAGTCCAAGGGGCAGGGTTGCCCTGTCGAGGAAGTGTCATGTCCGTGTGCCCGGTGACATCGCGACGACGACCCACAGGCCGGAGCGCACGCTCCGCCGCCTGACGCCGTCACCTGCGCGCGTCCGCGCCCGTGCCGGTCCTTCGCGACGATCCCCTGATGCGGCCGCCTGTTGCGGCAGTGTGACCGCCGATGCCGACACGGACACGAACCCCATGTCTCACATGAGTCCCGAACTGCCGGAACACGCCGGCGCTGTCGAAGATCTGCTCGACCTGTGCTTCGGGCCGGGCCGCTATGCCAAGACCGCCTACCGCCTGCGCGAGGGGGTGGAGCCGGTCGAGGGGCTGTCCTGGCTATGGATCGACAATGGCGAGGTGCAGGGCACGATTCGCTACTGGCCGGTGCTGATCGGTGGCAAATGGCCGGCGCTGATGCTCGGCCCGCTCGCCGTGCTGCCGCGGCTTCAGGGCACGGGCATCGGGCGGGCGCTGATGCGTCACACGCTCGACCTCGCGCGCGAGATGGGGCATGAGCGGGTCATGCTGGTCGGCGACGAGCCCTATTATGCGCGCGTCGGCTTCAGCCGGGCGGCGGGAAAGGGGCTCGACATGCCGGGGCCCGTGGATCATTCGCGGCTGCTTGCGCTGGCACTGGCCGAGGGCGCGATGGACGGCGTCGCCGGCATGATCGGCAAGCCGCTTTCCACCTCGAAGCCCGCCGGTGCGTCCGCGAAGGGTGTGTCCGACGCGGCGTGAGACCGGGCTTGAGAAACGGGCTCCGGGGATGACGGTCTTGCAATTGTGCTGTCCCCGGCCTCCGTGCCGGGGACCCATGCCCGGGGCGGCGATGAGCAGATGAAAGGCCGTGCAACACCCCCTCACCCTCGCTCACTGACGTTCGCTCTTCCCTCTCCCCCTCCGCGAGGGGGAGAGGATGGCAAGGGCGCGAGCCCGGACCGGGTGAGGGGGAGGTGGCGAGGCGGTGGCGAGGTTCGAGATGTCTCGAAATCGTCGATGCTCATGGATCCCCGGGACAAGCCCGGGGATGACAGGCATGGGGTGCGCGCCGCGGTTGGCCGCTGGCGGCGGAGCGGATAGCATACAGTCGAACGTGCCCGCCCGGGTGCGTGAACGGGACGAGGCGCGCGGCATGACGGAGCAGATGCCCTGGCCCGAGTTCGTGGGCTATGTTGCGTCCGGTCTGGTGTTTCTGACCTTCTGCATGAAGACCATGATCCCGCTGCGCCTGATCGCCATCGGGAGCAATGTGGCGTTCATCGTCTATGGCTTCGCAGCCGGTCTCATGCCGATCCTGGTGCTGCATGGTGTGCTGCTGCCGCTCAACGCGATGCGGCTGGCGCAGATCTACCGCATGACGCGCGCGGTGAAGCGGGCGGCGACGGAGGAGATTTCCTTCGAGTGGCTGCTGCCCTTCGCCAAGGAGGAACGGCGCGCGGCGGGCGAGGTGCTGATGCGCAAGGGCGAGATCGCCGACCGGATGTACTTCATCCTGGACGGCGAGGCGGAGGTCGTGGAGGTCGGCCAGACCGTGGGGCCGGGCACGCTGATCGGCGAGGTCAGCCTGTTCGCGCAGGACAGGCGCCGCACGGCGACGATCCGGTGCCGGACGAACGTGCGCCTCGCTTATGTCACCGAGGCGCAGGTGCAAGCGCTCTATTACCAGAATCCGAAGTTCGCCTATTACCTGATCCGACTGGTGACGCAGCGGCTGGTCGAGCAGGTCCGCCACCTCGAAAACGGTGCGGCACGGGCCGAAACCGCGCCTGTCCGTTTGGAAGAGGCGGCCGACTAACGCCCTTCGACCCGCCAGCAGACCATGGCGAGCGCGATGGCCAGCGCCATGGCGAGCGACGGCGGCAGAAGCGGCGTCTCGCGCACGTCGGTGACGCGGTAGCGGCCGCGCTCCACGAGGCCGAACCAGCCCGCCGGACCGGCCGAGCCGGACGGCGCGCGTCCCTCGGCCACGCGGCGCAGCGCGGGCACGCCTTCGTTCGCGCGTTGCAGCCCGCCGCCGGTCGCCTGCGCGACGGGGGCGAGCGTTTCCAGCGTGGAGATGGGGGAGGCGAACTCCTTCGGGTTGAGCGTGGCCACGGCGAGCACGGTGCGCGCCTCGCCGCTGGCGAAGCGGTAGAGGCCGAACGCCTCGATGGGAAGGCTGCCGCGCCAGGTGCCGGGGGCGGTCGGGTCCTGCGTCAGCGGAACCTCCGCGACCTCGCCCGAGGGCAGCGTGACCTCGGCGGGCGGCGCGGTGTCGGCCATGGTGTGCCGCTCGATGGCGATGGTGTCGCCCGCGCGGGCGGCGGAGATACGCTCCTCCTCGAGGTCAGGCTCCTGCATCAGCCAGTGCGAGAGACGGCGCAGAAGCTCGGCCTGCGGGCCGCCGCCCTCGTAGCCGCGCGCCCAGAGCCACGCCTGGTCGGAGAGAAGCTGCGCGACGCGCCCCTCGCCCACGCGGTCGAGGATGAGGAGCGGCCGTTCGCCCGCACCCTCGGGCGCGGCCGACATGAGCACCTCGCCCGCGAGCGCGTCGGCCTCGATCAGGCGGAACCAGCGGCCCCATGCAGGCTCGGCCCCCACGGGCGGGCTCAGCGGCTGGGTCACGGGATGGCGGCGGCCGGTCTCCGTCACCTGCGGGCGGAAGCCGCCCTGCATCTCGCGCCCAGTCGGCGCGCTGGGCAGGATCGCGGCCACCGGCGTGCGGTGCAGGCTGCTCGGCCCCGCATAGGCGGGCCCCGTGGCGATCAGCAGCGCCCCGCCGCGCTCGACGTACCCGGCAATGTTGTCGAGGTAGAGCATGGGCAGCACGCCGCGCCGCCGGTAGCGGTCGAAGATGATCAGGTCGAACTCGTGCAGCTTGGTCGAGAACAGCTCGCGCGTCGGGAAGGCGATCAGCGACAGCTCCCGGATCGGCGTGCCGTCCTGCTTCTCCGGCGGGCGGAGAATGGTGAAATGCACGAGGTCGACCGAGGGGTCGGCCTTCAGGAGGTTGCGCCACACGCGCTCGCCCAGATAGGGCTCACCCGACACCAGCAGGACCCGCAGCCGGTCGCGCACGCCGTTCACGACGAGGGCGGCGCGGTTGTTGACGGCGGTGATCTCGCCCTCGATCTCCGGCACCGAAAGCTCGACCGCGGTCGGCCCCGCGTGGTCGATGGGGGCGAAGACGGTCGTCTCGGTGCCGATGCGGACCGGCTGCTCGGCGCGGATCTCGCCGTCGACGCGGATCGTCACGCGCGTGATCCCGCGCGAGGCGGTTCCGTGGTCCTCCACGCGGACGGTGAGGGCGAGCGGCTCCCCCACGATGCCGAAGCCGGGCGCGGTGACGAGGGTGAGGGCGCGGTCGCGCTCCCCCTCCTCGCCGGTGACGAGGGCGTGCACGGGGAAGCCGAGAGCGCCGGGTACGTCCGGCACGTCGTGGACCGCGCCGTCGGTCACGAGGATCGCGCCCGCGACGCGCGCGCGGTCGGTGTCGGCAAGGGCGGTATCGAGCGCGGAGAAGAGGTGCGTGCCGTCCTCGCGCGCGCCCGTCACCTCGACCGTGCGCACCTCCAGCGCGCCCAGCGCGGAGAGACGGTCGGCAAGGCCCGCCGCGGCGGCATCGGTCTGGGCCGTGCGGTCGCCCAGCCCCTGGCTCGCCGTGCGGTCGACGAGAAGGACCGCGATGTCGTCGAGGCTCTCGCGCGTTTCGCGCACCAGCAGCGGCCCGGACAGAAGCGCGATCAGCACCGCGAGCAGGCCCGCCCGCGCCCATCCGCCGCGCGCGCGCCGCGCGATCAGCCAGCCCGCCAGCAGCAGCGCCGCGGCGCACGCGGCCCACAGCACGGGCCACGGCAGGAGGGGATCGAAGGCAAGGCCCGTCGTCATCTATTGCCCCAGCCGTTCCAGAAGCGCCGGTACATGGACCTGGTCGGCCTTGTAGTTGCCGGTGAGCGCGTACATCACGAGGTTGACGCCGAAGCGGTAGGCAAGCTCCCGCTGGCGCTCGCCGCCCGGCACGACGCCCGCGAGCGGCCGCCCGCTGCGGTCGGTCGCCCAGGCCGCCGCCCAGTCGTGGCTGCCGATCACGATGGGCGAGACGCCGTCGTTGGTGGCGCCGGTGCTTCCCGCGTCCTCAAGTTCCGTTCGGTTCTCCTGCGCGGCGACCCAGACCTGGCTGCCGGTGTAGCGTCCCGGAAACTCCTGCAGCAGGTAGAAGGCCTTGGTCAGCACGTGGTCGTCGGGTACCGGCTCCAGCGGCGGCAGGTCGAGCCCGCCCAGAAGCTGGCGCAGCGCCTGCGTCGCCGGGGTCGCGCCCTGCCCGAGGCTGTAGATCGGTGCGATCTGCGCGTCGCGCGTGTCGAACAGAACCATGCCGCCCGTGCGCATGTAGTCGTCGAGGCGCTTCAGCGCCGCGTCGCTCAAGGGGCCCTGGGTCGGCAGCACGGGCCAGTAGATGAGCGGATAGAAGACGAGGGGGTCGCTTTCCGGGTCGACGGCGACGGGGTCTTCGCCCTCGACCGAGGTGCGGGCCGCCAGCACGCGGGTGAGCGCGGCGAGGCCGGCCTCGGTCAGTTCGTCGACCTCAGGATCGCCGGTGCGGACATAGGCGAGGCGCACGTCGAGGGCGGCGGCGAGCGCCGTGGCGTCGTCCGCCTGCTGTGCCGATGCGGGGGGTACGGGCGCGAATGTCACGCCCGCGCCAAGCGCCGCCGCGAGCGCGAGGACCGCCGCGCCACGCGGCACGGGGCGGCGCGCGCCGGGGTGCAGGCCGCGCAGGATCATGCCGAGGAGCGTGTCGACGAGCGCGAGCGCGAGCGCGGCGGCCAGCAGCCACGGCCCCAGCGCACGCTCGGCGCCCGTGGCATAGGGTATGCGCTGGTAGATCTCGATGACGGAGGGCAGGGGCGTGAGGGCCGCACCGGGCGCGAGCGCGTTCATGGCGCGGGTGGCGCCGCCGCCTTCCGCCGCGTAGAGGCCGGGCGGTGCGGCGAGGCTCGGCGGCTCTGCGAACGCGGTGACGGGGACCGAGGCGGGCGCGCCATCCACGGGCGAGAGCCCGCCGCGCTCGTCGAGCGCGGTGGCAAGGCGGAAGCGGCGCGCCTCCGCCGCCGCGGGCGTGGCGGTTCCCGACGCGGCGGGGGAGGTGGCGGGGCCTGACGCCGCGGCGGTCACGCCGGGCGCGATGTCGACGAGGCGCTTGAGCATGGCGGGATAAAGGCCCGAAAGCGGCAGCGCCGACCATTGCGTGTTGGCGGTGACATGGACGAGGACGAGATGGCCCTGGCCGCGCGCCTCTCCCGTCACCAGCGGCGTTCCGTCGGCGAGCCGTGCCCACGTCTTCTGCGGCAGGTCGGGCGCGGGCTCGGCCAGCACCTGGCGGGAGACGCTGACGTCGCCCGGAACCTCGAGCCCGGTGAAGGGGGAAGTGTCGTCGAAGGGCTGAAGCTCCTGCGCGCGCTCCCACGTCAGCGCGCCGCCCAGCGCGCGGCCGCCGCCGCGCAGGCGCACGGGCAGCAGCGCGTCGTTGCCGGCGGCGATCTGGCCGGCTTCCGCCGCAGCGAGGCGGGGACCGGCGAAACGCACCAGCACGCCGCCTCGGGCGATCCAGTCTTCCAGCGCCTCGACCTCCGACGGCACGAGGCGGCCCACGTCGGCGAGCACGATCATGTCGGGGGCGGACGTCGCGGCCAGCAGGGCGTCGAGGTCGCCGCGCATCACCCGGGCGACGGGCTCCAGCGCCTTTTCGAGATAATAGAGGTCGGAGAGGAGCGGCTGGGCCGCCTCGATCGCCCGGCCCGACACGATGCCGACGGTGCGGCGCTGCCAGCGGTCGTCGATCAGAAGCCGCGCGCCCGTGGTGGCAAGGCCCGCGATCTCGAACCGCACGATCTCGTTGCGCAAGGCCAGCGGCAGGTCGAAGGCGGCCACGGCCTCGCTCTCGCCGTCGGCGAAGGCGGCAGGCGCGCTCGCCGCGATGCGGGGGGTGGCGTCGGGGCCGGACTGGGCGACGGCATGGACGGTCAGCGTCTCCGCCCCGCCGCCCGCGCGCACCGCGCGGACCTGTGTCGCCGCCGCGCTCGCCTCCTCGGGCGCGCCGGGGGCGAGGGCGCGGGGGGTCTCGCCCGGTTCGGGCGCGACCAGTGTCACCCGGCCCAGTTGCGACAGCGCGCTTGCCGCCGCGCGGGCCTGGCCGTGGTCGAGGCCGTCGGAGAGCCAGACGATGTCGGCGCGCGGTCCGCCCTCCAGAACCTCCGTGAGGCGGGCGGCAGCGGCGGCACGGTCGGGCAGGAGCGGTTGCGGCTCCAGCGCGGCGAGACGGGCGCGCGCTTCCGCCACGGTTTGCGGACCGGCGGGCAGCGGCGTCTCGCGCGGGGCGGTGCCGAGGAGGTGGACGGTGCGGCCCGTTTCCGCGGCCTCGGCGATGCGGGCCTCTGCCATGGCGCGGCGGGCTTCCCAATCCTGCGCGGCGGTCCAGCCGTCGTCGATCAGCACCACGAGCGGCCCCTCGCCGCCCAGCCGGGCGACGGGGTTCAGGACCGGCGCGGCGAGCCCCAGGATGACCAGCGCGGCGATGACGAGGCGCAGGAGCAGCAGCCACCAGGGGGTGCGCGCGCTCGACCGCTCCTCCTCCTTAAGCCCGAGGTAGAGACGCAGGGCCGGGAACCACGCCTCGCGCGGGGCGGGCGGCGTGATGCGCACGAGCCACCAGATCACCGGCAGGGCGGCAAGGCCCAGCAGCACCCAGGGCGAGAGGAAGGCGAGGGGGCCGAGGCTCAGCATCGCGCCCTCACGCCCGGGCCGAGAGCCGCGCGCCCGACAGCGCGGCATAGAGCGAGAGCAGCGGGACCTCCGGCGCGGTGTCGGTGCGATGCACGGCGAAGGTCCAGCCTGCGTTGCGGGCGAGCGTGGCGAGTGCATCGCGGTGCGCGGCGCGGCGGGCCTCGTACTTCTCCGCTAGGCTTTCGGGGCGTTCGAGAATGAGGTCGAGTGCGCCCTCCACGTCGCGGAAGCGGGTGCGGCCGCGGAAGTCGGGCGCTTCCTCCACCGGATCGGCGATCATCAGCAGGTGGCCCGCGACGCCGCGCGCGGCATGGGCGCGGACCACGCCGGCGACGGCGTCGGGATCGGTCAGGAAGTCGCCGGTGAAGACCGCGCGGCTGAACCGGGGGAGCGGAAGGGCGGGCGGCACGCTCTGCCCCCGGCTCGGCCCCATCAGCGTCTCCAGCACGCGGTCGAGGGCGGCACGGCCGGTGAGCGGGCGCGCCTCGCCCCCGGCATGGCTGATGAGGCCCACGCGCTCCCCCCCGCGCAGGAGCAGCGAGGTCAACGCAAGCGTGAGGAGCCCGGCGCGGTGGCCCTTCTCCGGCAGCTTCTCCGAGGAGCGCCAGGCCATGGAGGCAGACCGGTCGCACCAGAGCCAGACGGTTTCCGCCGCCTCCCACTCGTTCTCGCGGACATAGAGGCGATCGGACTTGGCGGACTGGCGCCAGTCGATGGCGGTCGCGGGATCGCCCGCGCGGGCGTGGCGGTACTGCCAGAACGTCTCCCCCATGCCGACGCGGCGCCGCCCGTGCACGCCTTGCGCGACGGTTGCGGCCACGCGCTCGGCCTCCACCAGCAGGGGCGGCAGGCGGGCGCCCAGCGCCTCGGCCTCGGCGCGCAGGGGGCGCGCGTCCTCCGGCCCGAGGGGGCGTCCGGCGGGTGCGTCGGGAGAGGGGAGTGCCATCGCGCCTTCGTCCGCCCAGGCGTCAGCGCAAGGGCGCGAGAAGACGGCCGATCAGGGCGTCGAGCGTCTCCCCCTCGGCGCGGGCGGCGTAGTTCAGCGCCATGCGGTGGCGCAGGATCGGCGGGGCAAGCGCGATCACGTCGTCGATGGAGGGCGCAAGCCGCCCGTCGAGCAGCGCACGCGCGCGCACCGCGAGCATCAGCGCCTGTCCGGCGCGCGGCCCCGGACCCCAGGCGAGGTGGGCGCGCACGGGCTCGGCCGCGGTCTCGTCCTCCGGCCGGGCGGAGCGGACGAGGGAGACGATGGCGTCCACCACGCTCTCGCCGATCGGCAGGCGGCGTACGAGGCGCTGCGCAGCCATCAGTGTTTCCGGATCGAGCGCGGCCTCGGCCACGGGCTCGTGGTCGCCGGTGGTCTGGAGCAGCATCGCCCGCTCCGCCGCGAGGCTGGGGTAGGTCACGTCGATCTGCAGCAGGAAGCGGTCCAACTGCGCCTCGGGCAGGGGGTAGGTGCCCTCCTGCTCCAGCGGATTCTGGGTCGCGAGCACGTGGAACGGGCGCGGCAGGTCGTAGCGCTGGCCGGCGACGGTCACGTGCGCTTCCTGCATCGCCTGGAGGAGCGCGGACTGGGTGCGCGGGCTCGCCCGGTTGATCTCGTCCGCCATCAGCAACTGGCAGAAAACGGGACCCTTGATGAAGCGGAACACCCGCTCGCCGGTCTGGGTTTCCTCCAGCACCTCCGCGCCCGTGATGTCGGCGGGCATGAGGTCGGGCGTGAACTGGATGCGGCCCGCGTCGAGACCGAGCACCGTGCCGAGCGTGGTCACGAGCTTGGTCTTGGCAAGCCCCGGAACGCCGACGAGCAAAGCGTGGCCGCCCGCGAGAAGGGTGATGAACGTCTGCTCGATGACGTCGCGCTGGCCGACGATGACGCGGTCGACCGCATCGCGGGCACGGGCGAGCCGCGCGGCGATGGCATCGACCTCGGCAACCTCTGCGGCGGCGCGGGCATCCTGGCTTGCGTGGTCGGACATGCTGGGCTTCCCTGTAAACCGGTCACCGAACACCATATATTGCCCCATGAAGCGCCGGAAAGGCGAAGCCGCAACCGAAGCGGCGAGGGACCGCCGGCGCGGGGGCGAAGCGGACCTCATCAGGCAAGGGGATTAAGGCGACAGCGTGTCTGGAACTGACCAAAAGACGGACGCACCCGCAGGGCTCGACGGGCTGGCGCGGGCGGCAAGCGCCAATGCGGAAAAGGGCCTGCCGCCGGTGCACCTGTGGAACCCGGAGTATTGCGGCGAAATCGACATGCGCATCGCGCGCGACGGCCTCTGGTTCTACCAGGGCACGCCGATCGGGCGGGAGCGGCTGGTGCGCCTGTTCTCGACCATCCTGCGCAAGGAGGACGACGGCTCCTATGTGCTGGTGACGCCGGTGGAGCGCGTCGGCATCGAGGTGGAGGACGTGCCCTTCGTCGCGGTCGATGTGGAGGCGAAGGGCGAGGGGCGCGCGCAGACGCTGACCTTCCGCACCAATGTCGGCGATTTCGTCACGGCGGACGCGGACCACCCGATTCGCATCGAGAAGGACCCGGAGACGGGTGAGCCCACACCTTACGTGCTGGTGCGGGCGCGGCTGGAGGCGCGGGTGAACCGGGCGATGTTCTACTACCTCGTCGACTACGGCACGGTGGAGGAGAAGGACGGTGCGCGCCTCTTCGGCGTGTGGAGCGGGGGCGTGTTCTTCCCCTTCGCGCCGGCCCGGGAGCTCGGCCTTTGAGGGGCGCGCGCGCGGGCGCGTGGCGGGGGCGGATCGAGCGTGCGCTCAAGGCGCGGCCGCCGGCTGCGACGAGCGATTACGACCTCAATCCGTCGGCTGCGCGCTTCGCGCCCGACAGCCTGCGCGACGCAGCGGTGCTGGTGCCCGTCGTGGAGCGGGCGCACGGGGCGACCGTGATCCTGACGCGGCGGACGGACCATCTGCCCTCGCATGCAGGCCAGATCGCGTTCCCCGGCGGCAAGGTCGACCCGGAGGACACCGACGCGGTAGCCGCGGCCCTGCGCGAGGCGGAGGAGGAGGTGGGTCTTTCCCGCGCCCATGTCGAGGTGGCGGGGCTGCTCGACTTCTACGTGACGGGTACCGGCTTCCGCGTGACGCCGGTGCTGGGCTTCGTCGACCCGGGCGTGCGGCTGGTTCCCAATCCGCACGAGGTGGCGGAGGTGTTCGAGGCGCCGCTCGACTTCCTGATGAACCCGGCCAATCACGAACGCCACGCCCGCGACTGGCAGGGCGAGCGGCGGGAATATTACGCGATGCCCTGGCAGGGCTATTATATCTGGGGCGCGACCGCGGGCATGCTGCGGGGTCTGGCGCTGCGAATGGCGGAAACGGAGCCGGCGGGCGCGGGGGAGGCGCAAGGGACATGATTCGGGTTGCGTTCAACATCGTCCTCTTCCTCCTGCCGTTCGTGGTCTACTGGCTTTGGCTGAAGTACGCGCGCGCCCGCGGGAAGGGCCCCGACGAGGTGACGAACCGGCACATTGCGGCGCTGGCGGCAGCGGGGCTGGTGCTGGGCGGGCTGGGGTTCTGGCTGATCGGGCACGGGGATTCCTCGGCGCCCAAGAGCGTCTACGTCCCGGCGCGGATCGAGGACGGAAAGCTCGTCCCCGGACGCTTCGAACCGGTTCAGGAGAGGCAATGAGGATTGCCGGCGACTGGCTGGAGGCGACCGCGACGCGCGAGGTGATGGCGGCACTGGCGGCGGACGGCGGCAAGGCGCGCTTTGTCGGCGGATGCGTGCGCAACGCGCTGCTGGGCGCGGAGGTGGACGACATCGACATCGCCACGCCGCTGACCCCGGACGCGGTGATGGCCCGGGCGGAAGCCGCGGGCATCAAGTCCGTTCCGACCGGCATCGACCATGGCACGGTGACGCTGGTGAGCCACGGCCGGCCGTTCGAGGTCACGACGCTGCGCCGCGACGTGGAGACGCACGGCCGCCACGCCACGGTCGCCTATACCGACGACTGGGCGGAGGACGCGGCCCGGCGCGACTTCACGATGAACGCGCTCTATGCAGAGGCCGACGGCACGCTCGTCGATCCGCTGGGGGGGCTGGAGGACGCGCTGGCGGGGCGCGTGCGCTTCGTCGGCGACCCGCACGCCCGCATCGGGGAGGACTTCCTGCGCATCCTGCGGTTCTTCCGGTTCCATGCCTGGTACGGGAAGGGCGCGCTCGACGCGGAAGGGCTCGGCGCCTGCGCGGCGCATGTCGAGGGGCTTGGCCGCATCTCGGCGGAACGGATCGGCAAGGAAACGATGAAGCTGATGGCCGCGCGCGACCCGCGCACCGCGGTCGAAGGCATGGCGGAGACAGGCGTGCTGGCGCAGATCCTGCCCGACGCGCGGGAGGTGGAGGCGATGGCGCGCGTCGTCACGGTCGAGATCGCGCTGGACTACAACCCCGGCCCCATGCGCCGCCTCGTCGCGCTGACGGCAGGACGGACGGGCAGGCTGAAGGACAGCTTGCGGCTCTCCAACCGGCAGGCAGGGCACCTGGACGACATTCGCACGCTGGTGCCGCGGATCGACCCGCACATGGGCGAGGCGGAGGCGCGGGCAGAGATCTACCGTGCCGGCCGCGTGGTCTGGCGCGACGCTGTGGTGGCGGGCTGGGCGCTTTCCGGCGCGGACGCGGGCGATGGACGCTGGCAGGCGCTGGCGGGGCTGACGGCCTGGGAGCCGCCGGCCTTCCCGCTCAACGGCCGCGACCTGGCCGACCTCGGCGCGGCGCAGGGGCCAGCGCTGGGGAAATTGCTGAAGCGGCTGGAGGCCGACTGGATCGCGGGCGGCTTCGCGGAGGACCGCGCAGGGCTCCTGGCACACGCCCGCCGCCTGATCGAGGCGGAGGGCGGCCTCAGGGCCAGCGGACCTCGGGCGGCAGGCTCATGAGAATCGCCTCGATGTTGCCGCCGGTCTTGAGCCCGAACAGCGTGCCGCGGTCGTAGAGCAGGTTGAACTCGACATAGCGGCCGCGCCGGACGAGTTGGTGGGCGCGCTCCTCCTCGGTCCAGTCGCGCTCCATGTGGCGGCGCACGATCTCCGGGTAGACCTCGGCGAAAGCATTGCCCACCTCGCGGGTAAAGGCGAAATTGCGGTCCCAGGCCTGCCGGTCGGGCGTGTCCAGATAATCGTAGAAGATGCCGCCGACGCCGCGCGGCTCGTTCCTGTGTTTCAGGAAGAAGTATTCGTCACACCACTTTGAAAAGCGGGCATAATAATCGGGATCGTGCGCATCGCACGCGGCCTTGAGCGCCGTGTGGAAGCGGGCGGTGTCGTCCTCGTCCGGCACCATGGGCGTGAGATCCGCGCCGCCGCCGAACCAGCCCTTCGAGGTCACGATCATGCGCGTGTTCATGTGCACCGCCGGCACCTTTGGCGAGCGCATGTGCGCAACGAGGCTGATGCCCGACGCCCAGAACGGGGTCTCCGCGCTCGCGCCGGGGATCTGCCTTGCGAAATCGGGCGAGAAGTGCCCGTGCACGGTGGAGATGTTGACCCCCACCTTCTCGAACACCCGCCCGTGCATGAGCGACATCTCGCCGCCGCCCGCGTCCGACCCGTCGTCGGAGGGGCGCTGCCAGCGCCGCCGCGCGAAGCGGCCGGGCGCGAGGCCGCCATGGCGCGTGCCTTCGAGCGCGTCCTCTATCCCCTCGAACGCCGAGCAGATCCGGTCGCGCAGGGTGCGGAACCATGCGGCCGCGGCATCCTTCTCTGTCTCGCCGGGAATCCAGGCGGGGGCGGGGGGCTGGTCGGTCATCGCAAGACGGCTCCTTCAGACGGCATCCGGGTGCCGTTCATGTCGCACAGCGCGCGCGTCCATGCCATACTCCGCCGCGCGCGGCGGCAGGCGGTCCTGCGGGGCAGGCATGCCGCATTACGTCACATCGCCGCGTCGGGGGGATTGGACAATATGTGGTCATGGTGTAATACGCGACCGCCGGGGCGTGCCATTTTGCACGAGGCGGGCAAGACAGGTACGCCAGACAGGGCTTGGCAAGACAAGGGTTGGGACCAGTGACGGACACCACAGCTCACCAAACGCATGACCCGTCGTCCGAAGGGGACGGCGGAACGCGTCGTGATTTCATCTATGTCGCGACCGCCGCCTTCGGCGCGGTCGGCGCGGCCGGGGCCGTGTGGCCGCTCATCAACCAGATGAACCCGGACAAGTCGGTCCTGGCGCTGGCGTCCACGGACGTGGACCTGTCGCCGATCGAGGAAGGCCAGCGGGTCACCGTGACCTGGCGGGGCAAGCCGGTGTTCATCGACCACCGCACGCCGGAGCGGATCGAGCAGGCGCGCTCGGTGGCCGTCGCCGACCTGCCCGATCCGCAGACCGATGCGGAGCGGGTGAAGGAAGGCCACGAGGCGTGGCTCGTGATGATCGGCATCTGCACCCACCTCGGCTGCGTGCCGAACGGGCAGGGCAGCGGCGAAGCAAAGGGCGAGTACGGCGGCTGGTTCTGCCCGTGCCACGGTTCGCACTACGACACGTCCGGGCGGATTCGCCGCGGGCCGGCGCCTCGGAACCTCGACGTGCCGCCCTACGAATTCCTCGACGACACGACGATCCGAATCGGGTGAGGTCTGAAACCATGAGCGGACACGGCTCGAACTACGTTCCCAAGAACAAGGTTGCCGCCTGGGTCGACAGCAGGTTGCCGATCTTCAGCCTGATGAACGATCAGCTGAACGCATTCCCGACCCCGAAGAACCTGAACTACTGGTACACCTTCGGCGGCATCCTGACGTTCATGCTGGTGGTACAGATCATCACGGGCGTCGTGCTGGTGATGCATTACACGCCGCACACCGATTACGCCTTCGCGTCGATCGAGCACATCATGCGCGACGTGAACAGCGGCTGGCTGCTGCGCTACATCCACATGAACGGCGCGTCGATGTTCTTCATCGCCGTCTACATCCATATCTTCCGCGGCCTCTACTACGGCTCCTACAAGGAACCGCGCGAGGTGCTGTGGATCCTGGGCGTCGTCATCCTGCTGCTGATGATGGCCACCGCGTTCATGGGCTACGTGCTTCCCTGGGGGCAGATGAGCTTCTGGGGCGCGACCGTGATCACCAACCTGTTCTCGGCGATCCCGCTGGTGGGCGAGTCGGTGGTGACGTGGCTGTGGGGCGGCTTCAACGTCGACAACCCGACGCTCAACCGCTTCTTCTCGCTGCACTATCTGCTGCCGTTCGCGATCGCGGGCGTGGTGGTCCTGCACATCTGGGCGCTGCACGTGCCGGGCAACAACAACCCGCTCGGCATCGACGTGAAGGATCCCAAGCAGGACGCGGTGCCGTTCCATCCGTACTACACGGTGAAGGATGCCTTCGCGCTCGTGGTCTTCGTGATCGTGTTCGCCTTCTTCGTGTTCTACATGCCGAACTACATGGGCCACCCCGACAACTACGTCGAGGCGAACCCGCTGGTCACGCCGGCGCACATCGTGCCCGAATGGTATTTCCTGCCGTTCTACGCGATCCTGCGCGCGGTGCCGGACAAGCTGGGCGGCGTGCTGCTGATGTTCGGCGCCATCGCGGTGCTGTTCATCGTGCCGTGGCTCGACACGTCGAAGGTGCGCTCGGCGACCTTCCGGCCGATCTACAAGCAGTTCTTCTGGCTGCTGGTGATCGACTGCATCGTGCTGGGCTATGTCGGCTCCCGCCCGGCGGAAGGCGTGTGGATCATCATCGGCCGTATCGCGACCGCCTATTACTTCCTGCACTTCCTGGTGATCATGCCGCTCGTGGGGCTCATGGAGACCCCGCGGCCGCGGCCGAAGTCGATCGCCGAGGCCGTGCTGGCGAAAGCGAAGTCCAAGGGCGAGGGCGGCGCGGCTGCCCAGCCCGCCGAGTGACGCCTGGATGATGGGATCGAGAGCAATGAAGAAAACGACAGTCATCCTTGGCCTCGCCCTCGGCATGGCGGTCATGGGCGGTCCGGCCGCCCTCGCCGCCGGCAAGGTCGAGCCCGCGATCAACATCGACTTCAGCTTCGAGGGGCCGTTCGGCAAGTTCGACCGGGCCCAGCTGCAGCGCGGCTTCCAGGTGTACAAGGAGGTCTGCGCGGCCTGCCACTCCATGAACTATGTGCACTACCGGGCGCTGGGGGAGGAGAACGGGCCGGGCTTCACCGAGGAAGAGGTCCGCGCCATCGCGGCCCAGTACGAGGTGCAGGACGGTCCCGACAGCTCGGGCGAGATGTTCATGCGTCCGGCGCTGCCCTCCGACAGGTTCGTGGCTCCCTTCCCGAACAAGGAAGCGGCGACCGCGGCGAACGGCGCCTATCCGGTTGACCTGTCGCTGATCACCAAGGCGCGGGCGGGCTTCCACGGCACCATCAAGCAGTTCTTCGAGGGCATCGGCGGGCCGGAGTACGTCTACTCCGTGCTGACCGGCTACCAGGAGCCGCCGGCGGACGCGGGCGAGGGGCCGGCGGGAAGCAACTACAACCCCTATTTTGCGAACGGCCCGTGGATCGCCATGGCGCCGCCGCTGATGGAGGGGCTGGTGGAGTATGCCGACGGCACGCCCGCGACCGAGGACCAGATGGCGCGCGACGTGGCGGCCTTCCTTGCCTGGGCGGCCGAGCCGACCATGGTCGAGCGCAAGGAGACCGGCCTGCGCGTCATGCTGTTCCTGTTCATCCTCGCGGGCCTGCTCTACGCGAGCTACAAGAAGATGTGGAAGGGGATCGCGCACTGAGCGGCGGGATCCCTGCCCCCTTCCTCGCGGAGGGGTGAGAGACGGCAAGGCCGCGCGAGCACCCCTCGCGCGGCCTTTCATCTGTCGGGCGGCGTGCCAGAACGCCCGGAAACAGGCAGACAAGGGCAGAGAGGGGTGTCTCACGACATGACGCGGCGCATCGGAATCATCGGCGGTTCGGGCCTCTACGAGATCGACGGGCTCGAGGACAAGGAATGGCGGCAGGTGGGGACGCCCTGGGGCGCGCCGTCGGACGCGCTGCTGTTCGGACGGCTGGGCGAGGCCGAGCTCGTGTTCCTTCCCCGCCACGGCCGCGGGCACAGGCTGAGCCCGAGCGGCATCAACTACCGCGCCAACATCGACGCGCTGAAGCGGTCGGGCGTTACGGACATCATCTCGGTCTCGGCGTGCGGCTCGTTCCGGGAGGAGCTGGCGCCGGGCGACTTCGTGGTCGTCGACCAATTCATCGACCGCACGTTCGCGCGCGAGAAGAGCTTCTTCGGCAACGGCATGGTGGCGCACGTCTCCATGGCGCACCCGGTGTGCGGGCGGCTTGGCGACATGCTGGAGACGGCGGCGCGGGCCGAGGGCATCACCGTCCACCGCGGCGGCACCTACCTGGTGATGGAGGGGCCGCAGTTCTCCAGCCTCGCGGAGTCAAACCTCTACCGGCAGTGGGGCTGCGACGTGATCGGCATGACGAACATGCCGGAGGCCAAGCTCGCCCGCGAGGCGGAGATCTGCTACGCGACCGTCGCCATGGTCACGGATTACGACTGCTGGCACCCGGACCATGAGCACGTGGAGGTCGAAAGCGTGATCCGCGTTCTGGTCGGCAACGCGGTGAAGGCCCGCGGCCTCGTCGCGCGCGCCGCGCCGGAGCTTGCGCGGCACGACGGCGCCTGCCCGCGCGGCTGCAACCACGTGCTCGACACCGCGCTGATCACCGCGCCCGACGCGCGCGACCCGGAGATGCTGAAGAAACTCGACGCGGTCGCGGGCCGCGTACTGGGAGGCTGAACGCGATGGACATCAAGGGCCTGATCCGCACCATCCCGGACTATCCCAAGCCCGGCATCATGTTCCGCGACGTGACCAGCCTGTGGGGCGACGCGCGCGGGTTCCGGCGCGTGGTGGACGAGTTGGTCCAGCCCTATGCCGGGACGCGCATCGACAAGGTCGCAGGCATCGAGAGCCGCGGCTTCGTGATCGGCGGCGCGGTCGCGCACCAGCTGTCCATCGGCTTCGTGCCGGTACGCAAGAAGGGCAAGCTGCCCTGGAAGACGCTGGCCGAGGACTATGCGCTGGAATACGGCCACGACACGCTGGAGATGCACGTCGACAGCGTGAAGCCCGGCGAGCAGGTGCTGATCGTCGACGACCTGATCGCCACGGGCGGAACGGTCGAGGCGGCGATCAAGCTCGTGCGCCGGATGGAGGGCGTGGTGGTCGGCTGCGCCTTCATCGTGGACCTGCCGGACCTCGGCGGGCGCAAGCGGATCGAGGCGCTGGACGTGCCGGTGTTCGCGCTCGCGAGCTATGAGGGGCATTGAGAGGGCATTGACGGGGCGGGCCCGCATCGCGACATGGAAGGCCCTAAGAGGGACGGCACGCGAGAGATGCACGCGGCAGACCCCGAGCAGGTGAGGCGCCCATGAAGATCGACGGCACGCACTATCGCACCATCTGGCGCGGCGAGGGGGAGGCGAGCGTCGTGGTCATCGACCAGACGCAATTGCCCTTCCGCTTCGCCACGCGCACGCTCAACCGCTGGCAGGACGCGGAGGAAGCGATCCGCACCATGGTCGTGCGCGGCGCGCCCTGCATCGGTGCGACGGCGGCCCATGGCATGTGCCTGGCGCTGGCGGAGGATGCCTCCGACGAGATGCTGGAGACGGCGGCGAAGGGCCTGAAGGCCGCGCGCCCGACCGCGATCAACCTGATGTGGGCGGTGGACGAGATGCTGGCCGCCGTGCGCAACCGGCCGCGGGGCGAGCGGCTGGAGGCGGCGTGGGCCCGGGCCGCCGAGATCTGCGACGCCGACGTGGAGATCTGCCGCAGGATCGGCGCGCACGGGCTGAAGCTGATCGAGCAGGCGGCGGCGAGGAAGAAGGCCGGCGAGCGAGTCAACATCCTGACGCACTGCAATGCGGGCTGGCTTGCCTGCGTCGATTGGGGGACCGCGCTCGCGCCGATCTACATGGCGCACGACAAGGGCCTCGACGTGCATGTGTGGGTGGACGAGACGCGCCCGCGCAACCAGGGCGCGGCGCTGACGGCGTTCGAGCTTGGCGGGCACGGCGTGCCGCACACCATCGTCGCGGACAATGCCGGCGGGCACCTGATGCAGGCCGGGCTGGTCGACCTGTGCATCGTCGGCACGGACCGCACGGCGGCGAACGGCGACGTGGCGAACAAGATCGGCACCTACCTCAAGGCGCTGGCGGCGCACGACAACGACGTGCCGTTCTATGTGGCGCTGCCTTACACGACGATCGACTGGACGCTGCCGAAGGGCGTGGGCGCGATCCCCATCGAGGACCGGTCCGGCGAGGAGGTGACGCACCTGACGGGCCGCACCGCCGACGGGCGCATCGAGACGGTGCAGGTGAGCGCGCCGGGAAGCGCGGCGGGCAACCCCGCCTTCGACGTGACACCGGCCCGCCTCGTCACCGCGCTGGTGACGGAGCGCGGCGTGTGCCCGGCGAGCGCGGAGGGCCTGCTGGACCTTTATCCGGAGCGGCGGGGATGAGCGCGGAGGGCGCGGCGCGCGCCAGTGTCCTGGCCGCGACGCTGGCCATGAGCCGGTCGGGCCTGACGCCCGGGAAATCGGGAAATGTGTCGGCGCGCGTGCCGGGCGGCATGGTCATCACGCCGACGGGCGTGCCCTACGAGGGCCTGACGGAAGCGCAACTGAGCTTCGTGGGCGAGGACGGGGCGACGCGGGAGGGCGAGCCGCTGCCCTCCTCGGAATGGCACTTCCACATGGCGGTCTATGCCGCGAAGCCGGACGTGGGCGCGGTCGTGCACACCCATTCGCGCTTTGCCACCGCGCTCGCCTGCACCGAGACGGGGCAGCGGGACGGTATCCCGCCCTTCCACTACATGGTGGCGGTCGCGGGCGGGACTGACATCGCGTGCGCGCCCTATGCAACCTTCGGGACGGAGGAACTGGCGGGACACGTCGTCGCGGCGCTGAAGGGGCGCAATGCCTGCCTCCTCGCCCATCACGGGGTGATCGCGTGCGGGGCGACGCCGGAGAAGGCGCTGGCGCTGGCGCACGAGGTCGAAACGCTCGCGGCGCAATATGTGACGGCGCTGGGGGTCGGGGGCGTGCGCCTGCTCGACCGGGACGAGATGGCGCGCGTGATCGGGAAATTCCGCACCTACGGCCAGCAACCCAAGGCCTGACTCCCGCGTTGACGAGGTGAGACAGGGTGGCGCGGGGATGTGCCCGCGCGCTGCCCCATGGGCAGAAAGGAGGCCGTCATGGTCACCGAGAACGGCGAACGCGCCCGGCAGGGCGAAACCTCGCGAAACGCCAACGTCCGCAAGATCCTTGTTTTCTCCATGCTGGGGGCTGCTATCGTCATGATCCTGGCCTATGGGTTCGTGGTCTGACGAAGGGGCAAAAGGGGGACGCATGACGGGACGGCTGACGCTCTACATCGGCACGAAGGCGTGGTCGTCCTGGTCGATGCGGCCGTGGCTGGCGCTGAAACTCGCGAACGCGGAGTTCGAGGAGGTGCTGATCCCGCTGCGCGAGCACGGCACGACCCCGGCGCTGAAAAAGCTGCACGGCGCGGCGAAGGTGCCGGTGCTGCATCACGAGGTGAACGGGCAGAACCTCACGGTCTGGGATTCGCTGGCGATCTGCGAATACGCCAACGAGCTTTTCCCCGACGCAGGCCTGTGGCCCGAGGACCGGGAGGCGCGGGCGCACGCGCGCGCCGCCGCCGCGGAGATGCATTCGGGCTTCGCGCCCCTGCGCAAGAACTGCCCGATGGACATGGCACGCGAGCATCCGGGGCGCGGCCTCGACGCCGAGGGCGTGGCCGCCGACATTGCGCGGATCGAGGCCCTGTGGGCGGAGGCGCGGTCGGCATACGGTGCGGGCGGGCGCTTCCTCTACGGCCGCCCGACCATTGCGGACTGCATGTATGCGCCGGTCGTCAGCCGCTTCCGCACCTACCAGCCGGAGCTTTCGGAGACGAGCCTCGACTATGTCGCGGCGGTCAGCGACTGGATCCTCTACCGGACTTGGGAAGAGGCGGCGGTGAAGGGGGTCTAGGCGGCCCCCGGTACGCTAGCCCGCGTTCGCCGCATCCTTCGCCTCCGCCGCGAGCAGGTCGCGGAGTTCGCGCTTGAGGATCTTGCCGTAGTTCGACTTGGGCAGGTCCGCGATGAAGCGGTAACGCTTCGGGCGCTTGAAGCGCGCGATCTCGGCGGTGACGAAGGCGTCGAGGTCGGCCTCGTCCAGCGTCACACCCGGCTGGGCGACGACGAAGGCCACCACTTCCTCGCCCCAGTCGGCGTGCGGCGCGCCCACGACGGAACATTCCAGCACGCCCGGATGGCGCAGCAGCACCTCCTCCACCTCGCGCGGGTAGATGTTGGTGCCGCCGGAGATGATGACGTCCTTGGAGCGGTCCTTGAGGGTGAGGAACCCGTCCTCGTCGAACACGCCCACGTCGCCCGTGTGCAGCCAGCCGCCGCGCAGGGTTTCCGCCGTCGCCTCCGGGTTCTTCCAATAGCCCTTCATCACGGGATTGCCGCGGGCGACGATCTCCCCCTCCTGGCCTGGGGGCAGGGGGGTATCGTTCTCGTCCACCACGCGCACCTCGACCACCGACTGCGGGAAACCCGCCGAGGCGATCCGGTCGCGGAAGCGGGGATGGGTGCGGTCGACGTAATAGGCGCGCGACAGGCCGGTGATGCACATCGGGCTCTCGCCCTGGCCGTAAAGCTGTGCGAGGCGGGGGCCGAGGACGTCCAGCGCGCGCTCCACGTCCGCGACGTGCATCGGCGCGCCGCCATAGACGATGACGCGCAGGTTGGAGAAGTCGGGGGCGGCCGCCTCGCGCGCCTTGGCCACCAGCCGGTTGATCATGGTGGGGGCGGCGAACATCGAGACCTCGGGCCAGTGGGCGATGAGGTCCATGATCTCCAGGGCGTCGAAGCCGCCCGACTCCGGGATCACCTGCGCCGCGCCCATGGCGACGTTCGGGAACATGTAGAGGCCGGAGCCGTGCGACATCGGCGCCGCGTGGACGATCGCGCCGCCGGGCGGCACCTGGTCGATGTCGAGGAAATAGCTGGTGGTCGTCGCCAGCAGATTGTCGTGCGTGATCATCGCGCCCTTCGGCCGGCCCGTCGTGCCGGAGGTGTAGAAGAGCCAGGCGAGATCGTCGCGCGCCATCTCCGCGTGGCTGGCGAGCGGGGTCCCGGCCAGCAGCGCGTCGTGATCGGGGCCGTCGAGCGTTATCGCGGTCTCCACGCCCGGCGCATGGGTGCGCGCCTCGGCCACGGCGTCGGCCTTGTCGGGCGAGGCGAAGACGACGCGCGCGCCCGAATGGTCGAGGATGTAGGCGATCTCCTTGGGGTGCAGCTTGGCGTTCACCGGGACGGCGGCGAGGCCCGCGGCCCAGATGCCCCAGACGGTCTCCACATAGGCCGGCGTGTTGGCCGCGACGATGGCGACGCGGTCGCCGCGCGCAAGGCCGTGAGAAGAGAGAAGGCCCGCCGCGATTGCGCGGGCGCGCGCGTCGAGCGCGGCGAAATCGTGCAGCACGGTCTTGCCCAGCGCCACGGCGGGGCGGTCGCGGTGCACGGTGCTGGCGCGGGCGAGCAGGTGATAGATGTTCATCGGGCGGCGGTCCTCGTCTGATGCTGCCGTCTTGTGTGCGGCGGTTTGGGCGGGTCACTCCACGGGGAAGATGACGCAGGTCGTGGTGCCGTGGGCGTAGAGCTTTCCGTCCTTCTCGCCGACCAGGCGTCCCTCCGCCGTGCCGACGCGGCGGCCGCCGTGGATCACGGTGCCGATGGCGAGCAGCGGGCCGGTCGAGGGCAGGATCGCGCGGGTCAGGTTCACCGAAAGCTCCGCCGTGGTGTAGGCGGTGCCGCGCGGCAAGGTCGTCTGCACCGCGCAGGCCATGCAGGAATCGAGCAGCGTCGCCGCCCAGCCGCCGTGCATCACGCCGATCGGGTTCATGGCGAAGTCGGCAGGTTCCCCCCGGAAGACGACGCGGCCCGGGCCCACCTCGTGAAAGGCGAAATTGAGGGTGGCGGCGATCGACGGCGGCGCGCGCTCGCCCGCGAGGATTTGCTGGAGCATCTCGAGGCCGGTGATGTCGGCAAGCTCGGCCGGATCGAAGCGGTTCTCGCGGTAGGTGTAGGTGCGGGTCTTCAGCGGCGGCAGCGTCATGGGTCCTGCCTCTTGCGGACGAGGCCGAGGCCCTCGAAGCTGCAGGCCGTCTCGCCGCGCTGGTTGACGATCTCGGACAGCACGGTGGTGAGCGCCCAGCCGGGCTTCTTCCAGTCCTCGACCGCGGTGCGGGTCGCGTAGAAGGTGAGCGTGTCGCCCATGAGCGCGGGCTTCATCCAGCGGATGTTGCGCTGGCCGGGGGAGGGGCCGAGGCGGGCGCGCACCCCCTCCGGGTCCGGGTAGGACTGGATGATCCCCTCCCGCCAGCGGACGTAATGGCCCATCCAGAGCGCGCAAAGCTGCCAGCCGGACGCGGCGAGGCCCTTGAAGAGGCTCTGCCGGCCCGCCTCCTCGTCGAGGTGGAAGGGCTGCGGGTCGAACTTCGCGGCAAAGCCCACGATCAGGTCGCGGGTGAGGTGCGTCTCGCCGAGGCGGATGCGCACGCCCGTCTCGATGTCCTCAGGCAGCAGGCCGGTCATGCGCGCTCCCCTCCCGTGGCGAGCGCGGTGCGCCGGCGCAGCATCTGGGTCGAGTGCATCTCCATCACCACCTCGCCCGCGGCGTTCAGAAGCTGGTGCTTCATGGTGTTGAGGCCGAGGTCGGGGCGGGAGTTGGAGGCCCGGCGCGCGAGGATCTCGCTGCGGCCCGTGAGCACGTCGCCGGGGCGCACGGGCTTGAACCAGCGGATATCGTCCACGCCGGGGGAGCCGAGGCTGGCGGCACGGTTCGCATAGCCGTCGCTGAACAGCCGCATCCAGATGCCCGCGCTGTGCCAGCCGCTGGCGCAGATGCCGCCCAGGATGGTCGTGCGGGCATAGGCGTCGTCGAGATGGAAGCGCTGGGGATCGTACTCCTCCGCGAAGGCGACGATTTCCTCTTCCGTGACCGTGTAGGAGCCGTAGTCGAACACCTGCCCGACCTCGAAATCCTCCCAATGCAGCAAGTCGGCCATGCGCATCCCGTTGTCGTTGGAAATCCGGAAGCGACTGTACCGGCGGGGGACGGGGAAGGCCAAGCCCCGCGCGTGTGCAAGGCTGAGATGCGCACATGATCCGGATCAAGGACGCACGAGCGGCAGGACGGCATCCTCCCGCCCGACGCGAGGGTACTTTGCGTACCCGTTAGCCAGGGAGGCTTCGGCCATGTTCAAGCAGAATGTCGGCTCGATCGACCGCGTGTTGCGGATCGTCGTGGGCCTGTTCCTCGTCTCGCTCGTGTTCTGGGGGCCGCAGACGTTGTGGGGGCTGATCGGCCTCGTGCCCATCGTCACGGCGCTGGCGGGCACGTGCCCGGCCTACACGATCCTGGGCCTGAGCACGTGTCCGGCGAAAAGCCGCGCGTGAACCGCGCGGCCCGGGCGGCCCGGCAGCTCAGACGTTGAACTTGAAGAGCAGGACGTCGCCGTCCTGCACGACGTATTCCTTGCCCTCGTCGCGGGCCTTGCCGGCGTCCTTCGCGCCGACCTCGCCGTTGTATTTGACATAGTCGTCATAGGCGATGGTCTGGGCGCGGATGAAGCCGCGCTCGAAATCCGTGTGGATGACGCCGGCGGCCTGCGGGGCCTTGGTGCCGCGCGTGATGGTCCAGGCGCGTGCCTCCTTCGGCCCGACGGTGAAATAGGTGACGAGGCCCAGAAGCTCGTAACCCGCACGGATCAGCCGGTCGAGGCCGGGCTCCGCGAGGCCGAGGCTTTCGAGGAACTCGTCGCGCTCCTCGTCGGCAAGCTGGGCGATCTCCGCCTCGATGGCCGCGGAAATGACGACGCAGGCCGCGCCCTCGGCGGCGGCCTTCTCCGCCACCTTCTCCGACAGCGCATTGCCAGTGGCGGCCGACGCCTCGTCCACGTTGCAGACGTAGAGCACGGGCTTGGCGGTCAGAAGCTGGAGGCCGCGGAAGGCCTTGTCCTGTTCGGGCGTGATCTCGAGCAGACGGGCGGGCTTGCCGTCGCGCAAGAGGTCGAGCGCCCCCTGCATTAGCGAAACCTCGGCCTTCGCCTCCTTGTCGCCGGAGTTCGCCTTCTTCTGCAAGGGCGCAATGCGGCGTTCGAGACTGTCCATGTCTGCGAGCATCAGCTCGGTCTCGACCGTCTCGGCGTCGGCGAGCGGGTCGACACGCCCCTCGACATGGGTGATGTCGCCGTCCTCGAAACAGCGCAGGACGTGGACGATGGCGTCCACCTCGCGGATGTTGGCGAGGAACTGGTTGCCGAGGCCCTCGCCCTTCGACGCGCCGCGCACGAGGCCGGCGATATCGACGAAGCTGAGCCGCGTCGGGATCACCTGGCGCGAACCGCCGATCTTCGCCAGCGTGAAGAGGCGCGGATCGGGGACCGCGACCTCGCCCGTGTTCGGCTCGATCGTGGCGAAGGGGTAGTTGGCGGCGTGCGCCGCGGCGGTGCGCGTCAGCGCATTGAACAGGGTCGACTTGCCGACGTTGGGCAGGCCGACGATGCCGCATTCGAAACCCATGGGCTCTCAGTCCTCGCGACGGATCAGGCGGGTGAGGGCGGCGAAGGGGCCGCCCGGCGTGTCGGTTTTCGCAGCCTCTGGGGCGGAGGCGGCAGGTTTCGCGTCGGTCTTGCCCGAAGCGGGCTTTTCCTGTGGGGGCGGGGCGGCGTTGCGCGCCACCTCCGACTGGAAGCGGCTGTCCTCGCCCTGTGCGAGATAGGGCGCCGCACCGGCCACCGCGTCGAGCAGGGGGTTGAGCCAATCTGCGTCGGCCCTGGCGAAGTCGCCGAGGACCCAGTGGGTCACAAGCTCCTTCCGGCCGGGGTGGCCGATGCCCATGCGCACGCGGCGGTAGGCGTTGCCGGCGTGGGCGTCGATGGAGCGCAGGCCGTTGTGGCCCGCATGCCCGCCGCCCGTCTTCATGCGGACCTTGCCCGGCGCGAGGTCGAGCTCGTCATGGATCACGACGATCTTGTGGATCGGGATCTTGAAGAACTGCACCGCCTTGCCGACGGCGCGCCCGCTCTCGTTCATGTAGGTCTGCGGCTTCATGGCGAGAACCTTCTCGCCGCCCATCCGGCCCTCCGCGATCTCGGCGTCGAACTTCGACCGCCACGGGCCGAATTCATGGCGGCGGACGATCTCGTCCACCGCCATGAACCCGATGTTGTGCCGGTTGTGCGCGTATTTCGCGCCCGGATTGCCGAGGCCCACGAGGAGCAGCATGGCGTCTCCCGCCCGTGTCTGGCGCAAGAGGGGGCGTCAGGCCCGCGCACCGGTCCCGGAGGAGCGGCAGGCGCAGGCCGGGAGGATCACTCCTCTTCGCCTTCCGCCTCAGCGGCCTCTTCCTGGGCCGCCTCGGACCCGCCGGCGCCCGCAATGGTCGCGACCGTGAAGTCGCGGTCGCGGATCGTGGGCGTGCAGTCCTTCGGCAGCGTGAAGGCCGAGATGTGCAGCGAGTCGCCGATGTCGAGGCCCTTCAGGCTGACGGTCAGCTTCTCCGGAATGGCGCTCGACGGCACTTCCATCTCGACCTCGTGGCGCACGATGTTGAGCGCGCCGCCGCGGCGCAGGCCGGGGCACTCGTCCTCGTCGGTGAATTCCACCGGCACCATGACGGTCAGCTTGGAGCCCTTGCCCACGCGCAGGAAGTCGACGTGGAGAGGCAGGTCCTTCACCGGGTCGAGCTGAAGGTCGCGGGCGATCGCCTGCGTCTTCTCGCCGTTCACGTCGATCTCGAAGATCGTTTTCATGAAGCCGCCGCGGTGGATCGTCTTCAGAAGCTCGTTGTAGTTCACCTTGATGGCGACGGGGGGCTTCTTGTCGCCGTAGATGACCGCGGGAACCTTGCCTTCGCGCCGCGTGGCCCGGGCAGCCCCCTTGCCAACCCGTTCGCGCGGCTCCGCAACGATGATCGGTGCGTTGCTCATCTCGTTTCTCCATAAGGTACGGGCGCCGCCTCCAGGGGTGCGGCGCTGTTGCAATGGTGCGTGCGTTTAGCCCAGGACGCACGCGGGCGCAAGCCTGCGCGGCGCGGCCCATGCCTTGACGGGGCGGGCGCGGGTGCCGCAGTGTGCGGGCACGCGAGTTCCCAGGGGAGTCCCGACCGCGGGGCTGAGAGTGGGCGGCGACGGCGCCCCGACCCTTCGAACCTGATCCGGATCATGCCGGCGCAGGGAGGGACAGGACGCCACCGGAGCCGCCGCGACAGGCATTTTCCGGACGCCTCCGACCTCTCTCCCCATCCCGGCCAAACCGCCCCGCCCGAGGGGGGAAAAGGAGAGACGCCCGATGCCGAGACGTGTCCTGACCGCCGCCGTCGCCGCCATCCTCGCGCTGGGAGCCGCGCAGGGCGCCCGCGCCGCCGAGCCGATGACCGTGCTGCTCGACTGGTTCGTGAACCCCGACCATGCGCCGCTGATCGTGGCCGAGCAGCGCGGCTATTTCGCGGAAGAAGGCCTCGACGTGACGCTGATCGAGCCCGCGGACCCGAACGACCCGCCGAAGCTGCTGGCCGCGGGGCAGGGGGACGTCGCGGTCTCCTACCAGCCGCAGCTTCATATCTTCGCCGACCGCGGCCTGCCGGTGGTGCGCATCGGCACGCTGGTGGCGACGCCGCTGACCTCGCTCGTCGCGCTGAAGGACGGGCCGGTGCAGGCGGTCGCGGATCTGAAGGGCAAGAAGGTCGGCTTCTCCGTCGGCGGGTTCGAGGACGCGGTGCTGGGCGCGATGCTGGAGACGCATGGGCTGACGCTCGGCGACGTGGAGCTTGTGAACGTCAATTTCTCGCTGTCGCCCGCGCTGCTCGCCCGGCAGGTGGACGCGGTGATCGGCGCCTACCGGAACTTCGAGCTGAATCAGCTTGAGATCGAGGGGGCGGAGGGGATCGCCTTCTTCCCGGAGGAGCACGGGGTTCCCCCTTACGACGAGCTGATCTATCTGGCCCGGAAGGGAGGCGAGGACGATCCGCGGCTGAAGGCCTTCCTGCGCGCGGTGCAGAAGGGCGTGATCTACACGATCAACCACCCGGACGCGGCGTTCGCGGATTTCGTGGCCTGGCGCGCGGACCTGAACGACGAACTGAACCGGAGGGCGTGGGTGGACACGCTGCCGCGCTTCGCGCTCAGGCCCGCCGCGCTGGACCGGGGGCGCTACGACGCCTTTCATGCGTTCCTGAAGGCGCGCGGAATCGTAACGAAGGAGGTGCCGGTCGATGAGTATGCCATCGAGCTACGCTGAGGCGCGGGCCGCAGAGCCGGGCGCGCGGCCCACGGACATCCTGGTTCGGCTCTCCCAGCCGCACTGGGATGCCGCCTGCGGCCACCGCTTCACGCGGGAACTGGGGGCCGACACGCTGAGCGCGGAGGTGTTCGGCCGCTATGCCGTGCAGGACCACCTGTTCGTGACGGATCTTGCGAGCGTGCTGGGTCATTTGATCGCGCGCGCGCCCGGCATGACGGCCAAGCACCGGTTTGCAGCCTTTGCGGCCATGCTGACCTCGGAGGAAAACGACTTCTTCCTGCGCACCTTCGACCAGCTGGGCATCGAGCCGCAGGAGGCGGCGCGCATGCCGGTGCACGAGGTCACGCGCGCCTTTGCCGGGCTGATGCTGTCGGCAGCGGAACGGTCCTATGCGCAGGGGCTCGCCTGTCTTCTGTGCGCGGAATGGTGCTACCTGACCTGGGGGGTGCGGGAGGCGGCGGAGGTGCGTCCGCGCCGGGCCTGGGCGCAGGAATGGATCGACCTGCACGCGGTCCCGGCGTTCCGGAGCTTCGTCGAAGGCTTGCGCGAGGAAATGGACCGCACGCTCGACGCCGCAACGCCCGAGGAACAGGAGGCGGCCGCCCGCGCCTTCCGCCGCATGACGGAACTGGAAGTGGAGTTCTTCGACGCGGCCTACAGCTGAGGCCGCGCCAAGGCGGAAGGGTCAGTCGAAGAGGACCGACACCGACTCGTCGCCGGATATGCGGCGCACGGCCTCCCCGATCAGCGGGGCGACGGTGATGGTGCGGATGTTGTGCGCCACGCGCACGGCCTCCGTCGGCTGGATGGAGTCGGTGATCACCAGCTCCTTCAGTGCGGACGCCGTGATGCGCGCGACCGCGCCGCCCGAGAGGACGCCGTGCGTGATGTAGGCCGACACCTCCGTCGCGCCCTGGTCGATCAGCGCCTGCGCCGCGTTGCAGAGCGTGCCGCCCGAATCGACGATGTCGTCGACGAGGATGCAGCGCCGGCCCGCCACCTCGCCGATGATGTTCATCACCTCCGACTCGCCCGGACGGTCGCGGCGCTTGTCGACGATGGCGAGCGGGCAGCCGAGACGCTTTGCGATGGCGCGGGCGCGCACCACGCCGCCCACGTCCGGCGAGACGACCATGAGATCGTCGCCCGACATCCGCTCCTTGATGTCGTTGACCATCACCGGCTGGGCGAACAGGTTGTCGGTCGGAATGTCGAAGAAGCCCTGGATCTGGCCCGCGTGCAGGTCCATCGTCAGGACCCGCGTGGCCCCGGCCCGGGTGATGAGGTCGGCCACCAGCTTGGCCGAGATCGGCGTGCGCGGTCCGGGCTTCCGGTCCTGGCGGGCATAGCCGAAATAGGGGATGACGGCGGTGATCCGCTTGGCCGAGGCGCGCTTGAGCGCGTCAATGCAGATCAGCAACTCCATCAAATGGTCGTTGGCAGGGTAGGAGGTCGACTGCACGACGAACACGTCCTCGCCGCGCACGTTCTCCTGGATCTCGACGAAGACCTCCATGTCGGCAAAGCGCCGGACGATGGCCCTGGTCATCGGAATGTTGAGGTAGGCGGCGATCGCCTCCGCCAGCGGACGGTTGCTGTTCCCTGCGAGAAGCTTCATCCGCGCGACCCTTCGTCTGTTGCAGCCTGCCGCCCGGCGGCGACGGGGGCGGTTTAGCAATCCGCCCCGGCACTGTAAAGCGACAGCGCCGGGGGGCACCCTCGCGTGCGGCGCGGGCGAGGCTAGTACGTCTCGCCCACCTGCTCCAGCAGCGAGACGATGCCGTCGGCGGCGGCATCGGCCGCGAAGCCTGCCACGTCGCCCCACGCGGGCACGATGGAGGAGCGGGGGAGCGTATTCTCCTGCCGCACGACGCCGACCTCGAGCCCCAGCGGGTCCTCGACCTTCCAGACGATCTCGATGGCCTGGGAACCGCCGCCGGCGTCGCGGGCGGCGACGCGCGCGGAGACGGCGTACCAGCGCTTCACCTCGCCGCTGACGAGGGGGATGCCGCGCTTCTTCAGCGTGTCCTGCATCGCCTCGCGCAGGCTGATGTTGCCGTCGCCCGGCGCGCCCGTCACCGGGCCGAGCAGGATGGGGGCGGGACCCGTCTGTTCCTTGAGCGCGGAAAGCTCCACAGCCGGGCCCTGGCCGCGCACGGGATTGGGGCGGGGCACGGGCGCGTTCGCGGCAAGGCGCGTACCGACGGCGAGGCCGTCCAGCACCTCCGCGACGTTCTGGGCGATCACGTCGAGCACGCGGCCGGTCACGCCGTCCCACGCGACATTGGCCCCGCCCTCGGCATCGGCGCCGTGCGCGTCGGGCAGGGAAAGCTCGGTCGTGAAGCTGTCGACCGGCGCGCCGTCGTTGCGGAAGAGCCCCCAGAGCACGAGGACCGTCGCCTCCTCCGTCCCGCGGGCGGCGGCGGCCGTGCCTTCGAGCGTGAAGCCGTCGGCGCCGGATGCGGGAGGACCGTCAGCCACCCGCAGCCCGATGCGCGCAACCTCGGCCCGCAGGCGGGCGGCCAGCGCCTCCCCCTGCTCAGCCGGCATGCCGGAAATCGGGGGGACGGAGAGCGGGGCGGATGCGACGAACGGTACCGGCGCGACCGGTGTCCGCTCAGCTGCGGACACGGGTGCGTCCGCCGCCTGCTGGGCAAGCGCAGGGAGCGCGGGCGCGGCGAGAAGCAATCCCGCCACGCACACCAGGCGCGCCGCGGCGCGGTGGCATTTCCCCCACATATTGCGTCGCCCCTCCGCAACCGGACGCTTGTCTCCCGCGCGAAGTCTGCCTTGCATCGTCCTGTCGGGAAAGCGTTTTCTCACCGCACCACCAGGTCCAGCGGACGCCGGCTGAGGCAGGTGTTGCCCGCTTGCGTCACCCGGTAGGAGCGGCCGAGCGTCATGGCGGTGCCTGTCTCGCTGTCCATGCAGATCATGTGCAGGAAGAAGGTCATGTCGGGCGCGAGGATCACCGGGTTGTCCCTGTAGAACATGGGATAATCCATCCACGAGGGCGCATAGCGCGCGCCCATCGCATAGCCGCAGGCGTTGAGCCGGTGCTGCGACAGGCCGGCGCGGTCGAAGGTTTCCGCGTGCGCTGCGAACACGTCGCCCATGGTGTTGCCGGGCGCGAGCGCGCTCTCGCACGCCATGAGCGCGTCGCGCGAGACCTCGAACAGGCGCTTGTGGCGGTCGCTCGCCTGGCCCACGGGCACAGTCCACATCATGGCGGCGTGATACTGGCGATGCACGCCCGCCCATTCGAGCGTGATCTGGTCTTGCGGCGCCAGCACGCGCCGGCCGGACTTGTAGCGGCACAGGAGCGCGTCGCGGCCCGAGCCGATGATGAACGGGTTGCCGGGATAGTCGCCGCCGCCCGCGAACACCGCGCCCTGCATGGCGGCGAGCACATGGCCCTCGTCCGCGCCGGGAGCGATCACGTCGAGCGCGGCGTCGAAGGCGTCGTCGGCGAGTTCTGCGGCGCGGGTCACGCAGGCGATCTCCGCCGCGCTCTTGACGAGGCGCAGGGGCGGGACGAGGAGCGAGGCGTCGAGCATGTCGAAGCGGCCCTCGAGGGCGGCCTCCAGCCGCTTGCCGTTGCGGTGGGTGAGGCCGTGGGTGTCGATCTCCACGCCCACGCGCTTGCCGAGAAGGCCGAGGGAGACCAGAAGGTCGGCCAGATCCTCCGCCGGGTTGGCGCCGTCGCGGTCCTCCCAGATCCGGATGTCGGAGATGAGCGAGGTCTGCTGCGCCTGCCGCAAATCGGCTGAGCGGGTCAGCAGCGTCATCTGCCCGTCCGCGCGCACCACGAGGCACTGGAAAAAGCAATAGCCGAAGGTGTCGAAGCCGGTGAGCCAATAATGCGTCTCCGGCGCGAAGGCGAGCAGGGCGTCGAGACCCTTGTCCTCCATGACCGCGAGCGTGCGGTCGAGGCGGGTGGCGAACTCCTCCCGGCTGAAGTGCAGTGCCATGGCGCGTCTCTCTCCCTGTTGGCACCCTTGGCGGGGGCCCGTTGATGGCCGCTCAGGCGAGCGCGATGGCGGAAACCTGGCGGCCGTAATCGGGCTCTCCCCGGTGCGTCGCGCGGCGGTAGCTGTAGAAGAGCGCGTCCTCGCCATAGGTGCAATCGGTCAGGCGGTCGACGCGGGGAAGGCCCAGCGCCTCGAGCTGCCAGAGGACAAGCTCCGGCAGGTCGAAGAGGAAATGTCCCTCGCGCGCGGACGGGCGGAAGAAGCGGGCCGCGCCCGCCGCGTCGCCGGTGAAGGCGTCGCGCACCTCTGCGCCCACCTCGTAGGCCGGGCCGGAGATCGCGGGGCCGACCGCGGCGTGGATGCGGGCAGGGTCGGCGCCGAGCGCGGACATGGCCTCCACCGTCGCCTTGAGCACGCCGGCCTTCGCGCCGCGCCAGCCCGCGTGCGCCGCGCCGATCACGCGGGCCTCCGCGTCGGCGAACAGCACGGGCACGCAGTCGGCGGTGAGGATGCCGAGCGCGATCCCGGGCGTCGCGGTGACGGCGGCGTCGGCGCGGGGTGCGTCCTCGCGCGCCCAGGGGGCGGTGACGGTCGCGACGTCGGCGCCGTGCACCTGGTAGACGGTCAGCAGGTTGGCGGGCGCAACACCCATCGCGGCGGCGACGCGGGCACGATTCTCCGCCACGTGGATCTTGTCGTCGTTCGAGCCGAAGCCGCAGTTGAGGCCCGCGTAGAGGCCCTGCGACACGCCGCCTGCGCGGGTGAAGAAGCCGTGGCGGATGCCGGCAAGGCCCGACAGCGCGCTGGCGGTGCGGGGCGAGGGGCGCGGGGGGGCGGGGGCTGTCATGCGGGGTCTCCGAAACCGGGAGGCGGGGGGGAACCTGGCGGCAGGATGGCGAGGGCCTTGAAGGCCTCGCCCATGTCCGCGGCATCGGTCAGGCGGGCAAGTCCGCTGCGCAGCTTCCCGGCTTGCGCGGGCGTGGCGCGGGCGCAGAGCGCAGCGGTGCGTGCCTCCGCCCCCAACGCCAGCAGCAGGTCGCGCTGCGTCACCGGGCCGAAGGCGGCGGCCCCGGCGGCGCGGGCCGTCTCCGCGAGCGCGGCGAAATCGACCGAGGCGGTAAGGTCCGCCGTGCCGGGCGCGGCAAAGGGGTCGGCGTGGTCGTGGCCGCGATAGGCGCGGAACGTCGCGCGGCCCGGCCTCTCCCCATAGCCATAGTCGACGAGAAGGGCGGCCCCTCCGCCTGCGGCGATGCGGGCGGCGATGGCGGCGACGGCGGCCTCGGCCGCGGGGCACCGCTCGACCACCGCGCCGCCGGCCGCGGGAAGGGGGGCGGTGCCGGGCGCGCGGACGGCGCTTTCGGGCACAGGGTCGGGGGCGAGGACGGGCGCGAGTGCGCCGTTAGGGGCCAGTCCCACCAGAACCTCGTGCCAGCGGTCCCCCTCGCGGCGGAACTGGCGGATGGGCAGGGCGTCCAGGAACTCGTTGGCGAGCAGGAGGAGCGGGCCGCCGCCCGCGTCGAGCGCGGCGTCGAGCGTTTCTGCCCAGCCGAGGTCGATGCCGGCGGCAAGGGGGGCGAGCGTCGCCTCCTGAACTGTACACAGGCGCGGGCTCGCCTCGACGAGACGGACGCGCAGCCCCTCGCGCAAGGGGGGCACGGCCTTCAGAGCGCGCAAGGCATCCGCCATCAGCGTGCCGCGCCCGGGGCCGGGCTCCACCAGCAAAGGCGCGGCAGGCGCGCCCTGGTCGAGCCAGCATTGCGCGAGCCAGAGGGCCATAACCTCCCCGAACACCTGGGAAATCTCCGGCGCGGTGATGAAGTCGCCGCGCGCGCCGAAGGGTTCGGCCGTCGTGTAATAGCCGCCACGCGGGTCGAGCAGCGCGCGCGCCATGTAGCGGGCGAGCGGCATCGGCCCGTCGGCCGCGATCTCCGCCGCGATACGGTCGTGCAGGGCGGGCACCGCGGTCGCCGCCCGCGTCATGCCTGCCGCGGCGCCCGCAGCGCGAACCACAGGCCGATCAGCACCATCGGCAGCGACAACACCATGCCCATGGTCACGCCGGTCCAGCCGAGCGGTACCAGATAGCCGATGTGGGCATCCGGCTCCCGCACCGTCTCGACGACGATCCGGGAGAGCCCGTAGCCGATGAGAAAGACGCCGGTGACGAGGCCCGGCCGCTCCAGCGCCTCGCGCCGGTGGGTGAGAAAGCGCAGGACGAGGAAGAGCAGGAGACCTTCGAGTGCCGCCTCGTAAAGCTGGCTCGGATGGCGCGCCTCCAGACGCCCGTCGGGCGCAACCGGAAACAGCACCGCCCACGGCACGTCGGTCGCGCGGCCGTAAAGCTCGGCATTGATGAAGTTCGCGATGCGCCCGAAGAAGAGGCCGATGGGGGCGGCGGCGGCGATGGAATCGCCCAGCGGAAACAGCGGGATGCCGCGTTTTCTTGCAAAGCCGAAAATGGCGAGGATCACGCCCAGGAACCCGCCGTGGAAGGACATGCCCCCCTCCCACAACACGGGGATCTGCAACGGGTTCGCGAGATAGTAGCCGGGGTTGTAGAAGAGCACATAGCCGAGCCGCCCGCCGAGGATCACACCCAGCGCTACCCAGGTGAGCAGGTCGTCGATGTCGTCGGCGGTCGCGGGCGCGCCCCGGCGGCCCCACAGATCCTCGCGCCGCATCAGCCGCACGACATACCGCCACCCGAGCACCAGCCCGGCGATATAGGCGAGCGCGTACCAGCGAATCGCGAGCGGCCCGATCTCGATCAGCACAGGATCGATCGCGGGGAAGGGGATCGCGGCGGCGTACATGGGCGGCCCTGCCTGCTTCGAGGAGAATGTCCGGGCCGGAGAGTGGGCGGGGCGCGCGGCGGCGTCAAGCGGACGGAAGGGAGGCGGGCGCGACGGGCACGGACACTTGAAAGGCGGGCGAAGGGGTGTCATGTCCTGTCACCTGGCCCTTGTTCCCCTGTCGCGGAGGCGTCGCCCATGCAAACGAGAAACCGCCTGCTCGACGATCTGGCGAAACTCGCCACCAATGCGGCGGGCCTGGCGCAGGGCGTACGCGACGAGGCGGAAACCGCCATCAAGGCGCAACTGGAGAGCCTGATGGGCGAGATGGACGTGGTGAACCGCGAGGATTTCGACGCCATGGCCGAACTGGCCCGCAAGACGGCGGAGCGCAACGCGGAGCTCGAGGCACGGCTCGCCCGGCTCGAGGACGCCTTCGCAAAACTGCCCCATCACCTGCGCCATCCCGCGCAGAGCGGCACCGACGGCGACCCCGGCGGGCCGTAAGCCCGCGCGCACATTGGCTTTCGCCAATTCCTCCACAGATGCCTGAAGCGTGCGTCCGGAGCCCCGCTTGCAGCGCCCCGATTCTTGCGTCACCCTGCTAGGGCTCGTGTGCCTCTAAAGGGGTTTCCCCAACATGTGCCATGGCACGCAAGATCTGGTGTCCGGGCGGCCTCTTTGGCCGACACCGGGCTTTTTTCTTTCCGGAGGGCAGGTCCATGACGGTCGTCACGTTCGACAGTACGCCTGAGCGCACCAATCCGCTCGACATGATCGAGGAGACGGTGTTCGGGGAGGATTGGCCGTGCGAACGCACCGCCGACGACGAACTGCTCGTGACGGTCAAGGGGAACTGGTGCGACTATCAGATCGCGATCACCTGGCGCGACGACATGGGCACGCTGCACCTCGCCTGCGCGTTCGACGCAGGCCTGCCGAAGAACGGGCTGGGGCCGGAGCGGACGGCGGAGCTTTACGTGCTTGCGGGCAAGATCAACGAGCAACTGCTGCTCGGCCACTTCGACATGTGGCAGGAGGAAAGCTCCATCGTCTACCGGCAGGGCGTGCTGGTGCACGGGGGCGCGACGGGGCCGGAACAGTGGGAGTGCCTGTTGCACATCGCGGTCGAGACGTGCGAGCGGTACTATCCGGCGTTTCAGTTCGTGCTGTGGGGCGGGAAGAGCGCGAAGAACGCGCTGGACGCCGCCATGGTGGAGACCGTCGGGGAGGCGTAAGGAAGACTTGCAGGAACAGGGCTCAGACAGGCAGGGCGGCGTCGGTCCGGACGCCCCCCTCGTGCTCGTCGGCGCGGGCCGCATGGGCGGCGCGATGCTCGAAGGCTGGATCCAGAACGGCGTGGCAGGCCCCGCGGGCGTGGTGATCGACCCCGGGGTGGGCGACCGCATGGCGGGGCTGGTGCGCGAGGCCGGGCTGCTGCTCAACCCGGAGGTGGGCAAGGTGCCCGCGCCGCGGGTGATCGTGCTCGCCGTCAAGCCGCAGATGATGGACAAGGTGCTGGCGGACGCCGTGCGGATGGCGGGGCCGGGCACGCTGATCCTCTCGGTCGCGGCGGGCAAGACGGTCGCGGGCTTCGAGGCGGCGTTCGGGGCGTCCCAGCCGATCATCCGGGCGATGCCGAACACGCCCGCCGCCATCGGGCGCGGCATGACCGTCTGCTATCCCAACGCGGCTGTGAGCGGCGACGACCGCGCGCTCGCCACGATGCTGCTTCGCGCGGTGGGCGAGGTCGCGTGGGTCGAGGACGAGGGGCTGATGGATGCGGTCACCGCGGTCTCCGGCTCCGGCCCGGCCTATGTCTTCCACCTGGTCGAGGCGATGACCCGCGGCGGGATCGACGCCGGGCTGCCGGAGGAGCTTGCGGTGAAGCTGGCGCGCGCGACCGTCGCGGGCGCGGGCGAGCTGATGCGCCGGTCGGGCGAAGACGCGGGAGAGCTGCGCCGCAACGTGACGAGCCCCAATGGCACGACGGCCGCAGCGCTCGACGTGCTGATGGGCGACCACCAGGGCGATCCGGACGCCGGGCCGATGGCGAAGCTGCTGAGCGAGGCGATCGCCGCGGCGACGCGCCGCTCCCGCGAGCTGGCGGGATAGGTCGACAGGGGCCTGCCGCGCGCCTATCTCCTCAAGAACGGCAGATACGGAACGGGAGACCGGCCATGGCCAGCAAGGACAGCGGAACGAAGGCGGCGGGGACGGGCACGCGGGCGAAATCGGGCGCGCGTGCGAAGGCCGCGCCGCGCGTCGCGGACCGGGTGGTGGACGCGGCGATGCGCCTGATCCCCGAACGTGGCTGGCGTGCCCTCACGCTGCCCGAGATCGCGGAGGAGGCGGGCGTCACGCTCGCCGACATGCGCCGTGCGGTCGCGGGCAAGGACGCGATCCTCGATCATTTCCGCGCGCGGATCGATGCGCAGGTGCTGGAGGCGGCGGAGGATGCCGACCTCGCGGGCGAAACCGCGCGCAACCGCCTGTTCGACGTGACGATGAGCCGGTTCGAGGCGCTGGAGCCCTATCGCCCCGCCATCGCCCGGCTGCGCGAGGAGTGGGGGCGCGATCCGCTGGCGGCCCTGTGCGCGGCGCGCGGTGCGGTCACCTCCATGCGCTGGATGCTGGCGGCGGCGGGGATCGAGGCGGGCGGCCTGAAGGGGGCGGCACTTGCCCGCGGGCTGCTGCTGATCCAGGCGCGCGTCCTGCCGGTCTGGCTCTCGGAAACGGAGGAGGGGATGCCGCGCACGCTCTCCGCGCTCGATGCGGAGCTTGCGCGCGCGGACCGCATCATGCGCGGGCTGGAGCGGGCGTGCTGCGGCGGAGCGAGGCGGGGACGCGAGGACGCCGCGCCGGAGATGCAGGAGGCCGGTGCGTGAGCGCCGACGGCGAGGGCGGTCCCGCGCCGCAGATCGGGTTCGGGGATTTCCTGAAGGTTGACGTGCGTGTCGGAACGATCCTGGAGGCCGAGGCCTTTCCGGAGGCGCGCAAGCCCGCCTTCAAGCTGAAGATCGATTTCGGGCCGGAGATCGGCGTGCGCAAGTCGAGCGCGCAGATCACGAAGCACTACGCGCTGGACGAGTTGCCGGGGCGGCAGGTGCTGGCGGTCGTCAATTTCCCGCCGCGCCAGATCGGCAAGTTCATGTCGGAGGTGCTGACGCTCGGCGTGCCCGACGCTGATGGCGAGGTGGTGCTGATCCAGCCGCAGCAAGGGGTTCCGGACGGCGGAAGGCTCTATTGACCCCTCTCAGGCGGGGAGGCGGACGGTTGCCTTGAGGCCGCCCATGGCGCTCTCGCCCAAGGTCACGTCGCCGCCGTGGGCGCGCGCGATGTCGCGGGCGATGGTGAGGCCGAGGCCGACGCCGCCGCGTTCCGGCGTGCGGGCCGGGTCGAGGCGGTTGAAGGGCTTGAAGGCGTCCTCGCGCACCTCCGCCGGGATGCCGGGGCCGTCGTCCTCCACCACGATCTCCACCGCGCCCGCCGCGGGTCCGCCCGCGCGCAGCGTCACCCGCACCCGGTCGCCGTGCCGGGCCGCATTGTCCACGAGATTGGTCAGGAGCCGCGTGATCGCACCGGGCCGGACATGGGCGCGCGCGGTCGAAGGCCGCATGATCTCAGTCGCGAGGCTGACGTCGGCACCCTTGCGCCGTGCGTTCTGGCAGATGTCGGAGGCGAGCCGTTCCAGATCGGTATCCTCCGGCTCCTCGGCACGCTCGCCGCGCGCGAAGGCGAGATAGGCGTCGAGCATCTGCTGCATCTCGGAGACATCGCGCTCCAGCTCCTCCACCTCCTCCGACCGCGGCAGAAGGGCGAGGCCGAGCTTCATGCGGGTGAGCGGCGTGCGCAGGTCGTGGCTGACGCCCGCGAGCATGGTCGTGCGCTGGTCGATCTGGCGGCGGATGCGGTCGCGCATGTCCATGAAGGCGATGGCGGCGCGGCGCACCTCGGTCGCGCCGGAGGGGCGAAAGTCGTCGACCTGGCGGCCCTTGCCGAAATCCTCGGCCGCCTGGGCAAGCTGGCGGATCGGCCGTACCTGGCCGCGCAGGAACAGCACCGAGACGGTCGTCAGCACGATGGAGGCAATGACCATCCAGACCAGCAGGAAGTGCCATTTGGAACTGATGAAGCGCTTGCGCGGGGCGAGCACGCGCAGCACGCCGTCGTCGACCTGGATGCGGATGTCGACCACGTCCTCGAACCGCGCCGTGTCGAGCCGGATCGGACGTCCGACGGCGCGCGCCACCTCGCGCGCGAGCGTCTGGCCGACGATGTCGTAGAAGGGCCGCTGGGTGGGCGGCGGCAGCGTCTCGCCCGGCAGGAACGCCACCTCGATCGACATGGTCTCGCGCGCGATCTCGGCCAGGTCCTGCTCTGCATCGGGAAACTCCCGGTAGGCCTCGACCAGCATGGAGATCTCGCCCGCGACCGAGAGCGAAAGACGGCGGGTCATCTCCTCGAACTGGCGCTCGAAGAAGACCCAGGTGACGACCGCCTGCAAGAGGACGATGGGCGTGACGATGATCAGGATGGAGCGGGCGAAGAGACCCCGCGGCAGCAGCCGCTTGAACCGAACCCGTATCCAGCGCCACATGGCGGGCCTCTCCCCCGACAGCATCGGACGGTTGCGTGCGCACGGCCTTGCGGGGCCGCGCGCCCGTCTCTAGCCTTGAATACGCGATCCGCGCGCGGCGCGCCATGCCCGGCGGCGCCGGAAGTCGCGGCGGACAATGCGGGCAGGGTGCGGGAGAACGATCTTGAGCGGCATTCCCTTCGACCAGACGGCAGACCGCGACTATGAGGTGCTGAAACCCGTGGGGCCGAAGCTGCGCCGCATCCAGGCGCACAATCCGGGCCCGTTCACCTTCACCGGGACCGGCACCTATGTGATCGGCGAGGGGGAAGTCGCGGTCGTCGATCCCGGCCCGCGCGACGAGGCGCACGTGGCCGCGATCCTGAAGGCGCTGAAGGGCGAACGGATCACGCATATCCTGGTGACGCACACGCACCTCGACCATTCGCCGGCGGCCGCCCTGCTGAAGGAGGCGACGGGGGTTGCGACCTATGGCTTCGGGCCGCACGGGTCGGGCGCGGGGCCGGACACGCCGGTCGAGGAGGGCGGCGACATGGACTTCCGCCCCGACGTCGAGGTCCGGCACGGCGACACGGTCGACGTGGGCGGCGTGCGGGTGAGCGCGGTGCACACGCCGGGACACACCTCGAACCACATCTGCTTCGCGCTGGACCGGGAGGGCGCGCTGCTGTCCGGCGATCACGTCATGGCGTGGTCGACCAGTGTGATCTCGCCGCCGGACGGGGACATGGCGGCCTACAAGCGCTCGCTGCGGCTGCTGCTGGAGCGCGAGGACCGCGTCTACTACCCCGCGCACGGCGCGCCCGTCACGGACCCGCACGGCTTCGTGCAGGCCTTCCTCGACCACAGGGAGGCGCGTGAGCAGGCCATTGCAAAGGTGCTGGCGGACGGCGTGGAGACGATCCCGGAGATGGTGCGGCGGATCTATGTCGGCCTCGACCCGCGGCTTCACGCGGCGGCCGCGCGCTCCGTCCTCGCGCATCTCGCGGAGATGGTGGACGAAGGCCGCGCCAGCGCCGACGGGCCCGCGACCTTGCGCGCGCGCTATGCCCCGCCGGGCGGGTCGATCGGCTAGCTGGCCGGGCCGCTTGCGCCCGGGCCGGTCGCTGTGAAGCTGCGGGTGCGGAGCGCGCGCAGGGTGAAAGCCTCGACCCCCGGCGGGCGGCCGGCGGCGGTCCACAAGCCCAGCAGCACGACGGCGAAGACCACAGCGCCGAGCAGGGAGTCGCCTATCAGCCGCACGAGCGGCGAGGCCGACCAGTCCGGCGGCACGAGGAAGACGAGCACGCCCGCCATCACCGCCGAGGCGACGACGGGGCGCCACAGCTCCATGACCATGTGGCCCCAGGTGAGCGGCAGGGCGCGCGTGATCGCGAGGAAGCTCATCGGTACGAACAGCACCATGACCGCCATGCGGCCGAGCGCCACCCCCTCGATCCCGCCCATCATGCCGCCGAGCGGCAGGGCAACCGCCATCATGGCGAGCGTGACGTATTGCAGGATCGTCGTGTAGGCGGGCCGGCCCACTGCCTGCATCAGGGTCGCCGTCATGTTGCCCAGGACCTGCAGGCCGCCGGCGAGGGCAATCCAGGGGATGACGGTCGCGAGTTCGATCCATTTCTCCCCGAAGGCGACGAGGACGAGGTCGCGCGACACCAGCGCGATGCCGGTGCCGACGGAGGTGCAGATCAGCGCGATTACCGCGAAGCTCTGCCGGTAGTGGACGACAAGCTCGCGCGGGGTGACGGACAGCTTGGCGAAGATCGGGAAGAGCGCGCGGCGCAAGGGGGCCACAAGCTCGGCCGTGGCGAACTGGCCTACGTCGCTGCCGACCGCGTAGATGCCCATGGCTTCGGTCGAGAACATCCGGCCCACAACGATCTGGTCGACCTTCGCGTTGAACCAGAGCGCATAGTTCTGGAGGATCATCAGGGTGGAGAAGCCCAGAAGCTCCCGCGTCTTCGAGAGGTTCGGCCGCGGCAGGTAGGGCACCAGCCAGTAGGACAGGACCGTGCGGATCGCCGAGGCGCCGATCAGGCCGATGACCAGCGCCCAGTAGTTCCTCAGGATCACGGCCACCGTGACCGTCAGGACCGCCGAGATCAGCTTGGTCGCCACGTTGAAGCGGAAATCGCGCGCGTAGGCGAGATCGCGCATGAAGTTCACGGTCGCGATGTTCTCCAGGCCCAGCAGCAGCGTGCGGAAGGCAAGCAGCTTGATCAGAAGCTCCGCCGCGGGCGCGTCGAAGAAACGGGCGAGCGGGGCCGCGAGCGAGACCTGTGCGGTGAAGAGCACGAGCGCGACGAGGAAATTGAGCGTGAAGGCCGTATCGTAGTGCGCACGCTCCGGCGCCTCGTGCCGGATCAGCGCCGAGCGCAGGCCGGTGTCGGTCATCACCTCCAGGAAGGCGACCGACAGCATGGCGATGGCGACGAGGCCGAAATCCTCCGGCGCCAGAAGCCGCGCGAGGATGATCGTGGAGATGAGGCCGATGCCCCGGATGCCCCAGCGCAGCGCGGTCATCCATGCCGTGCCCACCACCATGTGATGGCGCGTGGACTTTCCCTTGAAAGGATCGGGCGCCGGGGGAGCGGGCGGAGGGGTGTCGGTCATGGCCGTCTACAGGTGAACCGTACGGGGGATGGCCCCGTCTATAGGCCATCGGCACGAAGAACGCATTAACGGCCTTGGGGCACCCACCCCCGGCGCGCCGTCATTCGGCGGCGTCGACGGTCGGCAGCTTGTAGTCCGAGAACTGCTCCCTGAGCGTCATCTTCTGGATCTTGCCGGTGGCGGTGTGCGGGATCTCGTCCACGAATACGACGTCGTCCGGCATCCAGAGCTTCGCCACGCGGCTTGCGAGGTGATCCAGCACCTGCTCCTTGGTCACGTCGGCCCCCTCCTTGCGCACGATGACGAGGAGCGGCCGCTCGTCCCACTTCGGATGCGCGACGCCGATCACCGCGGCTTCGGCGACGCCGGGGCAGCCCACGGCCTCGTTCTCAAGGTCGATGGAGGAAATCCACTCGCCGCCCGACTTGATCACGTCCTTGGCCCGGTCGGTGATGTGCATGTAGCCGTGCGGGTCCATGGTGGAAACGTCGCCGGTGTCGAAGAAACCCTGCTCGTCGAGGATCTCGCCCCCCTCGCCGCGGAAATAGGAGCGCGCGACGCACGGGCCCCGAACCTTGAGCCGGCCGAAGGTCTTGCCGTCCCATGGCAGCGGCTTGCCCGCGTCGTCGGTGATCTTCATCTCGACCGTGAAGGGCGGGTGGCCCTGCTTCAGTTGCAGGTCGACCTTCGCCGCGCCGGTGAGGTGCCGGTACTCCGGCTTGATGGTGCCGCCGGAACCGATGGGGCTCATCTCCGTCATGCCCCAGGCGTGGATGACCTCGACCCCGTAATTGTCCTGGAACTTCTCGATCATGGCGCGCGGCACTGCAGAACCGCCGATCGCGACCCGCTTCAGATGCGTGAGGCGCAGATCGTGCTTCTCCATGTGCTGCAGCAGCATCAGCCACACGGTCGGGACGGCGGCGGTGAAGCTAACCTTCTCGGTCTCCAGAAGCTCGTAGATCGCCTCGCCGTCCATGCGCGCGCCGGGCATGACGAGGGCGGAGCCGTTAAGCGGCGCGGAGAAGGCGAGCGACCAGCCGTTCGCGTGGAACAGCGGCACCACGGGCATCACGACGTCGTTCATCGAGAGGTTCAGCATGTCCGGCACGCTGACCGCCAGCGCGTGCAGCACGTTGGAGCGATGGGAGTAGACCACGCCCTTCGGATTGCCCGTCGTGCCGGAGGTGTAGCACATGCCGGCGGCCGTGTTCTCGTCGAAGGCCGCCCAGGCGAAATCGCCGTCGCCGGGCGCGATCCAGTCCTCGAAGGAGACGAGGTCGAGGCCGGAGGCCGGCAGGTCCTCCGGCCCGCACAGCACGACGACCTTCTCGAGTTTGGGAAGCTGGTCCCTGTTCGCCTCGATGATCGGCACGAAGGGCGCGTCGACGAGAAGGATGCGGTCCTCCGCATGGTTCATGATGTAGACGATCTGGTCGTGGAAGAGACGCGGGTTGACGGTGTGGTAGACCGCGCCGATGCCGAGGATGCCGTACCACGCCTCGAGATGGCGGTAGGTGTTGGTCGCCATGGTCGCCACCCGGTCGCCGAAGCCGATGCCGTCGCGGACGAGCGCCTGGGCGACCTTGCGCGCGCGCAGATGGATGTCGGCATAGGTGGTGCGGTGGATCGGCCCCTCGACCGTACGGGTCACGACCGGACGACCGCCGTGGTAGGTGGCGGCGTGGTCGAGGATCTTCGTGCACAGAAGCGGCCAGTCCTGCATCAGCCCGAGCATGGGCATCCCTCCCTGAAAGCGTGTTCTTGTCCTCTTGGGCCTGATTTAGGCCCGGAACGCGCCGATGTCCAAGGGGGAAGGGGATCAGAGTAGCTGGCGGTCCTCATAGAGCGCGGCGGCCCTGGAGCCCGCGACGATCTCCCGGATGCCGGCGACGTCCGCCTCGGAGAATTCCTTGCGCCATTTCAGCGCTTCGTCGCGCGAGACCCGGTTCACGCCGAAATAGCGGGAATCGCTGCTCGTCGTGCTCTCGCCCAGGAAGGCGGCAGTCTGCTCGGACCACGGGAGGCCTGCAAAGGCGAAGAGGTCTTTCGCCACGCTCACGGGATCGGCGCACAGATCCTCGTAAACGACGGTGCGGGCGTTTGGATTGCCCTCGATCTCGGCCATCGCCTTTTCGTTCTTGATGGCCCAGGCGACAGCCATCCTCTGGGGCTGGCTCATTTGAGAGACCCGTTCGCTCGTGAAGCCGAGCGCGCGCGCCTCGGCAAGGCCGCACAGGGCATCGAGATAGTTCCGGTCCGACATCAACCCGAGCTTCGCGCCGCGAATACGAGAGCCGATGTGCCCGCACGGGTGCCGAACGATGTGAATGAGGCGCATCTCCGGCATGGCATGGAGGAAGAGACCGGCACGGCCCATCGAGTTGACGGACTTGACCACCGGGACGGCCTGGGCCGTGCGGGCGAGGTCGGGGATGCGCAGGCCTCCGAGGCCCGGCAGACGGCCAGCCGCCTTGCAGGCCATGACGGCCCAGCGGTGCGGCACCTGAAGGAGCCCGGGCCGGTAGGATTTGGGAAAAACGGGCAGGCTGCCCGCCGACTTCAGATCGCGTTGGTGCGGCAGCGCGTGCAGATAGGCCGCGGCGCGTGCGGCGTGGGTGTCAAATTCTTCCCGTGCAGGAAGAAATGGCAGGAGAGGGTCGAGAAAACTTGCGTCCGGTTCGTGCCTGTAAAGCGTATCGGGGTGGCTGTCGAAAATCTTCGCCAGCCATGTGGTGCCGGAGCGGCCGCTACCGAGAACGAAAATCATGGCGCAAATGGAACCCCGTGCTGAGTGCGATCTGCGTTAATTCGGTCGCCTGCGGGCGGCGGAATCTCACAGTACGTGCAGGCGGAGGCTATCCAGGCAAATTGAAGAAATCATTTATTGCATGAATGAGGGTTTTTGTCTGCGCGCCATGCGCTTGCAGGTCTCCGGTACTGAAGCCATGGGGTGCGGTGCGATCGCGTTCAACTCGCAGCAAAAGCAAACCGGCCCGGGCGGAAGGCGCCGGGCCGGTCGGTGGTTCTCGGGAATGCAGGGCGGCGGCGGGGCGGACCCCACCGGCCGTCAGTGCTGGTAGCTGACCGTGGAGGCGTCGAGCGGGTAGTAGGTCCCGCCCGCATAGACCTGGGCTTCCATGACGCTGTTGCCGCCGAAGCTGTCGGCCGACGTGCGCGCGATGTCGATCTGCACGCCCGTCTGGGACGTGCCATTGACAGAAACCGCATCGTTGAAGCGCATGGTCATGCCACCGTCCCGCGAGCCGCCGTAGAACGATGCGTCGACGGGGGACAGGGTGCCGTCCTCGGCGATATGCACCGCGGCGCCGATGGTCTGCGGGTCGTACCGGCCGATGCCGTCGGGCCTCTGCTGGCTGTCGAAGATCGCGATGTGGCCGTTGTCGCCGCCGAGCGACACGACGGAGTTCAGGGTCAGGTCCGTGCCCGGAGCCTGGCCTTCAGCCATGCTCACGACGTCGACCACCTGTGCCGGAGACAGGGTGAGCACCACGTTTCCGGCCGCCGATCGCAGGTCGTCCGCGTTGTCGCCGGTGAAGGTGAACTGATTGTTACTCGGCACGCCTGTCCGCGTGGTAAGGCCGATACCGTCGCTGCCGCCCGCAGTGTTTCCGAGCGCGACCTGGAAGTCGGCGCCGCCGACCGGGGCGATGTCCGCGCCCGAACTGAAGTCATCGATCCCGCCCGTATTGAAGTCGGCGAAAGCCATGTTCCCTTCCTCCGTGTCAAGGCAACCCTGTGTAACGCAACCCGCCAGAGGGAGCCTTGCGGCGGGGGCATGGGATCCGGGCAGCGATGTCTTTGAGGAGACGTGGCTGGACGCTGACCGGATCGCATAAGCCCCGCGCCGGTCAGACATCCGTTTCGCACGAGTGTCCCTTTTTGTAACAATCAAATTAACCATGTGCAAGGGATTATTTACAGTCTGGCGGGCCGCATCCCGATGTGCGGAGGCCGTGGCGGGAGGGGCGGCCCCAAGCGCCCCGCGCAGGGCTGATGGCGCGCCCCAAGCGGCTTTACAGGGGACGGGGCCAGCGGAGTAGGATGTCGCCCGCGTCAATTTCACAAAAAAGACCGGAGTGCGTGCGATGCCGCTCACCAACATGCAGGTCCGCGACCTGGAAAACGTGGTCCACCCCTATACGCCGCTGCACAAGATCCGCCAGACCGGCCCGATGATGCTGGACAGCGGCAAGGGCATCTTCGTGCGCGACGACCAGGGCAAGGAATATATCGAGGCCATGTCGGGCCTGTGGTGCACCGGCCTCGGCTGGGGCGACGAGGAACTGATCGAGGCGGGCATCGAGCAGCTGAGGAAGCTCGCCTACTACCACAATTTCGCGGGCAAGGGGACGGAGCCGCAGGTCGCGCTCGCCGAGAAGCTGAAGGAGGTCGCGCCGGTGCCGATCTCCAAGGTCTTCTTCACCTCGTCCGGGTCGGAGGCGAACGACACGCAGATCAAGCTCGTCTGGTACTACAACAACGCCATCGGGCGGCCGAAGAAGAAGAAGATCATCAGCCGCATGAAGGCCTATCACGGGGTCACGATCGCGTCGGCCTCGCTGACCGGGCTGCCCTACAACCACATCGACTGGGATCTGCCGCTCGACTTCGTGAAGCACACGACGTGCCCGCACTTCTACCGCTTCGGGGAGCCGGGCGAGACGGAGGAGGACTTCGTCGCCCGCCTGGTCCGCGATCTCGAAGAACTGATCGCGCGCGAAGGCCCGGACACGGTCGCGGCCTTCATCGCCGAGCCGATCATGGGCGCAGGGGGTGTGCTGGTGCCGCCGGAGACATATTTCCCGGCAATCCAGCAGGTGCTCGACCGCCACGACATCCTGCTGATCGACGACGAGGTCATCAACGGCTTCTGCCGCACCGGCAACTGGTGGGGCGCGCAGACCATGAACATGAAGCCGCACACGATCTCGTCGGCCAAGCAGCTGACCTCGGCCTATGCGCCGCTGGGCGCTGTGATGATTCCCGACTTCATGTACGAGGCGATGGAGCAGGCGTCGGCGAAGATCGGCCTGTTCGGCCACGGCTTCACCTATGGCGGGCACCCGCTGGGCGCGGCCATCGGGGCGAAGACGCTGGAGATCTACCAGAAGCGCAACATCCTGGATCATGTGCGCGGCGTGACGCCCACCTTCCTGAAGCGGCTCCACGCGCTCGCCGACCATCCGCTGGTGGGCGAGGCGCGCGGGCGCGGACTGCTCGGCGCGGCGGAACTGGTCGCCGACAAGACGACGCGGCGGCCGTTCGACCCGAAGGCGGGCGTCGGCGCGCAGTGCGCGAAGTTCATGGAGAAGCACGGCCTGATCGTGCGCGCGATCGGGGAGTCCATCGCGCTCTGCCCGCCGATGATCATCACCGAGGACGAGGTCGGCGAGCTGTTCGACCGCTATGAGCGCGCGCTCGACGAGACCGAGGCGTGGGTGAACAAGGAAGGCCTGCGCGCGGCGGCGGCGTAACCCGCAGGCAAAACGGACGCATCGGGAGCGGGCGGGGGCTTGGCAGGCCACCCGCCCGTTTCGCATGGAGGAGAGGCGGGCAGCGTCAGACGTGCTGGCCGCCGTTGATGTGCAGCTCCGCCCCGTTCACATAGGAGCTTTCGGCGGTGCAGAGATAGTAGATGGCGCGCGCCACCTCCTCCGGCTTGCCGAGGCGGCGCAAGGGGATCTCGTCCACCAGCTTCTCGGTGCCGGGGGAGAGAATCGCCGTCTCGATTTCGCCCGGCGCGATGGCGTTGACGCGCACGCCGTGCGGCCCGAAATCGTGCGCCATCTCGCGCGTGAGCGCCGCCAGCGCGGCCTTCGACGTCGCATAGGCCGTGCCCGCGAAGGGATGGACGCGCACGCCCGCGATGGACGTCACGTTGACGATGGAGCCCTTCGCGGCCTCAAGCTCCGCCAGCAGGCCGCGGGCGAGCGTCACGGGCGCGAAGAAATTGACCTGGAAGACGGCAGCCCACGTCTCCATCGGCGTGGTGATCGTGTTGAGACGCGCGCCGCCGTCGCCCTTGGGGCTGATCGCGGCATTGTTGACGAGCGCGTCGAGCCGCCCGCCCTTCAGCCGCGAGCGCATCTCGCCCACGGCGTCGGCAAGGTTGCGCGGATCGGAGAGGTCGACCTGGATGTGATCCTCCGGCCCCGCCTCCCACGGGCAATCCTCGGGAAAGGCATGGCGCGAACAGGTGATGACCCGCCAGCCAGCCGAGGAGAAGCGCTTGACGGTTGCGTGGCCGATGCCGCGCGAGGCACCGGTCAGAATCATCGTCCGCTGGGGTTGGTTGCTGCTCATCGGGGCTCACCTGTGCCTGTTTGGGATTGTTGGGGGCCGAAATCCGGCGGATTCTCTGCTTTTGACACCGATGCGCACAAAACTGTTTCACAACGGCACGAACTGGGTTAATCTGATCGTACGCAGTCTTGCGTTGCTTGAGGAGACAGACAATGGCTCACGTGAACGGTCACTATGCCGGTGGGTCAGGTGTGGGAACGGGTTTCCAGCCTGGCGTCGGCGGCAACGATTTCAACAATGCATACGCCCTGGCCCAGAATGCCGCAGCGAACGGGTCCACCGTCGTCATCATGACGCCGGGCAATGGCCTCGGCGGTGCGGGCGGCTTCGGGGCTGCCGGGATTGGCGGACCGGCGACGGTCGGCCAGGCCCACATGCTGGGCATGCAGGGCGGGTTCGGGGCGGCGGGCGCCACCTCGGAATGTTGCGGGCCTGCCCCCGCGACGGCGGCGGCGACGTCCGAATGCTGCGGTCCGTCGAGCGGCGCCGGCGGCCACAGCCACGGTGCGGGCGGCCACGGCGGCGGCGCCCACATGCTGGGCGGCAGCGGTGCGGGCGGCGGCGCGCACGGTGCCGGCGGGCATGGCGGCGGCGGCCACAGCCACGGTGCGGGCGGCCACGGCGGCGGCGCGCATGGTGCGGGTGGCCACGGCGGCGGCGGGCATGGCGGCGCCAACCACGGCACCCACGTCGGCGAGAACGAGTTCGGCGCGATGGGCATGCCGCTGGGTGCCAACCAGGCGTTCGACGCGGCCGCCGCGATGGACAACGGCTACCAGCTCTCCATGGGCGGGCTCGACTTCCTGGCGCAGAAGTACCTCGGCATGTCCGGGCAGGAGGCGATGGGCCTGATCCAAAGCGGTGCCCTGGGTTCGGGCGAAGGCGCCGAGGAAGTGGGTCTGCAAGGGCAGATCACCGGCCTCGAAGCCGGGATCGCCATGGCGATGGACCCGCGGCTTGCGAGCGGCGACGAGGCACTCGTCGACGAGGCGAGCGCCGAGTGGTACGCCGCCGCCAACGACCCGGCGGCCCGTGCGCAGCTGGCGGCCAAGCTGGGCGTGGACCAGGACGACCTCGCGGCCATCATGGGGTCGCTGGGCAACAACCACTCCGCCGCGCACAATCTGGACGATCAGGGCGAGGGCAACAATCCCTTCACCTGGCGTCACTTCGGCAACATGCGTCTGGATGGCGTCAACGCCTTCCACGCCGGTCAGGACAACCGGCAGGATCAGAACGGTGTGCACAACGGTCTGGCCGCACTGGCCGGCTACCTGGGCATCGCCGCCTGATACAGGTCTTGCGTTTCGCACTCGAGATGGGGGAGGCCCGGCACTGCCGGGCCTTTTCCTTTTCCGGGGGGCGTGGCGAGGGCGAGGGTGCGCGGACCGGCCGGAGGTGGGGCCCCGTCGCGGACAACTGACGGGCGCGTCCGCAGCGAGGTGCGCGCAAGCCCCCAGACAGGCAAGTCAGACAGGCAAGTCAGACAGGCAAGTCAAACCGGCAGGCGGGGCGGGGCGTCGGGGTCGGGCGCGCTTTCGGAGCCCGCGGGGTCCTGGTGGATGAAGATGTCGGCGTCGGGGAACGCCTCCTGCAGCATCTCCTCCACCTCGTCGCTGATCCGGTGGGCGCGCGCCAGCGTCATGTGCGGATCGAGTTCCAGGTGGAACTGGATGAAGCTGTAGGTGCCGGACGACCGGGTGCGCAGGTCGTGGATCTCCTCCACCTCCCGGTGCGAGGTCGCGATCTGGCGGATGCGGGCGCGGTCTTCCTCCGGAAACTCCTTGTCCATCAACTGGTCGAGGGATTGCCGCACGATGGACCACGCGCTGTTGGCGATGTAGCCCGCGATCATCAGCGCGATGATCGGGTCGGCGATGGGCATGTCGAAGACGCCTGCCAGCACGAGCGCGAGGATCACGCCCGCGTTCATCAGCAGGTCGCCCTTGTAGTGGAGCGAATCCGCCGCGATCGCCACGGATTTCGTCACGCGGACCACGTGGCGCTGGAACAGGACGAGGCCGAGCGTCACCGCAATCGACACGACGATCACCACGATGCCGAGCGTCGATTGCGTCACCGGCACGGGCGCGAAGAGCCGTCCGCCCGCCTCGAACACCAGAAAGAGGGCCGAGCCGAAGATCAGCGCCGCCTGGCCGAGGCCCGCCAGCGGCTCCGCCTTGCCATGGCCGAACCGGTGTTCGTGGTCCGCGGGCTCCAGCGCGTGGCGCACCGCCACGAGGTTCACGATCGACGCCGCCGCGTCGAGCACGCTGTCGATCAGCGAGGACAGCATGGCGAGCGAGCCCGTCGCGATCCACGCCCCCAGCTTGATGAGTATGAGGAAACACGCGCTCGCCACCGAGGCATAGGTGGCAAGCCGCATCAGCCGCTCCCGCCGCTTGCGGTTGGCCGGGCCGGTGCGGGCGTCGGCCGCGTCAATTTCCGTCATGCTGCTCATCGTCCGTTGATTTGGGCACGGTCGCCGGGAAAGGCAAGAAAATCCAAGACTTGCAAAGGCTTCGCAATCGCGCTGCGTCCAGCCGGCCGGCCCGGGGCCTCACGGATAGAGGCGCACGGCGGTCCAGGGCGACGCGGCGTCCGGCCGGCGGAATACGAGACGGTCGTGCAGGCGGAACGCGCCGTTCTTCCAGAACTCGATCCGGGTCGGCACCACGCGGAACCCGGACCAGAAGGGCGGGCGCGGGATCTCGCCCACGGCATAGCGCGCGGCGGTCTTCGCCACCTCCGCCTGCAGGGCAAAGCGGCTTTCGAGCGGGCGCGACTGCTTCGACGCCCAGGCCCCGATCCGGCTGCCGCGGTCGCGGCTGGCGTAGTAGGCGTCGGCTTCCTCCGCACTCACCGGCACGACGGGCCCCTGCACGCGGACCTGGCGCAGCAGGCTCTTCCAGTGGAAGCAGAGCGCGGCCTTCGGCGTGGCGGCCAGTTCCTCTCCCTTCTCGCTGTCGAGGTTGGTGTAGAAGACGAAGCCCGCCGGGCTCGCCTCCTTCAGCAGCACCATGCGCACGTTCGGCATGCCGCCGGGCCCGACGGTCGCGAGCGACATGGCGTTGGGGTCGGCAGGTTCGGCGGAGCGCGCCTCCTCGAACCACTCCTCGAACAGGCGGAAGGGGTCGTCGCCCTCGATCGGCGGCGCCTCGTTCAGCGCGGGATCGTGCTGGCGCGGGTCGGCCTTGGGGATCTTCATGGCGCGGGCCCTCCTTACCTGTTCGGCCACAGGGACCGAGATATACCGGGCAGGCGTCCGATGCCAGTGCGCGCGGCCGCCAAGAGAGCGCGCGTCATAATTCCGCCCTCAAGGAACGGAATCTGGTCCCCGGAACGTTGTTATAGTCGGAAGGACCGATTCGCGCCGGCGCAAGAAGGTGTTTGACGCGCGCGGATCGGGACGGGGCGGGCCTTCGGGCTCTCGTGCTTAGGGAAGGATGACAGACCCATGATGCTGAAACCGGTGATTGTCGTCGCGGCGCTGGGCCTTGCGGTCGCGGGCTGCGAAACGGGCGCGGGGCCGAAGGAAACCGCGGGCGTGCTTCTGGGGGCCGCAGGCGGTGCGCTGGCCGGTCAGGCGATCGGCGGCGGCTCGGGCCGGATCGTGTCCACCGCGGTCGGCACGATCGCGGGCGCCTATCTCGGCCAGCAGATCGGCCGCTCGCTCGACGAGCAGGACCGCCTGCTCGCGCGGCGCACGACCTACGACGCGCTGGAGAGCGGCCGCTCCTACGAGCCGGTAAGCTGGCGCAACCCGGACTCGGGCCACTCCGGCGAGGTGACGCCCGGACCGTCCTACAAGTCGGCGCAAGGCTACGACTGCCGCGAGTACACGCAGACGGTCTATATCGATGGCCGGCGCGAAACCGCGAAGGGCACCGCCTGCCGCGAGCCGGACGGCACCTGGCGCGTCGTGAACAACTGAGGCCCGCGCGCAGCCGGAGTACGATCCGGCCGCCGCAGGCAGGAGAACAAGGGGGGCGGCTGCCGCGCAGGCGGGGCCGCCCCTTGCGCATCAAATCTCCCGGAGGTTGTTTTCTGGAGGCTGTGGCACGCTTCTTGCGGGTAATTTACCCATGTGGAGCGCAAGCCAATCTTTACGGCCCTCTGGCAAAGTCGACCGGCGCGGCGGTGCGCGCGCGCAGTGCGGAACGGTAGGCATGGTGCAGTCGAGGTCAAATTTGCGGACGCAGGCGCGGATGCGTGCAGCCCTTGCGGCGGGCGCGGCGCTGGGCGTGCTCGTGCTCGCCCTGCAAGCCCCGGCGCATGCGCAGCAAGCCACTTCCATCCGCGAGCAGGCGGTGCAGGGAAGCCCGCTGGAACTGCTGACGCCGGCGGAGCGGGCGGAACGCTTCGCCCGCGGCGTCGACGCCTACGAGCTTGGCGAATACCGCAAGGCCTACGACATCTGGCTGCCCTTCGCGCGGGCGGGCGACCCGACGGCGCAGCACAATCTCGGGCTGATGTGGCTCTTGGGCAAGGGCGTGACGCAGGACCCCGAACAGGCGGCGCTCTGGTTCGCGCAAGGGGCGGAGAACGGGTCGGCGTCGGCTGCGACGCAGCTTGGCCTGCTGCATGTCCGCGGCCTCGGCGTGGACAAGGATTACGACCGCGCGGCGGTCCTGCTCGACCAGGGTGCGCGGGGCGGAGATTCGCTCGGCCGCTACAATCTCGCGCTGATGTACGAGAACGGGCTCGGCGTGCAGCAGGACATGGCCCGCGCGCTCGACTGGTACCGGCTCGCGGCCCGCGACGGACATCCGCAGGCCCGCGCGCGTCTTGCCTATCTCGCGGCGGCGGAGGCGCTCGACGGCAGGACGCAGGCCGGGCGCCTGCCGCCCCCCGACCCGCAGATCGCCGCGCTCGTGCAGGCGCTCGAGGAACGGGCGCGGGCAGACGGTGCGTCGACCCGGACCGAGGAGGCGCCCCAGGGCGATCCGCTGATCGCCCGGCTGGCGGCGCGCCTGCAGGGCGAGGAGGCCGCACCCGCGACCGGACAGCCGGGCGCACCGGCCGCAGCGCCCGTCCCCACCGCGCCGTCCCCTGCGGCACGGGAGAGGGTCCCACCCGAGACGGGCGCCCCGAAGGGCGATCCGCGCATCGCGGCGCTGGCCGGGAGGATCGCCGAGAGCGCCCGCGGTCCCGCCGAAACCATGCAGAGCGTGCCCGTGATCGGCCGCCTGGAGCCGCCAGAGGAACTGCCCCGCCAACTGGCCGTTCCTCTGCCGCAGCCCAAGCCCGACACCCGCGAGCGCGCGCCGGTAGAACTGACCGCGCGCACGGGAACGGGCCCGCTGGTGGCCGCCGACGGCGCGCCCGCGAGCGCAAGCGCACAGGTCGCGATCACCCCGCCCGAGGCGCGCGTGCCCGCGGGCGGCGTGCGGACAGCCTCGTCCGGAGGCCCCTCACCGGCGGCAGTGCCGGGTGAACGGGCGCTTGCCGCAGCCCTCGACACGACGCCGCCCGCCATCGCGGCGCAGCCCGCGTCCGCCGGGGCGCTGGTCCGTGCGACGGACTTCGCGGCCCGCGAAATGCGCGAAGTGCCGCCCGAAGGCCGCGCCGTCGCCGCGCGCACGGCAGGCGGAGCGGGCAGCGAGCGGGAAGCCGTGGCCGCCCCCGGCGCCGGGACGCCTGCGCTTGCCGGACCCGCGGCCCCGTCGGCGGAGGCAGCCGAAACGGGCCGCCCGACACCGACGCTTGCAACCGAGATCGCCCGTGCGCTGGCCGCCGCGACCGGCGCCGCGCCCGCCACCCGCGCCGAGGAGGTGGCCCGCGCCGAAGGCCCCGCCGCAGACCGCACACGGGTCATGGTTCCGCCCGCCGCCGAGGCGCGACCGGAGCCGCCAGAGATCGTGCGCGGTGCGCCGCGCGTCCTGCCGCTGGGAGAGGACCCGGGCGGCATGCGCGTCCTGCGGCTTCCGGGCGCCGAGGACCCCGGGGAGCGCGGCCTGCCGATCCCCGATACGATCCAGCCGGGCGAGACGGACGAGGGCTTTCTCACCTCCCGCTACGATGCCGATGCCATAATGGGCGTGGCACGGTCCGGAAACGTGGTCTTCGCCCTGCCGCGCGCAAAGCCCGATCCCGGCCCGCTGCCGAACGGCGCGGAGCCGCATGGCACGCGCGTGAGCGCGGCCGGTGCGCCGCTGCCGCTGTCCCCGCAGCAGGAATCGCGCGTGAGCCCGGCGCCGAAAGCCCCCGGCACGGCGGTGGCGGTGGTTCCGAAACCCGACCGGGGCGATGCCCTGGCGCTGGGCCGCGAGGCGGCGCTGCGGGCCTATCGCGGCGGCGACATCGGCCGGGCGGCGGAGCTTTGGGCGCGCATGGCACGCGCCGGGGATGCGGAATCGCAGTTCTGGCTCGGCCGCCTCTACAACCGCGGCGAGGGCGTGCCGCAGGACCGCGGCTTCGCCTATGCGCTGTGGATGGAGGCCGCAGGACAGGGCTATTCCCGCGCGGTAACCGCACTCGCCAACCTGCGTGCGCTGATGTCCGACGCGGAGATCCGCGCCGCCGAACAGCGCGGGATGCCGAAATAGGCCCGCCCGCGCGCGTTTGACCGCACCCCGGCATTGTGTAGGATGCCCGCCACCCGCGGAACGGGCACAATGGCCGCCTGAAGGCTGGCCTGATTCGCCATGCGGGAAGCCGGGAAAGCTTGGGGGACGGGAACGCGGATGAACCGGGATCTGATGAAGGGCAAGCGCGGCCTGATCATGGGCGTCGCCAACGACAAGTCGATCGCTTGGGGTATCGCGCAGTCGTGCGCGGCGGCAGGCGCGGAGATGGCCTTCACCTACCAGGGCGACGCGCTGAAGAAACGGGTGATCCCGCTGGCCGAACAGCTCGGCTCGACGCTGGTGCTGCCGTGCGACGTGACCGATGCGGCATCCGTCGACGCGGTGTTCGCCGAGCTCGAGAAGACGTGGGGGCGTCTGGACTTCCTCGTCCACGCGATCGCCTATTCCGACAAGGATCAGCTGCGCGGCCGCTACGTCGACACGACCTACGACAATTTCGCGATCACGATGAACGTCAGCTGCTATTCGTTCACGGCGGTGGCGCAGCGCGCCGAGAAGCTGATGACCGAGGGCGGCTCGATGGTCACGCTGACCTATTACGGCGCCGAAAAGGTCATGCCGCACTACAATGTGATGGGCGTCGCCAAGGCGGCGCTGGAGGCGAGCGTGCGCTACCTCGCCATGGACCTCGGCCCCAAGAACATCCGCGTCAACGCGATCTCGGCCGGGCCGATCCGGACGCTCGCGGCCTCGGGCATCGGGGACTTCCGCTATATCCTGAAGTGGAACGAGTACAATTCCCCCCTGCGCCGCTCGGTGACGCTGGAGGACGTGGGCAAGACGGGGATGTATTTGCTGTCCGACCTCGGCTCCGGCGTGACGGGCGAGGTGCAGCACGTCGACTGCGGCTATCACGTGGTCGGCATGAAGGCCGAGGACGCGCCCGACATCTCCGTCGTCAAGCCGGGCGCCTGAGGCGGCACTGGCGCGGCGGCCATTCTACACTCAGCCATGCGGATATGACGGTGGTCGGCGGCTGCCGCTGCCTCTAGGCTTTTTTGCGAAACGGCCGCCGGAAACCGGCGCGGCGAGACGAGGCGAGGAAGGAGAACCCGCATGACCAACCGTGTCTGCCGGCTGAAGAGCCGTCCGTTCGGAATGTCGACGCGCGAAAATTTCGAGATCGCCGACGAGCCCATGCCGACGCCCGGCCCCGGCGAGTTCCGGGTGAAGGTGCATGCGGTCTCGCTCGACCCCGCCATGCGCGGCTGGATGGCGGAGGGGCGCTCCTACGTGCAGCCGGTCGCGCTGGGCGACGTCATGCGCGCCTATGCCGCCGGGATCGTGGAGGAGAGCAACCACGAGGCCTTCCGGCCCGGCGACGCGGTCATGGGCCTGTTCGGCGTGCAGGAGCACGCGGTCAGCGACGGCACCTTCGTCCACAAGATCGACCCCGCCCAGGCGCCGATGGAGCGCTGGGTGGGCGGCCTCGGCATGCCGGGGTGGACCGCCTATTTCGGAACGATGGAGATCCTGCATCCGGAGGCCGGGCAGACGCTGGTCGTCTCGGCGGCGTCGGGCGCGGTCGGAAGCCTCGTCGGGCAGATCGGCAAGCTGCGCGGCGCAACCGTCATCGGAATCGCGGGGGGCGCGGAGAAGTGCCGCTACGTCACCGAGGAGCTGGGGTTCGACGCGGCCATCGACTACAAGGCGGAGGACGTGGAGAAACGGCTCGTCGAGCTGGCGCCCGATCGCGTGCACATGTATTTCGAGAACGTCGGCGGCAAGATCGGCAACGCGGTCATGCACCGGATGGCGACGTTCGGGCGGGTCGCGGTGTGCGGGCTGATCTCCTCCTACAACGAGACGGATCCGGCCAAGGTCGGCTACGACGCGGGCGCGCAACGCTCCATCCTCGTCAACCGGCTGAAGATCCAGGGCTTCATCGTGTTCGACTTCGCCAAGCAGATGCGCGAGGCAATCGGCCACCTCGGCAAGTGGCACGCCGAGGGCAAGCTGAAGATGCGCGAGGACGTGCGCGAGGGCGGCGTGGACGCCTTCCCCGAGGCGCTGAACATGCTCTACACGGGCGAGAACTTCGGCAAGCTGGTGCTGAAACTCTGAGAGGCTTTGACGGGCGGCGGGCCGCGGCCTAAAACCCCAAGGTCATGACACACAACACCTTCGGCCATCTGTTCCGCATGACGACCTGGGGCGAGAGCCACGGGCCCGCGCTCGGCTGCGTCGTCGACGGATGCCCGCCCGGCATCGCGCTGACGGAAGACGACATCCAGCCCTGGCTCGACCGGCGCAGGCCGGGCCAGTCGCGCTACACCACGCAGCGGCGGGAGCCGGACCGGGTGCGGATCCTCTCGGGTACCTACGAGGGGGTGACGACGGGCACGCCGGTCTCGCTGATGATCGAGAACACGGACCAGCGCTCGAAGGACTATGGCGACATCGCCGACAAGTTCCGCCCGGGCCACGCGGACTACACCTATTGGGCGAAGTACGGCCTGCGCGACCCGCGCGGCGGCGGACGGTCGAGCGCGCGGGAAACCGCGGCCCGCGTCGCGGCGGGGGCGGTCGCGCGCAAGGTGATCGCGGCGGCGGGGATGGAGGTGCGCGGCGCGATGGTCCAGATGGGCGCGCGCGGCATCGACCCCGAACGCTGGGACTGGGCGCAGGTGGCGGAAAATCCGTTCTTCTGCCCGGACGGCGAAACGGCGGAGGCGTGGGCCCACGACCTCGACCGCATCCGCAAGGCCGGATCGTCGGTCGGCGCGGTGATCGAGGTGCGGGCGATGGGCGTGCCGGCAGGTCTGGGCGCGCCGGTCTACGGCAAGCTCGACAGCGACCTGGCCGCGGCCCTCATGTCCATCAACGCGGTCAAGGGCGTGGAGATCGGGGCGGGCTTCGCCAGCGCCGCGCTGACGGGGGAGGAAAACGCCGACGAGATGCGCAAGGGCGCGGACGGCGCGCCCGAATTCCTGGCGAACCACGCGGGCGGCATCCTGGGCGGCATCTCGACGGGGCAGGAGGTGGTGGCGCGCTTCGCGGTGAAGCCGACGTCGAGCATCCTGACGCCGCGCCGCACGCTCGACCGCTTCGGGCAGGAGACGGAGATCGTCACGAAAGGCCGCCACGACCCGTGCGTCGGCATCCGCGCCGTGCCGGTAGGGGAGGCGATGCTCGCGCTGGTCCTCGCCGACCATCTGCTCCGCCACCGCGCCCTGGGGCAGGGCGACGGCGGGAGAGGGTGGGATTAGAGTTTAGCGAAGTGCAGATTTCCGGATAAACTCGACGTCGTTCGTGGTGTCGAGGTGTATATGTCCGGGAAAAAGCGCGCGTCCTTCGGAATTGGAGGCGCAGCCAACATTTTCTTCCATTGCTTTTGGGCCGCCGCGCTCGGCTACCTTTATTGGATTGCGTGGCAGGGCGGCTATTTCGACAGGGCTGCCCGCGCCGACGCCGAAGGTGTCGATGCGCTTTGCGAGCTTAGCGGAGACGCGATCTCCGTCGCGTCGCAGTTGGGACGACTTGATTTTGTTTCCATAAGCCTTACCATTCTTGGCGTTACATTGGCAGTCGGTGCGCTTATCGGATTCGTCACAGTCCGGCGTGACGCCTTGGAGGCGGCGCGCGAAGCTGCGCAGGAATGCGCAGATGTGGTAGCTAGAGAAGTCGCTCCGCCCGCCGCGCGAGGGGCTGCAGAGGCGTGGCTGGAGAAGAACGGACGGCCTGTGCGGTCGGAGGGGGCCGAAAGTCCCATCGGCATAGAGGCCGAGAATCAAGAACTCGATTCCCTGGACAAGAACGATGACCGCTGATTTCAAAGGGGAAATGGGAAAGCTCGCCGCCTTCTTCAGCACGGAGGAGGCGCGGGATGTCGTTGGGCTGATCCGGGCGCTCGGCATCGACTACGAGGAAGCGACGATGCCCGCGGGGGATTCGGGCAAGATCATCCGCAGCGGGCCCGGCGAATACCGCATCGTCGTGAACCGGAACGAGGGGCCGCAGCGCAAGCGCTTCACGGCGGCGCACGAACTCGGCCACTATCTGCTGCACCGTCACAAGCTGGGCGTGGGGGAACACCTCGACCGCCTGTTCGACGAGGCGCGCAACAGGAACGAGGCGAACCCGCTCGACTACAAGGACGAGGTGCAGGCGAACCGCTTCGCCGCCGACGTCCTGATGCCGCGCAAGGTGATCGAAAAATACGCTGCCCCAAACGGCAGCAATTACGCGGAACTGGCCCAGCGCTTCGACGTCTCAAGGCAGGCGATGAAATACCGGCTGATCAATCTGGGCCTGCGGCAACCCGACCCGGCGGGGTGATGGGGCGATGGCCCTCGCCGACCATCTGCTCCGCCACCGCGCCCTGGGGCAGGGCGACGGCGGGCGAGGGTGGGATTAGGGGGGGGGCATCTACTAACTAATTGATAATTATATAAAGTTTGGACCATCTATCTCCATGGTCTTGACGGAATAGCGGATTCTGCTACATTGTGTATTGGGTGGTCATGCGCCGGAATCAGCCAGAGCGTTCGAAAGTTCGCAGGCACGTTCGTGCAATCATGGCCCGGGGGGCCACCTGCCTTACCTCAAAAGATTTATGCTGCAAATTTGATCTTCACTAAGGTCAATTCCCTGAAAATTGGGGAATAATTTAAATCCGTAGCTCAAAAAATTTCCGTTCTTGCTATAAATGTTTCTCTTTAGGATCGCCAAGTATTGGCTTTCCACGTTCCCGAACGTATCAGGCTCCAGTGCGCATGAAAATGCACTGGCGCCGCAATCTGCAAGCTGAAGGCCTGCGACACGCGAGTGATCCTCAGCCTTTATCGATTCAATATCAATAACTGGCCAATGTATCGAGTTTTGAGGGCTTTGCTTAAGTATTTCAAGGTATTTTTTGAAATCTTCGTAAGACATTCCTCCCCGCCTGGAAAAAACAATTTTTACACGGCCATCTCCTTCGCGAACTGTAGGGCGCATGTCTCTACAAAACCAAGAAATTCGCTCAATCACATAACGAGTCATGTAAAAATATAGAGCATTCTTCGTATTGTAGGTGCCTTCTGGTATCGATGGTTTGTGTGATATGGCTGCAATATATCTCAAAGGTAGGCTTTGTATTTTTTGGCACGCAAAACGCTTTTGCGCGTGATTGAAGTCTGCAAAGTGAATGTCTCTTCCTTTTGAGCGCTTGCCCGAGCCTTCTTTGATTTCGTCACGCCATTGTACGGTTTCGACATCGTTTGTGGCCCTTATTAAGCAGGCGCAAATTGTTAGGAAAGTGGATGCGCCGCCTGCGACACCAGGCCTCCGAAAATTCCGCAGGCCATCGTCCCCCGACTCATCAATGAAGGCAATAAAACTGTGCATGAAGCTACGATAAACTGTGACAAGTGTGGCTGCAACTAGTCTAGTGGTGCTTGCGTCCACATATTCGCCTTTCAAGTCCCAAACACCCCGACGACCTCCACATGGGCGGACCAGACGAACTGGTCGATGGGTGTGACTCGGGTGAGGGTGTAGCCGGCGTCGAGCAGGATGCGCGCGTCGCGCGCGAACGTCGCGGGGTTGCAGGACACCGACACGATCCGGGGGATCAGGCCGGTCGCGCGGGCGGCGGCAAGCTCGCGAAACTGCGCCTCGGCCCCCGCGCGCGGCGGGTCGATGACGACGGCGGCCGTCTCCAGATGCGAGGCGCCCGCGTGCGGACCGCCGGACAGCAGGCCCGCGCCCGTGGCGGCAGAGGCGCCCCCCGATACGCTCCCGGATTCCGGCCCATAGACGCCACCGGAGGCATCCTGGCCCGCGCCTTTGGGCACCCCCCTGGGCACTTGAGCGGATAGCGGCCTGCCGAGGGTCGCGCCCGCCAACTCCTCCACCCGCAAGGGGCTGCGAAACAGGTCGCGGCGGGCGAAACTCAACCGCTTGGCGGCGGCACTCGCGCCCCCACGCTCCCGATCCAGCGCGCGGATGCCGCCTTCGAACGCGGCCAGCGCATCCGCATCGCCCTCCACCCCATGCACAGGCGCAATCGCGGCCAGCGGAAAGGCGAAGGTGCCGACGCCGCAAAACAGGTCGAGGATGCGGTCCGGCGGCGGGTCCATCCCCTCCAACCCCGCCAGAACCGCGGCGATCAGGGCGGCCTCTCCCTCCGCACTCGCCTGCGCGAAGACGCGCGGCGGCACGGGCACGGGCGCACCGCCCACGCGCAACACGGGCGGACGGCGCAGCGCCACCACCTCCCGGTCCAGCGTCAGACGGGCGAGGTCGTGCGCGCCCGCGAACTCCGCCAGGTCCATCAGCAGGGCGGCGTCGGGCGCGCGGCCGCCCGCAAGCTCCAGATCCACGCCCGCCCCGGTCAGGAGGAGATGGGCGCGCATCTCCGACTTCGGCTTGAGGAGACGCGGGGCGAGCGCCTTCAGCGGCGCGATCAGGGCCGACAGCGCCGGGTGCAGCACGGGGCAGGCGTCGAGATCGACCACCGCGTTCGTGCCGCGCGCCTGAAAGCCAACGGCGGCGGTGTTCCTCTCCCGCGGCCTGAGCGTCAAGGCCGCGCGCCGCCGGGTGCCGGGGGGCGTGGCGACGGTCGCGTCCACCACGGCCTCGATCCCGTGGGCGGCAAGCGCGCCGAGGACCGCCTGCCGCTTGAAATCGGCCTGCGCGGGGGCGGAGAGATGCTGCACGCTGCACCCGCCGCAGGTGCCGAACGCGGGGCAGGGGGCGGGGACGCGGTCGGGGCCTTCCTCCAGCACCTCCAGCACCTCGGCACGGGCGCCGGCGACGCGCGCGCGCACCAGATCGCCCGGCGCGGTCAGGGGGACGTGGACCGCGCCCCCCTCCAGATGCGCGACGCCGTCGCCGAGGTGGCCGAGGCCCACGATCCGCAAGGTCTCGACACGCGAGGGCGCGGGCGCGGAGGCCGCGGGCTTGCGGGGGCGGGCGGGGCGGCGGGGACGGCTCATGCGGGGCTTTCGTGCGGTTCGCGTTGGGGTCATGCTCATGGCGCAAGGCCGCGGGCAGGGATTCGCCGCCGTGCGCATCCGGGGGCGCGTCTCATCCGTATAGCAGACGCCAGCAAGGGGGGGATATTTCTTGATTACCGGGCTTTATGCGGGCGCGCTCGCGCTCCTCCATCTCGTGCTGACGTTTCGGGTCATCAACGCGCGGGAACGGTTCGGCGTGGCACTGGGCGACGGGGGGCAGGGTCCGCTCGTCCGGCGGATCCGGGTGCAGCAGAACTTCGCCGAACACGTGCCGTTCGCCGTGCTGCTGATCGGGCTGGCGGAATTGCAGGGCGCGCCGTGGTGGATGGTCCATGCGGCGGGGGCGGCGCTGCTGCTCGGCCGCATCGCGCACGCCTGGGGCATGAGCCAGGATCCGGAGCCGATGCGGTTCCGCCTCGTCGGCATGACGACGACGATCACGATCCTGGCGCTCGCGGCGGCGGCGAACGTGGTGCTCTACGCGATGGGCCTGGCGGGCTGAGGCTCCTTCGCCGCGGCGACCAGGTACTCGATATTGCCGTCGCCGCCGGGGATCGGGCTCTCCATCTCGCCCAGAACGCGCCAGCCGTGGGCGGCCAGCATCTCCCGCACGCGGGCCAGCGCCGCGGCGCGGGCAGCAGGATCGCGCACGATGCCGCCCCTGGCCAGCGCGTCGCGCCCGGCCTCGAACTGCGGCTTCACCAGCGCGACGAGGCGGGCGCCGGGCAGGCTGAGCGCGAGCGCCGGCGGCAGCGCCAGCGTCAGCGAGATGAAGGAGAGGTCCGCGACGATCAACTCCGGCGGTTGGGGTAGGTCGGCGGCGGTCAGGTCGCGGGCGTTCACCCCCTCGCGCGAAGTCACGCGGGGGTCGGCGGCGATCTCGGGCGCAAGCTGCCCGTGGCCGACGTCGAGGGCGAGGACGGACGCCGCGCCGCGCTCCAGCAGCACCTGCGTGAAGCCGCCGGTCGACGCGCCGAGGTCGAGGCAGGAAAGCCCCGCGGGCGAAATGCCGAAGCGGTCGAGGGCGGCGTCGAGCTTTCGCGCGCCCCGGCTCACCCACCGGTCGGCGGGGTCGGGCGCGAGGACGAGGACGTCCGGGTCGACCTGCTGGCCGGGGCGGGTGACGGGGGCGCCGGAGACGCTCACGCGCCCCTCCGCGATGGCGGCCTGGGCGCGCGCGCGGGTCGGGCAGAGACCCGCCCGGACGAGCGCGAGGTCGGCGCGGAGCCGGTCGCTCATGCGCGCAACATGGGCGCTTGCATGGGCATTCTCATGCACTTTCCCCATGGGTTTCGTGCATGGGCGCGCATGGGGAATTGCCTCAGGCCGAGAGGCGCTTGCCGCCCCGCGCAGCCACGAGGGAGCGGGCGAGGCGGACGATGTCGTCGCATGAAAGCCCCGCCTCAACATATTGTTTTTCCGGCGTATCGTGGTCGATGAACCGGTCGGGAAGTGTCATCGTCCGCACCTTCAGGGCGCCGTCGAGCAGGCCCTCTTCGCTCAAAAAGTGCAGCACATGTGCGCCGAAACCGCCGGTTGAGCCTTCCTCGATCGTGATGAGCGCCGCATGGGACGACGCAAGGCGGCGTATGAGGTCGTGGTCGAGCGGCTTGGCGAAGCGCGCGTCTGCGACGGTGGCGCTAACCCCTTGATCTGCAAGGGTCTCGGCGGCCTTCTGCGCTTCGCCTAAGCGGGCGCCGAGGGAGAGGATGGCGACGTCCGTCCCCTCGCGCACGATGCGCCCCTTGCCGATCTCAAAAACCTCAGCAATTTCAGGGAGTTCCACGCCAACCCCCTCGCCGCGCGGATAGCGGAAGGCGATGGGCCCGCTGTCGTGCCGGGCGGCGGTCGCGACCATCCGGGCGAGTTCCCGCTCGTCCGCGGCCGCCATCACCACGAAGTTCGGCAGGCAGCAGAGATAGGCGAGGTCGAAGGACCCTGCGTGCGTCGCGCCGTCCGCGCCGACGAGGCCCGCCCGGTCGATGGCGAAGCGCACCGGCAGGTTCTGGATCGCGACGTCGTGCACCACCTGGTCGTAGGCGCGCTGCAGGAAGGTCGAGTAGATCGCCGCGAAGGGCCGCATCCCCTCTGCAGCCAGCCCCGCCGCGAAGGTCACGCCGTGCTGCTCCGCGATGCCGACGTCGAAGCAGCGGTCGGGATGCGCCTTGGCGAAAAGATTGAGGCCCGTGCCGTCCGGCATCGCCGCCGTGACCGCGACGATGCGGGTGTCGCGGTCGGCTTCCTTGATGAGGTAATCTGCGAAGACTCGCGTGTAACTGGGCGCGTTTGCGATGCTTTTTTTCTGCGCGCCGGTCGCGGGATCGAACTTGGAGACGCCATGGTACTTGTCGGCGGAGGCTTCCGCCGGCGGATAGCCCTTGCCCTTCTGCGTGACCACGTGGACGAGGATCGGGCCGTTCTCCTGCTCCCGCACGTTCTGCAGCACGGGCAGCAGCACGTCGAGGTCGTGGCCGTCGATCGGGCCGAAATACTGGAAGCCCATCTCCTCGAACAGGGTGCCGCCGAAGGCCATGCCCTTTGTGAACTCCTCCACCCGGCGCGCCACGCGCTCCAGCCCGCCGGGCAGGCGGTGGGTGATGGACTTCATCTGCTCGCGGAAGCCCTGGTAGGTCTGGCCGGACCAGAGCTTGGTGAAATAATGGCTCATCGCGCCGACGGGCGGGGCGATGGACATGTCGTTGTCGTTGAGGATGACGATCAGCCGGCTGTCCATCGCGCCGGCGTTGTTCATCGCCTCGTAGGCCATGCCGGCGGACATCGCGCCGTCGCCGATCACCGCGACGACGTTGCGCCGCTCGCCCTTCAGGTCGCGCGCCACCGCCATGCCGAGGCCGGACGAGATCGAGGTGGAGGAGTGCGCCGCCCCGAACGGGTCGTATTCGCTCTCGTCGCGCTTGGTGAAGCCGGAAAGCCCGCCGCCCTGGCGCAGCGTGCGGATGCGGCCGCGCCGCCCGGTCAGGATCTTGTGCGGATAGCACTGGTGGCCGACGTCCCAGATCACCCGGTCGTGCGGCGTGTCGAAGACATAGTGCAGCGCGACCGTCAGCTCGACGACGCCCAGCCCCGCGCCGAGGTGCCCGCCGGTCACGGAGACGGCGTCGATCGTCTCCGCCCGCAACTCGTCGGCAAGCTGGCGCAGCTCCTCCGGCCGCAGCCGGCGCAGGTCGGCGGGGATGGTCACGGTGTCCAGCAGCGGCGTCGCAACGCCCGGGCGCGCACTCTCGTCCGTCAACTCCGGTTCCTCTTCACTTGCTGCCGGTCCGCCACGGAGGGCGCCGGCCACGCGCACCGACGGGAGACGATGGCTCCCGAAAGCGCCTTTCTACCCCATATGGGCCGCAGGGGCGCAATGGGCAAAGATGCGGATGCCGCGGGCACGAGGACGCCCCCGCGCGCATGGCCGCATCGCCTAGCACGCCCGAACGCGGAACGAAAGCGGAAGGGCGCGCGCGTGACCTAGTGCTCCCGCTCGACCGTAAAGCGCGCAGCGGCGCGAAGGCTCTCGGCGCGGCCGTCGAAGTGGGCGAGGTGCTCCACCGCCTGGTCGACCAGCAGCCGGGCGCGCGCCTTCGCGCCCTCGACGCCCAGAATGTCCACGAAGGTGGTCTTGCCGGCGTCTGCGTCCTTGCCCGTCGCCTTGCCGACCTTGTCCGCCTCGCCCGTCACGTCCAGCAGATCGTCGGCGATCTGGAAGGCGAGGCCCAGGTCGTGCGCATAGCCCGCCAGCGCCTTCATCGCCTGCGGTCCCGCCTTGCCCAGCAGGCCGCCCGCCTCGCACGCCACCGCGATCAGCGCGCCGGTCTTCATGCGTTGCAGGCGCGTCACCTGCGTCTCGTCGGCAGCGCCCCGCTCGGCCGTCAGGTCCAGCATCTGGCCGCCCACCATGCCGGCCCAGCCCGCCGCCTGCGCGATCTTGAGCGCGAGTTCCGCGCGGACGTGCGCGTCCTCGTGCGTGCGCGGGTCGCAGACGATCTCGAAGGCGAGCGTCAGCAGACCGTCACCCGCCAGGATCGCGGTCGCCTCGTCGAAGGCCCTGTGCACGGTCGCCCGGCCCCGGCGCATGTCGTCGTCGTCCATGGCGGGCAGGTCGTCGTGCACCAGCGAATAGGCGTGCACGCACTCGATGGCCGCGGCGGCGCGGACGGCCCGCGCGGGGTCGACGGCGAACAGGTGGGCCGTTTCCAGCACCAGGAAGGGCCGCATCCGCTTGCCGGGTCCGAGCGCGGCATAGCGCATCGCCTCTGCCAGCCGGCCGCCGCCGTCGTTCGCGTCCGTGCGCGGCAGCAGGCGGGCGAGGGCCGCGTCCACCTCTTCCGCGCGGGCGGCGAGACGCGCGGCGAAGTCCCCGGCCCCGGCGGGCGTGCTCATTTTTCGCCGTCTCCGTCGAGAGGCTGGGCCGACAGCGACCCGTCGGCGGCGACCAGGATCTTCTCGATGCGCGCCTCGGCGTCCTTCAGCTTGGCCTCGCAATGGGCGCGCAACTGGCTGCCGCGGGTGTAAAGCTCGATGGAATCCTCCAGCGCGACGCGCCCCGATTCCAGCCGCTGCACGATCTTCTCAAGCTCGCCCAGCGCTTCCTCGAAGCTCATGGCGCGCACATCCTCCGGCAGCGCCCGGGTGTCCTCGGCCATCGGCGTGTCTCCCTTTGCGTTCTCGTTCGCGTCCCCGCAAGCCTGCCCCGGCCTCAGCCCAGGCGCATCAGCGCGGCGACATGGGCGGCGGCGCTGCGGGCCAGCGCGTCGAGGTCGTAGCCGCCTTCGAGCGCGGAGACAAGCCGCCCGCCGCAATAGCGGTCCGCGACCTCCATGATCTCCCGCGTGGCCCAGGCGAAGTCCTCCTCGGACAGCGCCATGTCGGCCAGCGGGTCGTCGGCGTGCGCGTCGAAGCCCGCCGACAGCAGGATGAATTCCGGCTCGAACCGCTCCAGCCGGTCGAGCAGCGTCTCGAACGCCTCGCGGAACTGGTCGGAGCCCGCGCCCGGCGGCAGCGGCACGTTGACGATATTGCCCGCGACGCCGCGCTCCTGCGCGGCCCCGGTTCCGGGGTAGAGCGGCATCTGGTGCGTCGAGCCGTAGAACAGCGCGTGATCGTGCTCGAAGATCGCCTGCGTGCCGTTGCCGTGGTGCACGTCCCAGTCGATCACCGCGATCCTGTGCAGCCCGTGCACCATCCGCAGGTGGTGGGCGGCGACGGCCACATTGTTGAACAGGCAGAAGCCCATGGCTGTGCGCGGCTCGGCATGGTGGCCGGGCGGGCGGATCGCGCAGAAGGCGTTGTCGGCCTCGCCCGCCATCACCGCGTCCGCCGCCGCGATTCCCGCGCCCGCGGCTCTCAGCGCCGCCTCGCCCGTGCCGGGGCAGGCGATGGTGTCGGCGTCGAGCGGGGCGAACCCCGTCTCCGGCACGCGGGCCAGCAGTGCGGTCACATGGTCACGCGGATGGGCGAGCGCGATCTCGTCCACGCGGGCGAGCGGCGCCTCGCGGCGGAGAAGCCCCTCGAACCGCGGATCGTCGAGCGCGCGCAGCACGGCCTGAAGCCGCGCCACGCGCTCCGGGTGGCCGGGCGGTGTCTCGTGCGCGAGGCAGGCAGGATGGGTGAAGAGTGCCGTGGTCATTTGCCTGCGATCCTGACGCGCCGGGCTGGGGCGCGCAAGACGGCTTTCGGCGGAGAGTGCCTGCCGCCGGCGACGAAGGCGGGGCGGGTGGTGAACGCGGGCTGTGGCAGGGCGGGCCTTGCCCCGGCCCGGCTCCCAACTTATCCCTCAAGGGAACTGCCGGGGTATACTCGGCCGCAAAAGCCAAGGAGTTCGTGTTTCATGGACAGCATCACCAACGCCCTGAACCTTCAGGAGATGGAGGCGCTCACCGCCCGTCTCGTCGAGATGGGTGTGCAATACGGGCTGAGCATCGTCGGCGCCGTCCTGATACTGATCGGCGGCTGGATCATTTCCGGCTGGGCCAAGCGTGGCGTGCAGCGCGCGCTGGCCCGCGCGGGCCTCGACGAGACGATCCGCCCCGTGCTCGGCTCCGTGGTGCGCTACGGCGTTCTGCTCGTCACGCTGATCGTGGTGCTCAACCAGTTCGGCGTGCAGACCGCCAGCCTCATTGCCGTCCTCGGCGCCGCGGGCCTCGCTGTCGGCCTCGCGTTGCAGGGCACGCTGTCGAACGTCGCGGCGGGCGTGATGCTGCTGATCCTGCGGCCGATCAAGGTGGGGGAGTTCGTGGAAGCCGCGGGCACCTCCGGCACCGTGAAGTCCATCGACCTCTTCACGACCGAGCTTGCGACCGCCGACAATGTCTACATCTCGGTCCCGAACTCCGCGATCTTCGGGCAGGTCATCACCAACTACTCGCGCAACCCGACGCGCCGGCTCGACCTCACGCTCTCCATCGACTACGAGGACGACATGGACAAGGCGATCGCGCTCGCCCGCGACGTGATGGAGGGCGACCCGCGCATCCTCGCCGAGCCTGCGCCCGTGGTAGCCGTGAAGGCGCTGGGCGCGTCCTCCGTCGACATCGCGGTGCGCGGGTTTGCAACCACGGCGGACTATTGGCCGGCCTACTTCGACATCACCAAGCGGCTCAAGGAACGCTGCGACGCCGCCGGCATCTCGATCCCGTTCCCGCAGCAGGTGCTGACCGTGCGCGGCGGCCGGATGCCGGAGCCGGAGCCGGAGGCGACCTCTTCCTGAATCGGCCGGAGGCGACCTCTTCCTGAATCGGCCGGAGGCGACCTCTTCCTGAATCGGCCGGAGGCTACCTCCTCCTGAATCAGCCGGAGCCTGAGGGCGCGGGTTCCTGGTCCTAGTCCGGCACCAGCACATAGCCCTCGCCGCGCTGCGTCTTGAGATAGCGCGGGCGGCGGGGATCGGTCTCGATCTTCCGGCGCAGGCGCGTGACCTGCACGTCCACGGCGCGGTCGTCGCGTGCGTCCGCGCCCATCCTCTCGATCAGGGCGGCGCGGCTGAACACCGCCCCCGGGCGGCTCGCCAGCGCGGCCAGCAGCGCGCGTTCGCCGTCGGTCAGGTGGATTTCTTCCGCGCCGCGCGTCAGGCGCCCGCTTGCGGGCTCGAACGCCATCGGCCCCAGCGCCACCCGCTCCCCGCGCGGCGGGCCCGCCGCTTCCGTCCGGCGCAGGATCGCGCCCAGCCGGAGCAGCAGTTCGCGCGGCTCGAACGGCTTTGCGAGATAGTCGTCCGCCCCGTGCGAGAGGCCCTCGATCCGGTCCTCCACCTCGCCGCGCGCGGTCAGCAGCAGCACGGGCACGTCGCGCGCCGTCCCCGTCGCGCCGGCCCGGATCGCGCCCGTCAGCGCGAAGCCGTCCTCGCCCGGCATCATGACGTCGAGCACGATCAGGTCGAAGGCCAGCGCCTTCATCAGCGTGCGCGCCTCCGCGGCGTCGGCGGCCGCGCTCACCCTGTAGCCCTTGTCGCGCAGGAAGCGTTCCAGCAGCGTGCGGATGCGCCGGTCGTCGTCGACGACGAGGATGTGCCGCTCGTCCAGGCCCGCGCTCACCGCGCTCACCGCCGGTTCACGAAGTCGAGGATCGTCTCGCGCTCCTCCTCGTCGAGGAGGCCCGCCAGCACCTTGCGCCAGCCCGCGACCGCCTCGGGCCCCGCCTGGCGGTAGGCGCGGGCGACACGCTCGCGCTGGATCGCGGCGACGCGCGCGGCCAGCGTCTCGCCCGCGGGCGTCAGCCGCAGGATGCGCTTGCGCCGGTCGTCGCGGCCCTGGCGGCTTTCGATCATGCCGTCCTCGACCAGTTGCTTCAGCACGCGCGAGAGCGATTGCTTCGTGATCTTAAGGATCTGCAGAAGTTCCGCCACCGACAAGCCGGGTCTTGCCTTCACGAAATGGATGACGCGGTGATGCGCGCGCCCGTAACCGTGCTCTGCAAGAATCGCATCCGGGTCCGAGGTGAATGCCCGGTATGCGAAATACAGAAGTTCGATCCCCTGCCGCAGCTCTTCGTCCCGTAAATACAGCAAATTCTGTCCCGCGGCGTCGGTGCGGGAGGAGAAAGGGACGGGCGGTTTCTTTAAGTCAGCCATGTTGACTTATTTTCCTCGGAATGTTACCGATTGCAAGTGTCCGGCGACATAAACGTTCGTGACACGGCGTTGGCAGGAAACAAACGTAAACCTTATCGGAAACGCCCAAGGCGCCCGCAGCGCAGTTGTTCTGCGGGTCCGCGGCTTGGAAAGCAAGGGGGAAACCCGAAAATGTCGCTCGTTCCCTTCGATGATCGGGACGGCCAGATCTGGCTGAACGGCGCCCTCATTCCCTGGCGGGATGCGAAGGTGCATGTGCTCACGCACGGCCTGCACTATGCGAGTGCCGTATTCGAGGGCGAGCGGGTGTACGGCGGCGTCGTGTTCAAGAGCCGGGAGCATACGGAGCGTCTGTTCCGCTCTGCCGAGTTGATGGGCATGTCCGTTCCCTACACGGTCGACGAGATCGAGCGGGCGAAGGCCCAGACCGTCGCGGCGCAGGGCTTCGCCGACGCCTATGTCCGCCCCATCGTCTGGCGCGGGTCGGAGATGATGGGCGTTTCCGCCCAGGTCGCACGGATCAATGTTGCCATCGCGGTGTGGCAGTGGCCGTCCTATTTCGATCCTGAGCAGCGGATGAAGGGCATCCGTCTCGACGTCTCGCAGTGGCGCCGTCCGGCTCCCGACACCGCGCCGTCGGCGGCGAAGGCGGCGGGGCTCTACATGATCTGCACGCTGTCGAAGCATGCCGCGGAGGCGAAGGGCTTTGCCGACGCGCTGATGCTCGACTACCGCGGCCGCGTGGCTGAGGCGACGGGCGCCAACATCTTCTTCGTGAAGGACGGCGTCATTCACACGCCGACGCCGGACTGCTTCCTCGACGGCATCACGCGCCGCACGGTCATCGGGCTTGCGAAGGCCCGCGGGATCGAGGTGGTGGAGCGCGCAATCATGCCGGAGGAGCTTGAGGGGATGCAGCAGTGCTTCCTGACCGGCACCGCGGCGGAAGTGACGCCCGTCTCGCAGATCGGCCCCTACAGCTTCGAGGTGGGGGAGATCGTCCGCGCCCTCGTCGCCGACTATGACGGCGCGGTGCGCCAGCGCATGGCGGCCTGACGCTTTCCGTCCTCGCGGCCAATCCCGTTCCGCGCCCCCGTCCGGGTCTCCGGGCGGGGGCGTTGGCGTTTTGCGGCGAAGGCACCGGGGGGTAGGGGGCTATTGCTCCGCGATGAAGGCGCCCTGCGCGAAGGCGTTGCCGTCGGTCACGCTCCAGACGCCGCCCACTTCCTCCGGTCCCGTCTGGGCCGGGTCCGCGCGGCCATAGAAGTTCGCGTTGAACGTGCCGGTGTAGGTGCCGCTCGCGAGCGTGCCGCTGAAGGCGTTGTTGCGCGCCGCGACATTGGTCGACGCGCCGGTCAGCGCGCGTGCCCAGGGCGTGGCGCTGAAGTCCAGCGTCAGCGCCGCGGTGCCGAGTCCGAAGTCCACGTCCACGGTCGAGGTGCCGGTCAGGTCGGTCTCCACGCCTGCGACGTCCAGCAGGCCCTCGGCCACGCCCGTATAGGTCGCCGTGCCCGCGCCCGGCACGTCGATGGCCGGGGCCAGCAGACCGAATGCCAGGTAGCCGCGGTCCCGGCTGCCCGTTGACCGTTCGACCCGCGACCAGCGGCCGAAGGCGACATGCTCGGGCAGGGCGTCGACGTCGCGGCCGGGCAGGCGCACGATCCATTCGAAATCGAAGGCGGCGTTTGCGTCCGTATAGGTCCGCCGCGTGCCGTCGTCGGCCACCAGGTCGCCCGCCAGGAAGGTGCGGTCGATGGCGCTCGACGCGATCAGCGTGCCGGGCGTTTCCGCCTCGACCCGGAAGCCGCTGTAGTTGGAGAAGACCGTCACCCGGTTGTTGCCGCCGCTCGCCGATTGCGCTGTCCGGAAGGTCGTTCCCGCCTGGTCGCGGCTGAAATAGACCGCGGCCGGCGTATAGATCTGGATCGTTCCGATCTGGTCGAGCGGTGTCGTCAGGTTGACGAAATCACCGGCGCTCCCGCCGCCGCACGCGGTCAGAAGAAGCGGTGCCGCAACCGCGGCAATTGCGTGAACGGCTCTGCGATGTCCCATGTTTTCCCCCCCGACCGGGCTTTCGCCCACCGATTCGAGACCGTTTTCATAAAACTATTCGAAATTTTGGAGTTTTGCGCGGGGGAAGTTGGTGTCGGGGTGGCCGGAACAGGGGGAGGACATCGCGCAGCTTCGCCGGCGGATCGTGCATGACAAGAAAAAGGGGCGCCAACCTTGCCGGCTGGCGCCCCGTTTCCGGTATTCCGGTTCTCTGCGGCTTATTGCTCGCCCGCGAAGCCGCCATAGACGAAGTCGGTGGCGTTGATCAGGCGGAACACGCCGCCCACTTCCTCCGGCCCGTCGATTCCGACGTCGGTGCGTCCGAAGAAGTTGCCGGTGAAGCTGCCGCTATAGCCGCCGCCCGCCGCCGTGCCGGAGAACACGCTCGACCCCGCGGTGACGTCGTTCGACGTGCCGGTGATCGTCGCGCCGAAGGGCGAGCCGGTGAAGTCGATCGTCAGGTTGGCGGTGCCCGTGCCGAAGTTGACGGCCACGGTCGACGTGCCAGTCAGCGCTTCCGCGGCGAAGCCCGCGCGGTCGCGGACGCCTTCGGCGACGCCGGTGTAGGTCGCGGTGCCCGCCGCGGGCACGTCCGTGCCGGGTGCCACCTGTCCGAACACCAGGAAGCCCGTGTCGCGGTTCCCCAGCGCATCTGCGCGGGTCCAGCGGCCGAAGGCCACATGCTCCGGCAGGGCGTCCGCGTCGCGGCCGGGCAGGCGCACCCGCCATTCGTAATTGAGCGTGCCGTCGGTGTTCTGGTAGACGCGGGTGTCGCCAACCGTGGCCACCAGGTCGCCCGCGAGGAAGGTGCGGTCCATCGCACCCGGCGCGGTGAACGAGCTCACCGTCTCCGCCTGCACGCGGAACTGGCTGTAGTTGGCGCCGACCGTCACGCGGTTCGTCGTGTTCGGCGAGGAGATCGTCGACTGGAACCCGCCGCCGGCAGAGCGCGACAGATAGGTGTTCGACGAGTTGTAGATCTGCAGGAAGGTGACCTGGTCGAGGGGCGTGTTGACCCCAAGGCCGCCCCCGCCGCCGCCCCCGCCGCCACAGGCTGCGAGGAGAAGCGGCGCCGTCAGCGCGGCGGTCGTGGCAAGCATGCGGCGGATGGACATGGCACAATCTCTCCCGAATCGGGTGTCATTCTGACGCTCTGGAATTCATTTCCCAGATTTATGCAATTCTGTGCAAGAGATGGGCCAGCGCGTCATGCACTTTCCGGGGGTGTGTTGCGCCAACGCTCCGCTGCGGTGTCGTCGCTGTCGCGGGCGGCGACCCAGGTCTGGCCATCCTCCCGGTCTTCCAGCTTCCAGAACGGCGCGCGCGTCTTCAGATAGTCCATGAGGAAATCCGCCGCCTCGAAAGCCGCCGCCCGGTGTGCCGAGGCCGTCACCACCAGCACGATCCGGTCGCCGGGGTAGAGCGTTCCGTAGCGGTGGATCACCCGCACGCCCTGCAGCGGCCAGCGGTCTTCCGCTTGCGCCACGATCCGCTCCAGTTCCCGCTCCGTCATGCCGGGATAGTGTTCGAGCGTCATGGCCGCGACGCCCGCCGCCTCGTTGCGCGCCCGCACAAGGCCGGTGAAGCTGACCACCGCGCCGATGTCAGTCCGCCCGTCGGTCAGCGCCGCGATTTCCGCGCCAGGATCGAAGTCCTCTCTCTGCACGCGCACGCGCATCGCCTCAGCCTCCCGTCACGGGCGGGAAGAACGCGACCTCGTCGCCCGGCGCGACGGCGGCGTCGGGGTCGGCGTGCGTCTGGTTGACGGCGGCGCGGATCAGGGCCGGGTCGGCGAAGGCTTCCGCGTATCCCGGGCCTTGCTCCGCGAGCCAGGCCGCGAGCTGGCCCACCGTGCGCACACCGGCGGGTGGCGAGACGGTCTCCTCGCCGGTGCCGATCTTCTGCCGCAGCCATGCGAAATAGAGCACGCGCATGGGTCTCACTCTCCTGGTGTGCCTTGCGGTCTCGTGGCCTCGTCCTGCGCGAAGACGTGGGCGAGACCCGACCGCATGTAATCATAGCCCGTGTAGAGCGTAAGGGCAGCGGCGACCCACAGACCCGCGATGCCGGCATCGGTCACCCCCGGCACCAGCCGGTCGCCCTCCGGCCCCGCGACCAGCAGGCCCAGCGCCACCATCTGCACCGCGGTCTTCCACTTTGCGAGCCAGGTCACCGGCACGCTGACCCGTGTGCCGGCCAGGTACTCCCGCAGGCCGGAGACGAGGATCTCCCGGCTGAGGATCAGCACGGCGGCGAACACGTCGGCGCCCGCGATGGTCCTGTCATGGACCAGCATGATCAGCACCGCACCCACCAGCAGCTTGTCCGCGATCGGGTCGAGCATCCGGCCGAGTGCGGACGTCTGGTTCCAGGCCCGCGCCAGGTAGCCGTCGAAATAGTCGGTGATGCACGCCGCGACGAACAGCGCGAGCGCAGCCCAGCGCGCCGGTCCGGTGCTCCAGTAGAGCAGCACGGCAACCGCCGGGACGGCCAGGATGCGGCCATAGGTCAGGAGGTTTGGCAGGCTGTAGAGCATCTTGCCTGCGGTTCTCGCACGGAACGCCCGGCCTGTCACGCCGTCCGAAGGGCGCAAAAAAGAAACCGGCGCGGGAAATATCCCGCGCCGAGGTGCGGCGGAGCCCTGCGACGAGGTGGGAGAGGGAACGCTCCGCCGGGGATGGATGAAAGGGGTCGTCTAGAGCAGCACGATGTCCACCCGCCGGTTCAGGATTTCGGCGACGCCGTCGCGGGTATTGACCGCCGGGTTGCTTTCGCCGAGGCCCTGCACGTCGGCCTGCAGACCGCCCGCCATGGCCGCGAGCACCGCCCGCACATTGTAGGCCCGGCGCAGCGACAGCGCGTAATTGTAGATGTCTGCCCCCACGCGGTCGGCGTGACCGCGGATCTGGATGCGCGCATCGGGGCGTTCGCGCAGGATCCGCGCGATCTCGCTCAGCACCTCCTCGGCCTCCAGCGTCACCGTGTCGGCGTCGAGGTCGAAGAACACCGTGAAGCGCTTGCCGCCCGGCGCCGCGGTCTGCCGCGCTACCTCCTCGAGGCCCAGGCGCGTGCGTTCGCGCGCCGAGGCGACGAGGGGGGCGGGGGCGCCCGCCGCGGGGCCGGTCTCTGCCATGCGGCGGGCATCGCGCGCCGGCATCATGCCGGGAAGTGCCTCGGGCAGCGGTTTTTGGGGCATTGCATAGCCCGGCATCGGGGCGCCGAGCGGCGGCAGGCCCGCGCGCACGTCCCGCGCCTCGGTGATCCGGCCCGTGCGCACGATGGGCGAGAGCGCGTCGGCCACGCGCCAGTTCTCCTTTGCGAGCGTCTCCATGGCCGTCTCGAAGCGCGCCTTGCAGGCCGCGATCTTCTCCGGCTGCCGGTTTTCTTCCGCCTCTTCCTGCCAGCATTCGAAGGCGGTCTGGGCATCCGCGGCGAGCGCGGGATTGTCCTTGCGGGCGCCTGCGTCGATGGCGGCGATCAGGCGCTTGCGCATGCCCTCGGCCTCGGCGATCTGCTCGCGCGAGAGGGCGCGGGCGAACACTTCCTCCGGCAGGCCGGGCTTGCCGAAGCCCGCGGCGATGGCGCGATTGGCGAAGATGTCGCTGTCGAAATAGTCGCCGCGCTGGAATTCGGCTTCCGAGAGCGCGAGATAGCGTTCCTGCAGCGCGCGTCCGAACGGGTCGCTGGCGATGACGGTGTTCATCCGCGGGTCGCTCAGGCCCATGCCGGCGCAGGCGGTCACGAAGATGCCGGAGAAGGCGAGCAGGAAGGCCCGGCGGGCATCTCGCGCCAATGTCGCGCCCGTGCCCTGTGCCTGGGGTGCGCGCCTCCGGGTGCCCTTCGCGGCGTAGTGGGCCGCCACACGCTCCTGGAACTGGCGTTCCAGACGCCACGTCTTCATCCAGTGCGACCTGTCCATGATCAACTCCATCCGCAACGCAACAACGGTCGTCTCGCGGAAGAAACAATCAAGAACCGTGCCAGCTGTCCGGCCCGGAATCCGGGCGGTCCGATCGGGATGGGGGCGGACGCCCTGGCGCAAAACGGGACAGTGCGGGCGAAGCTGTGCTGAAAAGTGCTGGCGTCGGGCTCAACCCGCCCAGAGCCGCAGGATCAGGCCGTCGGTGTCCAGCTCGACGCTGATCCGCTCCGGCCGGTAGTCCTGGCTCAGCGGTTCGCCCTTCGTGTAGATGCGCAAGGGACGGCCTGTCAGTTCGCTGACGAGCATCGGCTGCCTGACCATGCCCCCCGGTACGAGCCGAAGATATTCCGGCAGCGGGGGCGTACAGTTCTCCGCGATCCAGACCGTGCACTCGGCCTCGGTGGCCGGACCGAACACCCGCTCGAAGATTGCCGGCACGATCTGCCCCTCGGGTACGGACATGCAGCCGATGTACTTCGGCAGATGGCCGGTCAGGGCATAGACGAGATGCAGTTTCCCCTCTGTCGCGTCCATCGTTCGCTCCCAATTTCGCAAAACCTCGTCGGATTCGGTTCGCGGATCGGAAGAAAATATAGGTCATGTATCGGCAAGGGGAGTCCGTAACACGCCGGAACTGTCACCCAGGATAGGGTAAGTGAAAATAAGTATCCAAGTGACGTAACGTCAACTTCTCTGGTGGAAGAAGTCGTAGATGCGCTTCGCGACCGTCTGGGAGATGCCCTCGACCGCTTCCAGGTCGGCGAGGCCTGCCCGCGAAACCGCGCGCGCCGATCCGAAATGATTGAGCAGCGCCCGCTTGCGGCGCGCGCCGATCCCGTCGATTTCGTCGAGGGGCGTGGCCCCGATCCCCTTCGACCGCTTCTGCCGGTGTGCGCCGATGGCGAAGCGGTGCGCCTCGTCGCGCAGGCGTTGCAGGTAGTAGAGGACGGGGCTCTTCGGCTCCAGCATGAAGGACGGGCGGTCCGCCATGAAGAAGCGTTCCCGGCCGGCGTCCCGGTCGGGGCCCTTGGCGACGCCGACGACGGTCACGTCCTCGACGCCCAGGTCGGCCATCACCTGCGTGGCCACGCCCAGTTGCCCCTGTCCGCCGTCGACCAGCACCAGGTCCGGCCAGAGGCCCTTGTCGCGCGCCTCGTCCTCCTTCAGCAGGCGGGTGAAGCGGCGCGTCAGCACCTCGCGCATCATGGCGTAGTCGTCGCCGGGCGCCGTGGCCGCGTCCTTGATGTTGAACTTGCGGTAGTGCTTCTTCTCGAAGCCGTCGGGTCCGGCGACGATCATGCCGCCGACCGCGTTCGTGCCGGAGACGTGGGAGTTGTCGTATACCTCGATCCGGCGCGGCGCGGTGTCGAGGCCGAACGCCTCGGCCACGCCGTCGAGCAGGCGCGCCTGGCTTGCGCTTTCCGCCAGCTTGCGGGCCAGCGCCTCGCGCGCGTTCTGTGCGACCTGCGCCACCACCTCGCGTTTCTCGCCGCGTTTGGGGGCGGCGAGCGCGACCTTGTGGCCCGCGCGCAGGCTCAGCGCCTCCGCCATCAGGTCCGCGCCCTCGATCTCGTGCGACAGCAGGATGAGTTTCGGTGCCGGCTTGTCGTCGTAGAACTGGCCGAGGAAAGCCTCCAGGATCTCTGCCGCCTCCTGCTCCTTGTCCGCGCGTGGGAAATAGGCGCGGTTGCCCCAGTTCTGCCCGGCGCGGAAGAAGAACACCTGCACGCACGCCTCGCCGCCGTCCTGCGCGATGGCGAAGACGTCGGCCTCCGCCAACCCCCGCGGGTTGACGCCCTGGTGTGCCTGGATTGCGGTCAGCGCGCGGATGCGGTCGCGCAGCGCGGCCGCCCGCTCGAACTCCAGCGTCTCTGCCGCGGCCTCCATCTCTTCGGCCAGCGCCGCCTGCACCTGGCTGTTGCGCCCGTCGAGATAGTCGCGCGTCTCCTCGACCAGCCGGGCGTAGTCCTCGGCGCCGATCTTGTCGACGCACGGCGCCGCGCACCGCTTGATCTGGTAGAGCAGGCAGGGCCGGGTGCGGCTCTCGAACACGGCGTCCGTACAGGTTCTCAGCAGGAACGCCTTCTGCAGCGTGTTGAGCGTGCGGTTGACCGCGCCCGCGCTTGCGAAGGGCCCGTAGTAGTCGCCGGGCACCGAGCGCGCGCCGCGGTGCTTCAGGATCTGCGGGAAGGGGTGGTCCTTGCGCACGAGGATATAGGGGAACGACTTGTCGTCGCGCATCAGCACGTTGAAGCGGGGCTTCAGCCGCTTGATGAGGTTCGCTTCCAGCAGCAGCGCCTCGGTCTCCGTCTGGGTCGTGACGAATTCCATCGAGGCGGTCTGCGCGATCATCCGCGCGATGCGGTTGTTGTGTCCGCCGAAGCGGGCGTAGTTCGACACCCGCGCCTTCAGGTTCCGTGCCTTGCCGACATAGAGGACCTGGCCCTTCGCGTCGAGCATCCGGTAGACGCCGGGCGCCCCCGGCAGGCGCGCCAGATAGTCCTTGATGACCTCCGGCCCGGTGGGCGCAGGCGCTGCGTCTGCACCCTTTGCGTGTGGCGTCCGGGTGGTCTTTTCGGGGCTGTCCTGAACCATCGTCCCGGTCAAGTCCGTTGCACGAATCGGGTTAAAACGATGTAGGCGCGAGGCTTTTTCGCGCCATCCACGATTCCTGTGGAAAACTCTGTGGGCAATCGCCCGGACAAGTGCGAGACCGCCCGGATTCATTGGCTGACGAGCGGATTGCACAAAAATTAGTCAAAAACCAAGGCATTGATTTCACGATACAAAATGCTGTCCCGAGTCACGGTGCCTTGCCGATCCGCGGCTGTCGGGCGGAGGTGTGACGGTTTCATGTCGGGTTGCGGCCATGTGTACAAGTTGTGTCATGAATCGCACGGAATCGCACGTGCTGCGTCCCGGAACGGGTCTTGGTGCGGTTAACGGGCCGGCCGCGCGCGGGGCGGGTCAGAGCGGGCCCGTGCGGCCGGTCCGGCGGCGTTCGATCTCCACGCCGACGCTCGCGGCTTCCGCGATGGCAGCGGTCTTTTCCACGCGCACGCGGGCCACTTCGACGCGGGCGTCCTCCAGGCAGCGATGCGCGATCGCCTCCGCCATGGTCTCGACCAGGTGGATGTGGCCATCGGCCAGCACGGCTTTCACCTTGTTCACGACCGTCTCGTAACAGACCACGTTGCGGATGTCGTCGTCTGAAGTCGTGACGCCTTCCTGCACCGTCAGGTCGATGTTGATGACGACCGGCTGGGCGTTCTGCTTCTCGTGGGCGTAGACGCCGATGCTGGCGTCGAGCCGCAGGTCGCGGACGAAGACATGCCGGATCGCGCGGTCGGCGTCTGCGATCTTCAGGTGGTGCACATTACTCGTCACGGATGGTGCCCGCCTCGTGGCCGTTGGCGTCGAGGGCCTGCCCTGCCCGGGTGCGGCCTGCTCCTATGTGACCCCGCGCGCGCGTCTGCGCAACACTCAAAAGCGGCCATGCGCGCACGATGTGCGGCGTTCTACTCGGTCACGTCCTTCACGTCGGGCGTTTCCCAGCCCAGGTGCTGCCCGCCGTCCAGCGCCAGCATCTGCCCCGTGAGCGAGGGCGTGGCGATCAGGAAGCGCACGGCGTTGGCGATCTCTTCCGGGTCGGTGGCGCGCTTCAGCAGGACGCCCTCGACCTGTGCGGCGAAGTCTTCCTCCGACTGGCGCGCGTTGCGCAAGGTGGGGCCAGGGCCGATGCCGTTCACCCGGATGCGGGGGGAGAGAGCCTGCGCCAGCGTCTGCGTCAGCGTCCACAAGCCCGCCTTGGAGAGCGTGTAGCTCAGGAACTTCGGCGTCAGCGCCCAGACCCGCTGGTCGATGATGTTGACGATGTTGCCTTCCGCGGTCTCCGGAAGCTGCGCGGCGAACGCCTGCGCCAGCATCAGCGGCGCATAGAGGTTCGCGTCCATGTGCAGGGTCCACGTCTCGCGCGTCACCGTGCCCGCGCGGTCGTCCTCGAACACGCTCGCATTGTTGACGAGGCAGGTGAGGGGGGTGCCCAGCGCCTCTGCCGCCCGCGCGACCAGCGTGTCCACGTCCGCCGGATCGCCGAGGTCGCCCTGTACGGTCGCGGCCCTGCCGCCGGAGGCGCGGATCGCCGCCGCCGTGTCCTCCGCCGCGTCCGCCGACCCGCGATAGTGCACGGCGACCGCGAAGCCGTCGCGGCCCAGCGCCTCTGCGATGGTGCGCCCGATGCGGACGCCCGCGCCGGTGACGAGTGCCGCGCCGCTCACGTCATGCCCCCGGTCGCCAGCAGGAACCAGACATAGGCCGCATAGACCGCGGACATGCCGACGCCCGCCACGCGCCCGATCGGGCGGCGGATCAGCACGGCGCCCACGACGATCAGGGCCGCGCCGAGCATCACCCAAAGGTCTATGGTCAGCATCTCCGGCGTGACCGGGATGTCCTTGCCGCCCAGCGGGGCTGCGACGCCCGCCGTGCCCAGGATCAGCAGGATGTTGAAGATGTTGGACCCGATCACGTTGCCGATCGCCATTTCCGTGTGTCGCTTGATGGCCGAGATCAGGGTGGCCGCGAACTCCGGCAGGCTCGTGCCGACCGCGACCAGGGTCAGGCCGATCACCGCGTCGCTCATGCCGAAGGCGCGCGCGATGTCGGCCGCGCCCGTGACCAGCAGTTCCGCGCCGATGGGCAGGCCGATCAGGCCGGCGAGCGTCAGCGCCCAGATCTTCGGCCAGCCTTGCGGCAGGCTGTCGGGGTCGACGTCGTCGCCCAGCTCGTCCTTCGCGTTGCCGTTGGCCAGCGCCGCCTTCTTCTCCCGCCGGTGGGCGAGCGATGTCGCGATGGTCCAGCCGACGAAGGCCGTCATGGCCAGCAGCAGGACGAGGCCCTGCCACAGGCCGATCGCGCCGGTGAACGCCAGCGCGATCAGCAGCAGGCTCGCCGCCAGCATGACCAGCGCATTGGCCGTGACTCCCGCCTGGTGGCAGGCGATGGGCATGATCAGCGCCGGCACGCCCAGCACCAGCAGCACGTTCGCGATGTTCGACCCGATGACATTGCCCATGGCGATGCCGGGATAGCCGCCGAGCGCGGCGCCCACCGACACGAACAGTTCCGGGGCCGAGGTGCCGAACGCGATGACCGTCAGGCCGACGATCAGGGGCGGAATATGAAGCTTCAGGCTCAGTGCTGCTGCACCGCGCACGAGGAAGTCGCCGCACAGGGTAAGCAACACAAGGCCGCCGGCAACCATCAGGTAGGACATTTGGGTGTCGTGCTCCGTTGTTCGGGGCTCGTGCGGGATGGCGGTCTTGGGTCGGCTATATAGGCGCGCGGGTCCGGGGGGGAAAGCCCTCGGGCCGCTTCTTCCGCCGTCGCTGCCCCCGTCGTTCCCGGCCTCCGTGCCGGGGACCCATGCCCGGGGGATGATGGAATCGAAATTTGTGTCGCCCTCGGGCTTGTCCCGAGGGCCCATGACCGGGGCGTCGGCAAGCACACGCGAAGGCGGCGCCACGCCCCCTCGCATGGCTGTCCGCCCCCGCGCGTGCGTTTACTTGCCCCCGCGCAACCGGCTAGAGGAAGGCGCCCGCGCTTTGCGTGGGAAGCGAGGAAGGGAAGGCGCGACCCGGCATGCGCAGCGCAGAGGATCGGACACCGCCCGCGGGCGGAGGCACGGCGGGGGACGGCCAGCCCCCGCGCCGCGGTCTCGCGCGCATTGCCGACATGCCCTATCTGCTGCTGTCGCTCGCAACCCTCTTCTGGGCGGGAAACGCGGTGATCGGCCGGGCGGCGCGGTTCGACGTGCCGCCGGTGACGCTCGCCTTCCTGCGCTGGTCGCTGGCCGCGCTGCTCGTCTGGCTCGTGATCCGGCCGCCGGTCGCGCGCGACTGGCCCGCGATGAAGGCGCGCTTCGGCACGGTGCTGCTGCTGGCAGCCCTCGGCGTCGGGCTCTTCAACACCATGCTCTACCGCGCGCTTCAGACCACGACGGCGCTCAATGTGACGATCACGCAGTCGGCGACGCCCGTCTTCATCGGCCTTGTCACCTTCCTCGTGTTCAGGGAGCGGATGACGCTGCGCCAGGCGTTCGGCTTCTGCGTTTCCTTCACGGGCGTGCTCGTGATCGTGTCGGACGGCGACTGGTCGCGGCTTGCCGCGCTGGAGTTCCGCGCCGGCGACCTCTGGATGCTGGCAGCTGTGGTGATCTATGCCGCTTACACTGCGCTCCTTCGGCTCCGGCCTGCCGTCGACCCGTGGAGCTTCATGCTCGTCACCTTCGTGATCGGCGCCATGCAGCTTTTCCCCGTCATGCTGTGGGAATGGTCGACGGGGCTGGTGATCGCCGCCTCGACGGGGGCGGCGCTGACCGTCCTCTATGTCGCGGTCTTTCCCTCGGTCGTATCCTATTATTGCTACAACCGCGGGGTGGAGATGGTGGGGGCGAACCGCGCGGGCGTCTTCTTCCACCTGATTCCGCTCTATGGCTCCTTCCTCGCGGTGGTCTTCCTGGGGGAGCGGTTCCTGCCTTCGCACGGGATCGGCCTCGTCCTCGTGATCGGCGGCATCCTCATCACGACGCGCCGAAAGCGCCTGCGCTGACGCCTCTTCTCGCCGCTTGCCGGGGAGTGAGGCTTGCGGCATCGTCGGTCGCGCGCACCCGGCGTGTCGGGCGCGCCGGCCCCGTGCGCCGCCTTCAGGATCGTCTCACGCCATGTGGCTTACGCTCGTTCCCGTTCTCGCCTCGGCGGGCATCCTTCTCGCGGGCTCCGGCCTGCTCGGCACGCTCGTGCCGATCCGCGGCCGGATCGAGGGGTTTTCGCCCGCGCTGATCGGTCTTTTCGGCTCGGCCTTCTTCATCGGCTACATGGGCGGCTGCGTCTTCGGCGCGCGCATCATCAAGCGCGCGGGCCACATCCGCGCCTTCGCCGCGCTCGCGGCCATCGCCGCCTCCGCTGCGCTCTTCCACGCGCTGTCGCCGGTTCCGGCCGTGTGGCTCGCGGCGCGGTTCGCGGTGGGGTTCTGCAGCGCCGGGCTTTCCATGGTGATCGAAAGCTGGCTCAACGCGCGCGCCGAGCCCGGGCGTCGCGGCCGCGTCCTCGGCGTCTACCGCATGGTGGACCTCGGCTGCGTGACGGCGGGCCAGCTTCTGCTGCCGCTGGTGGGTCCTGCGGGGTTCGAGCTTTTCGCCATCATCGCCATGCTCTACTGCCTCGCGCTGGTGCCCGTGGCGCTGACCCGCGAGATCGCGCCCGCCCCGCCGGAGGATACGCGCCTCGATTTGCGCAAGGTCGTGGCCATCTCGCCGCTCGCCGCGGCGGGGTGCGTGACGCTCGGCCTCACGAACGGTGCGTTCCGGCAGGTCGGCCCGCTTTATGCGGAGGGGATGGGGCTCGACCTCGAAGGCATCGCCGTCTTCATGATCGCGGCGATCGTCGCGGGCGCGCTGACGCCCATTCCGCTCGGCTGGCTGTCGGACCGCTTCGGCCGCCGCCGCGTGCTGGTGCTGGCGACGGGGGCGACGATGCTCGCGGGGCTGTGGCTCTCCTTCGCCGTGCCGGGCGAGGTGCTGCTGCTCTACGCCGGCTCCTTCGCGTTCGGCGCGTTTGCCATGCCGCTCTATTCGCTCTCCATCGCGCACGCCGCCGACCGGGCGACGCCGGCCGATTACGTGATGGTGTCGGCGGGGCTTCTGTTGTGCTTTTCCATCGGCGCGTCGGTGGGGCCGCTGGTCGCCTCGCTGGTGATCGAGCGGTTCGGCGCGCCCTATTTCTTCACCTATACAAGCGTGCTGCACGGGCTGCTGCTCGTCTACGCTGCCTGGCGCATGGCGACGCGGGCCGACCCTGAGGCCCGCGCGCCGTTCCGCGTTTTCAACCGGACGAGCCCGGAGGTCTTCCGCCTCGGCAAGAAGAAGTAGGCATCCTCACGCCTTTGGGGGCGCGGTTTCGGCGAACGCCGGCACCGCCTTGTCGAAGCGGTCGAGCCAGCTGACCAGCGTCGGATAGACCGTGCGCCACGCCCCCTCGAACCGGAAGTCGAGGTAGCCCAGCGTGCACGCCGTCGTGATCTGCCCGACGTTGGGCAGACCCTCGACCTCGCCCACGCGGCCCAGGTTCTCCGAGAGGTAGTCGAGCCCGCGCGTCACCTTGTCCGCCTGGTAGCCGACCCACGGCGCGTGGCGGATTTCTTCCGGCCGGAACCGCTTCTCGTAGACCTGCAGGATGGCGGCGTCCATCATGCCGTCGGCCAGCGCCTCCAGCGTCAGCACGTCCCACTTGGAGGCATCCGCCGGGATGATCTTCGCGCCGCCCGCGCGCGCGTCGAGATAGGCCATGATGACCGCGGAATCGTAGATCGGCGCGTGTCCGTCCGGGATCAGCGTCGGGATCTTGCCGAGCGGGTTCTGCTTGCGCAGGTCGTCCGCCGGGTCCGTCGTGTCGGCCAGCTTCAGGTCGATCTCGTCCCACAGGCCCAGCACCTTCGCCGCGATCTTCACCTTGCGGCCGAAGGGCGAGGGCAGGGCGGAGCGCAGGATCATCGTTTTCGTCATGCTCGGGTCATCCCTGTTTCATCTGTTGGCTGGCTGCCCGCGCCTCAGCGCACGGGCGGCAGGATCAGCGTGTCGGCCCGGCACGACGTCCGCTCGGCCCGCGTGCAGGCGCGGGGGGCGAGCGATCCGTCGAGGCAGAACCGCACCTCGCGCAGTCTGGCCTGCCCGGTGCGGTTTCCGCAATCCAGCACGATGGCGTTGGCGGGCAGGTCCGGGTTGACGCGAACGAAGGCCTCGACCGCCTCGCGCTGGCTCATCACAACCGGGGCCGTCGGGCGCTGCATCGCGTCGGGGATGCGGATGCGGGCGCGTGCCGTCTCCGTCAGGTCGAAATAGGCCGCCGCGTCCAGCCCGCTGCACGTCCCGTGCTTGCGCCACTGGTGCAGCGCCAGCCGCCGCGTCGGGATGGTGTCGAGCACCTCGGCGATCACGTCCTCGCCGACCCAGGGCGCGGGCTTCTCGCAATATGCGAGCCGCGCATTGCCCCCGTCGCCCTGCGGCCAGAGCCCGTGCGTCACGAAGCTGTAGGCGCGCGGCCTGCGCGTCCCGCACTGGTCGCGGTCGTCCGCCCCCTCGTCGAGGCAATAGGACGGCGACCAGGAAAGCGCGAGCACATAGGCGTCGGGCCGTTCCGCCTTCGCCTCCTCCGTGCCCGTCTCGAAAAGCGCGCCCGCAACCGCCAGCACCAGCGCCAGCACGCCCGCAACCCCCGCCAGCGCCCGCTTGCCCCGCCTCGCCATGTCGCTTCCCCCCAAACGCTACTTCAGACGCGGCGCGCCCCGCTCACCGCCGCCGCGCGGGGCGACCCTTGGCGCCCTTCGGCTTGCCGGCGGAGGAGCGCTTGCCTTCGGATGCCGCCGCCTCCACCGACGATTGCCGCGCGAACGGGTCGGCGGCGATGGCAAGCTCGGTCGCCTCAAGCCGCTTGATCTCGTCGCGCAGGCGGGCCGCCTCCTCGAACTCCAGGTCGGCGGCGGCCGCGCGCATCCGCTTTTCCAGCTCCTCGATGTGGGCGCGCAGGTTGTGGCCCATCTCGCCCGGTTTCGGCGTCTTGCCCTTGGCGCCCTTGCCGCCCGCGATCTCCTTCACCGCGTCGGCGAAGGGCAAATCCACCTGCACGTGGTCGCGTTCGTAGACGCTGTCCATGATGTCGGCGATGGCGCGGCGCACCGACTGCGGCGTGATGCCGTTCTCCGCGTTGTAGGCCACCTGCTTCTCGCGCCGCCGGTTCGTCTCCGCGATCGCGCGCTCCATGGAGCCCGTCACCTTGTCGGCATACATGATCACGCGCCCGTCGACATTGCGCGCCGCGCGCCCGACCGTCTGGATCAGCGAGGTTTCCGACCGCAGGAAGCCTTCCTTGTCGGCGTCGAGGATGGCGACCAGCATGCACTCCGGGATGTCGAGGCCCTCGCGCAGCAGGTTGATCCCGACCAGCACGTCGAACGCGCCCAGCCGCAGGTCGCGCAGGATCTCGATCCGCTCCAGCGTGTCGATGTCGGAGTGCATGTAGCGCACGCGCACGCCCTGCTCGTGCAGGTATTCCGTCAGATCCTCCGCCATGCGTTTGGTCAGCGTCGTGACCAGCACGCGCCCGCCGTGCGCCGCGACCTCGCGCGCTTCGGCCAGCAGGTCGTCGACCTGGCTCGCCACCGGGCGGATGTCGATGGGCGGGTCGATCAGGCCGGTGGGGCGGATCACCTGCTCGGTGAAGACGCCGCCCGTGCGCTCCATCTCCCACGGCCCCGGCGTCGCCGACACGAAGACGGAGCGCGGGCGCATCGCGTCCCACTCCTCGAACTTCAGCGGCCGGTTGTCGATGCAGGACGGCAGGCGGAAGCCGTATTCCGCGAGCGTCGCCTTGCGCCGGAAGTCGCCCCGGTACATGCCGCCGATCTGCGGCACGGTCACATGGCTTTCGTCCACGAAGACGATGGCCTCGTCGGGAAGGTATTCGAACAGGGTGGGCGGCGGCTCGCCCGGCTTGCGGCCCGTGAGGTAGCGCGAGTAGTTCTCGATCCCCGCGCAGGACCCCGTCGCCTCCATCATCTCCACGTCGAAATTGGTGCGCTGCTCCAGGCGCTGGGCTTCCAGCAGCTTGCCGTCCGCCTCCAGTTCCGCCAGCCGCTGCTTCAGCTCGACCTTGATCTGCTTGATCGCCTGCTGCAGCGTCGGGCGCGGCGTGACGTAGTGCGAGTTCGCATAGATGCGCGTGCGCTCGAAACTGCCGTATTTCTTCCCCGTCAGCGGGTCGAATTCCACCATCTCCTCGATCTCGTCGCCGAAGAGGGAGAAGCGCCACGCCGCGTCCTCCAGGTGCGCCGGCCACAGTTCGATCACGTCGCCGCGCACCCGGAAGGTGCCGCGCTGGAAGGCTGCGTCGTTGCGCTTGTACTGCAGGCTGACGAGGCCCGCGATCAGGTCGCGCTGGCCGATGGTCTCGCCCGTCTTCACGTCCAGCGTCATGGACGAATAGGTCTCGACTGAACCGATGCCGTAGATGCACGACACCGACGCCACGATGATCACGTCGTCGCGTTCCAGCAGCGCCCGCGTGGCCGAGTGGCGCATCCGGTCGATCTGCTCGTTGACCGAGGATTCCTTCTCGATATAGGTGTCCGTGCGCGGGACATAGGCTTCCGGCTGGTAATAGTCGTAGTAGGAGACGAAGTATTCGACCGCGTTTTCGGGGAAGAAGCGCTTGAACTCCTCGTAGAGCTGCGCCGCCAGCGTCTTGTTGGGCGCGAGGATCAGCGCCGGGCGCTGCGTCGCCTCGATCACCTTGGCCATGGTGAAGGTCTTGCCCGAGCCGGTGACGCCCAGCAGCACCTGGTCGCGCTCCTCCGCGCCGATGCCCTCCACAAGCTCCGCAATCGCCGCCGGCTGGTCGCCTGCGGGCTGGTACTCGGTCTGCATGACCAGCCGCTTGCCGCCCTCGATCTTGTCGGGGCGTTCCGGGCGGTGCGGAATCCAGAGCGCGGGGTCCACGTGCGGTGCGAGATCGGCCATGGCCCGCAATATGGCCGCCCGCTGGCGCGAAGGGAAGGGCGGGGGCGTCCCCGTCAGCGCCGTCGCCCTCGGGCTTGTCCCGAGGGCCCATGCCCGGGGCGTCCGCTTCGTGAGGGAGGCGGCCGCGACCGTTCGGCCCCCTTCCGCAACCCTTTGTGTTCATGGATCCCCGGGACGGGCCCGGGGATGACGGGAGAATGAGAAGACGGCAAACGCGCGGGGATGACGGGGGTTGGAGGCAAGGTCCCGCGCACACCGCAAAAATTCATATAAAAATTTAGGTAAATAAGAATTTATACTAACGCATTTTCACAAAAACGCTTAACCAGTTCTGTAAAGCGCCAATTAAAACCTCACTGGCACGCTCTCTCCCATGAGCGTGATCCAGAAGACATTCATCGCCGGTGCCCTTGTCCTGTCTGTCCTGTCGCTGGGGTCGGGCGACGCCGGGGCCCGGCCGAGCGAAATTCCCGTGGCGAGCCCGGCACATTGCGCGCAGCCGGCCGTCGATCCCGCGCTCGCCCAGGCCGTCGTGGACGAGATCAATGCATACCGTGCCGCACAGGGTCTCGGCCCGGTGCATCTCGAGCCGCGCCTGACTGCGGCGGCGATGATGCACGTGGCCGACCTCGCCCAGCGCAGCGTGCTCTCGCACTATGGCGCGCAGGGCGAGACCTTCGTCGACCGGATCGAGAAGGTGGGCTATTCCGGCTATGCGCGCGCCGAGAACGTCGGCTGGAACTACGCCACCCCCGCCGGCATCGTGCGCGGCTGGATCGAGAGCCCGAGCCACCGCCGCAACATGGAGCTTGCCGACGTGACCGAGGCCGGCATCGGCTATGTCTGCGACCCGGACCGCGGGCACTTCTGGGCGCTCAACCTCGGCACCGACAATCTGCGCATGGTCCAGCGCGTCTCCAGCCGCATCGGCCGCCCGGCCTGGCGCCGCTGAGGGGAGCCTTCACTCCTCCGCCACCGGCAGCGCTTGCTTCAGGCGCGCGAGCCAGCGTCCGGCGCGCCTGGCGTTCGTGCCGAAATCGCTGCGCCCGATCTGCGAGCGGCTGTAGAGGGCGAGCGTCGACCGCTCCGGTCCCAGGTCCAGCACCTCCACGCTCACCGTGTCAGGATAGTGCATCAGCGGCGTGCGCGTGACGAAGCGCAAGGTGCCCGCGGCCTCGTCCGCCGCCACCTCCCGCGTCAGCGGTTCGGCCCGCGCGGCCTCCCGCACGGCGGCGAACAGCACCGGCGCCGCGACCGCGAACACCGGCGCCGCCGCATCGGCCTGTGCGGCCGGGCAATGATCCTTCGGGCAGACGAGCCAGGCGTTGGGCGTCCCCGGGCGTTCGAGCGTCCTGAAGTCTACCGCGCCCAGGTCCGGCGGTCCGAACAGCGCGGCCCATATCCAGGCGCGTGCGCCGGGCGTCACGGCCACGATCCCGGCTGCAAGCAGCATGGCCGCGAGCGCCAGCCCGCCCGCCCGCAGGAACCGCCGCCTTTGCATTGCTCCGCTCCCATCTCAGCGCGCCGCGGCGAGCAGGCGCGGCAGCAGGGACGCGCGCGCCTCCCGGTATTCCGTCTCCGAATAGCCGAGGAAGAGCGCCACACGCCCGCCCGCACCCGAGAGGAGCGCCGCACCATAGGGCCGCCCGTCGCGGAAGCCCTCGACCCGCATGTCGCCCGTCAGGCGTCCGCCGAGATCGGGGCAGTCCAGCGCGATCTTCGCCTCGCCCGGTGCGCCGTCCGTCATCTCGCCGGTGCACACCGTCTCGCCGCGCGCGGTGGAAAGCCGGATCGCGTGTGCCGGGGGTTCTGTCGTCACGCTCGCGATCAGCACCTGGCGGTTCAGCATCCCGCCGTTGCGCGCCTGGCGGACGAGGTGCGCCTGCAGCCGGTCGCGGTAGGGCAGGGCCTCCGGCTCGACCAGCAGCGCCGTGTCGATCGCCACCACCTCGCAGCCGCAGTCCGTCCCGCGCGCCCGGTTGAGCGGCGCGACCGCCGCAAGGCACTGCGACAGCGCCGTGCCGACCGCCGCGCGCGGGCTTTCCGCGCCGGTGGAGACGGCGATGACGGGGCACGTCTCGGGCGGTTCGGCCACGGCGAGCGCCTTGTGGAACGGCTCCTCCCGGTAGCGGCGGCCTTCCGGCGAGGCCAGCAGCAGGTCGACCTCGTTCACCCGCACGCGGCGCAGGATTTCCGGCTCCAGCCCGTCGAAGCGGCGCATCATGCCTTGTACCTGGCCTGCGTCGGCGGCGTAGAGGCGGCTCACCCTCACCCGGTCGATCTGGCCCGGCGGCGGGACTGCGGGGCTTTCCGCGCGCGGGGCGGGGGCTTCCGGCAGGGCCAGGCTCCCTGGCTGTGTGCAGGCGGCGGCCAGCACGGCGGCCAGAACGGCGGCAAGGCCGGCGAGGCGGGCAAGAGGGGTGTGGCGCATGGTCATGGATGCCAGCCTAGGGCAAGCCAGCGGCGGGAAAAAGACCTGCAGGATGCGCCCGGGCGCACATGCGCCGGTGGGGGTTCCGGCGGGCGGGCCCTTCGCGCATAGTTGCGCGCGAGAGAGAGGGGGGCGGAGTGCCGCATGACCCCCGGATATGCAAGGGGGCATCCCGCCATGACCGATCAGCCCGAAACCGGCGCTACGCCGCCCGAAGCCGGCGGTAGCTATCCCGTAAGCCGCCGCAACCGGGTCCGCGTCGACAAGCGCGCGGTCTACGACCGGGATACGGTCCACGCGATCCTCGATTCCGGTCTCGTGGCGCATGTCGGCATCGTGGAGGACGGACGGCCCGTCGTGATCCCGATGATCTACGCCCGGGACGGAGAGACGCTCTATCTCCACGGCGCGCGCACCACGCGCCTCATGCGCGTCTTTCGGGAGCCCGCGCCCGTCTGCGTGACCGTCACCCATGTCGACGGCATCGTGGCCGCGCGTTCCGCCTTTCATTCCAGCATGAACTACCGCTCCGTCGTCGTGCACGGCAGCGGGACGGTGATCGAGGACGAGGAGGGGCGCACCCGCGCCATGACGCTCCTCACCGACCATCTCATTCCCGGCCGCTGGGACGAGTTGCGCGCCCCCTTCGATACCGAGCTGAAGCAGACCGCCGTCGTCGCGGTGGAGATCGAGGCGGCCTCCGCCAAGGTTCGCGCGGGCGGGCCTGTGGAGGACGAAGCGGACTACGGCACGCAGGCCTGGGGCGGCGTGATTCCCGTCGTCACCGCGCTCGGCCAGCCTCTCGACGACGGCCGCCTGGTCGAAGGGGTGGAGGTTCCGCCCTCCATCCGCCGCCTGCTTTCGGGGCGCTGACCGCGGCGCGGAAGCTCTCCCACAGGGAGAGTTATCCCCTTTTCATGCGCGCAATGAGCGTTGTAGCCTCGCCACCGTCGTGTTCATGACGCGGGCGGCGCTGCGGCGTGTCCGCATGTGCTGGGAGGATATGCGTCCATGGGTCTGTTCAGCTTCATCAAGGAAGCCGGTGCGAAGCTTTTCGGCGGGTCGGCGGAGGCCGCGACGCCTGAGGATCTGAAGAAGTCCGTGGCCGACCACGGGCTTGCCGCCGACGGGATCGAGGTCGCTGTCGAGGGTGACACGGTGAAGCTGGCGGGCCGCGCGCCGACGCAGGAGGAGGCGGAGAAGATCGTGCTCGCGCTGGGCAACACCGCCGGGATCGCGGCCGTCGACACCTCCGCGCTCGCGGTCGAGGCGCCGGCGCCGGAGGCTGTGTTTTACACCGTGCAGAAGGGCGACAGCCTCTGGAAGATCGCCGAGGCGCATTACGGCAAGGGCAAGGGCGCGAAATACACCGAGATCGTGAAGGCCAACACGCCGCCCGTGAAGAACCCCGACCTCATCCAGCCGGGCTGGGTGCTGCGCATCCCGCCGCTCGGCTGAAGGTACCGATCGTCCCATCACACTCCGTCGTCCGCGGGACAAGCCCGGGGATGACGGTTCAATAACCTCTGTCGCCCTCGGGCTTGTCCCGAGGGCCCATGCGCGGGGCGGCCGTGTTTATGGCGAGGCCCCGGCAACGCCTCGCCCCCGTCCTTGCGCCGCCTCCGCCGCACGTGCTTCAAGACGGCCGAGACACGAACCGGCACAAGGGGGCGAGGGGGCATGGCGGCACCGGCGATCCGGGAAATCGGGGAGGGCGACCTCGACGGCCTGCTCGCGCTCAACAATGCGTTCGAGGCGGAAACCTCCCGCCTCGATACCGGCAGCCTGCGCGCCCTCGTCGCCACCGCCGCCTTTGCGCGCATGATCGGCGCGCCGGGGCAGCCGCCCGACGCGCTGCTGATCGGCCTCGACGAACATGCCGACTACGACAGCGTGAACTACGGCTGGTTCCGCGCGCGCGAGCCGCATTTCCTTTACATCGACCGCATCGTGACCGCGCCCCATGCGCGCGGGCAGGGGCTTGCCCGGGCGCTTTACGAGGCGTTCTTCGCCTGGGGCCGCGCCAACGGCCACCATCTCGCGACCTGCGAAGTCAATCTCGTGCCGCCGAACCCGAAGTCCGACGCCTTCCACGCGGCCCTGGGCTTTGCCGAGGTCGGGCGCGCGACCATCAAGAACGGCGCGCGCACCGTGCGCTATCTCGCGCGGGCCCTCTGAGGGCGCGTCCTCTCCGCCTTCGGGGCGCGCTCGCCCCGCTTGATCGCGGGCGGACTGAGCGCATACTCGCTCCTTGCGCCAGCGCGCGCAAAGAGGGGGGTGCCCATGTACGTACCTGAACATTTCCGGCTCGAGGACCGCGCGGAGATCGCGGCCCTCGTCGCGGCCAACGCCTTCGCCATGCTGGTCACCGCGGGCGAGGGCGGCGTGCCCGTCGCCACGCACCTGCCGCTGATGCTGGACGGCCCGCTGGACGGCGGGCGCCTGCTCGGCCATTTCGCCCGGCCCAATCCGCAAGGGGCGCACGCCGACGGGCGGCCCGCGCTCGCGATCTTCGCCGCCGAGCATGCCTATGTGAGCCCGCTCTGGTACCCGAGTTTCCGGGAGACGCGCCGCCAGGTGCCGACGTGGAACTATCGCGCCGTGCACCTCACGGGCCATCTCGAACCGCTGACCGATCCGGCGGACGTCGCGCGGATGATGGAAGGCTTCGCTGCCATGTTCGAAGTGGAGGGCGGCTGGACCCCCGCCGCCACCGACCCGGACTATTACAGCCGCCTGCTGCGCGGCATCGTGCCCTTCGCGCTTCGGATCGAGCGGGTGGAGGCCAAGGCCAAGCTTGGCCAGAACAAGAGCGCGGAGGACCGGGCCGCCGTCAACGCCCGCCTGCCCGAACTTGCATCGCCGGGTCCCGGCAAGGGCGCTTGAAGCGCCGCGCCAGCGGGCGTACAACGCCCCCGGCTTTTCCTCTTCAGAAGCGGAGCAATCTCCATGTCCTTCCTGTCTGACGCCCTCGGCCGCGTGAAGCCGTCCGCCACCATCGCCGTCACGCAGAAGGCGCGCGATCTGAAGGCGCAGGGGCGCGACGTGATCTCGCTCGGCGCGGGCGAGCCCGATTTCGACACGCCCGAGAACGTGAAGCAGGCGGCCATCGCCGCGATCGAGCGGGGGGAGACCAAGTACACCCCCGTCTCCGGCATTCCCGAACTGCGCCAGGCCATCGCCGCGAAGTTCAAGCGCGAGAACGGCCTCGACTACACGCCGGACCAGGTAATCGCCTGCACGGGCGGCAAGCAGGTGCTGTTCAACGCCTTCCTCGCCACGCTCAACCCGGGCGACGAGGTGGTGATCCCCGCGCCCTACTGGGTCTCCTACCCCGAGATGGTGGCGCTGTGCGGCGGCACGCCCGTGACGGTCGACACGAAGCTCGAGAACGACTTCAAGCTCGCGCCGGAAGACCTCGACCGCGCGATCACGCCCAAGACCAAGTGGTTCCTGTTCAACTCGCCGTCGAACCCGTCGGGCGCGGCCTATTCGCGCGCGGAACTCAAGGCGCTGACCGACGTTCTGCTGCGTCATCCGCACGTCTGGGTGCTGACCGACGACATGTACGAGCATCTCTGCTACGGCGATTTCGAGTTCGTGACGCCCGCGCAGGTCGAGCCGAAGCTCTACGACCGCACGCTGACCATGAACGGCGTGTCGAAGGCCTATGCCATGACCGGCTGGCGTCTCGGCTATGCTGCGGGTCCCTTGTCGCTCATCAAGGCGATGGACAAGGCGCAAGGCCAGCAGACGTCGGGCGCGTGCTCGATCACCCAATGGGCGGCGGTCGAGGCGCTGAACGGCCCGCAGGACTTCCTGGCCGAGCGGCGGAAGATCTTCGAGGACCGGCGCAACCTTGTCGTCTCCATGCTGAACCAGGCGCCCGGCATCTCCTGCCCGACACCGGAGGGGGCGTTCTACGTCTACCCGTCGTGCGCGGGGCTGATCGGCAAGAAGACGCAGGCCGGCAAGGTGATCGAGACGGACGAGGACTTCGTGACCGAGCTTCTGGAGGCCGAGGGCGTCGCCGTCGTCCACGGCTCGGCCTTCGGCCTCGGCCCGAACTTCCGCATCTCCTACGCGACCTCGACCGAGGCGCTGGAGGAGGCCTGCACCCGCATCCAGCGTTTCTGCAACACGCTGCGCTGACGCGGACGCACCGGCATCGAAAAGGTGTGTCGTCCCCGGCCCCCGTGCCGGGGACCCATGCCCGGGGCGTTCGCGGAGTGAGCGAGGCGGTGGCCCCCTAAAGCCACCCCTTGTGCTTGAACCACGCGAGCGGCAGCACCGCGGACGCCGCCATCGCCAGCAGCGCCAGCGGATAGCCCCAGGGCCAGGCAAGCTCCGGCATGACATCGAAGTTCATGCCATAGACCGTGCCGATCAGCGTCGGCGGGAAGAACGCCATCGCCACGACGGTCAGCACGCGCACGACCTCGTTCTGCTCGACCGAGATGAGGCCCAGCGTGGCGTCGAGGAGAAAGGTCGTCTTTCCCGCGAGGAAGCCCGCGTGATCCTCCAGCGAGCGGATGTCGCGCATCAGCAGCTTGAACCGCTCGCGCAGGGGCGCGCCGGTCCTGTGATCGCCCTTGGGCGGGGCCAGCACCGCGCCGGCGAATGAGGCCAGCCGCTCCTGCGAGACGAGGCTCTCGCGCACCTTGGCGATCAGGTCCGCCTCGCGCCCGATGTTCTCGACCGCTGCGGCGAGCCTGCGTCCGCGCCGCCGCACGTCCTTGCGCCGCACGAACACCTCCCTGTGCAGCGTGTCGATGCGCGCGCTGAGGTGCTCCAGCACGTCCGCCGTGCGGTCGGTGATCGCCTCGAGCAGGCCGAGGCACGTCTCTCCCGCCGTCTCCGGCGCGTTTCCGGGGCGGGAGACGCGCGCCAGGAACTGCGGGATCGCCTTGGGCGTCTCGGTCCGCACCGTGACGAGCCGGTTGCCGTGCAGGATGAAGGTGAAGGGGGTCAGCACCGGGTTCGGGCTGTCGGCATGGGCCAGCACATCCGCCGTCATGTAATGCGTGCCGCCTTCGGCATAGAGGCGGCTTGAGAACTCGATCTCCGCCAGGTCCTCGTGCGACGGGATCGGCGCGCCGAGCCACATGCTGGCCGCCCCGCGCATGGCTGCGTCCGGGTGCAGCAGGTCGAGCCAGATCGTCCCCTCCGGCACCTCGCCACCGGTCACTGCCGCACCGCCGAGGCCCTCTCCGGCCGGACGGTAGGCGGTGAGAAGGGGGGCGGGGGGCGGCGGATCCTTGTGATGTGCTGCACTCATGGCTTCAGCTTCGCCGGACCCCGGTGCTTTCGCAAGCCCACCCGGCCCGTTGTCCCCGTCCGCCCTTGCCGGGGACCCACGCCCGAGGCGTTCGCGGAGTGAGCGCGGCGGTGGCCGCCGCCTCTTCACCGGCCCTGCCGGAAAGGAAAGACCCCGGCGCCTTTCGGGGCCGGGGCCGATCCGTCTCGATGCTGTTCGAACCGCCGATGGTTCAGAGCAGCTGCAATGCGTCAGCCGCTTCCTTGCCGTTACGGCCCTGGCGAAGCTCGTAACCGACCTTCTGGCCCTCATCGAGGGACATCAGGCCGGCCGCCTTGACGGCCGTGATGTGAACGAACACGTCCGCCCCGCCGGCGTCCGGTTTGATGAAGCCATAGCCCTTCTCGGGGTTGAACCACTTGACGGTTCCGGTAGCCATGAAATCCGCGTCCTTCTCTGCGCACTAAGGTCAGCCCGGCGCCTCCCCTCATGGAACGGGGCCGGTCTGTCGGGCCAGCGGCACTTTGGGAACGAATGGTCCGGACAGGCCCGAGGGACTGCCGCACCATCCGGCCGTCTCGAGCCGAGGCTCCGCAGAGAATGGCTCAAAACGCGCGGGTTTGCACGCGATTTTGAAGAGCTGGGTTGCTGTCGGCGCATGTCCCGGCGCCAAGACGGGTCTCCTCGGCCCGCAACAGGCGCACGCAGGCATCTGCAACCATGGCAGAAAGTCGCTGGGCCGCCTGCACGTCTGCCGTGTCCGCGGCCTTTCGCGCGGCGTCGGCAAGGGCGCGGTCCTCGAAGCTGTCCTGCATGGCGCGTCGTCCTGTCTGCGCTCCGGCAAACCGCAGCCTCCCCCTGTGCCGCTTAAGGTCCGGTAAAGCACGCCGATTGCGCGCACGCGCCATTCGTGGAACGCTTTGCGGACCGGGAGGGCGTGCCATGGCCCCCTGACGACAGAGGGCTCGCGCCCTTCCCAAGACACCTTGCGGGAGGACGGCCCATGACTGCATCCGGAGATACCGAAGGCGGCAGAGGGGCGGGCGGCGGCGCCCATGTTCGTGGTGCGCCGCGCTGCATCGCCATTGTCGGCACCTATGGCAGCGGCAAGACCACGCTGCTGGAGAGTATCCTCGCGCTCACCGGCGCCACGGGGCGCAAGGGCGCGGTCGACCAGGGCACCAGCGTGGGCGATGCGGGCGCCGAGGCCCGCGCCCACGGCATGGGGCTTGAGGTGAACGCCGCGCGCGCCCGCTTCATGGACGAGGACTACGTGTTCCTCGACTGTCCGGGCTCGGTCGAGACGGCTTGGGAGGCGGAAGGCCCCCTCGCGGTCGCCGACGCCGTGATCGTGGTGGCCGAGGCGGACCCGTCCAGGACCGCGCTGCTGCAGCCGCTCCTGAAGACGCTCGACGCGCGCGGCCTGCCGCATCTCGTCTTCATCAACAAGATCGACAAGTCCGACGGCGGCCCGGGCGAGGGACGGGTGCGCGACCTGCTGGAACACCTCCAGCCCCTGTCGGAGCGGCCGCTGCTTCTGCGCCAGGTGCCGATCTGGGAGAACGGCATCGCCACCGGCTATGTCGACCTCGCGCTCGAACGCGCCTTCGTCTACCGCGAGCATGCGCCGTCGGAAGTCGTGCCCGTGCCCGACAGCCTCGCCGCCCGGGCGGAGGAGGCGCGCTACCAGATGCTGGAACGTCTCTCCGACCACGACGACCACCTGATGGAGGAATTGCTGGAGGACATCCCGCCCCCGCGCGACGAGGTGTTCGACACCCTCGGCCGGGAGATGCGCGACGGCCTCGTGGTGCCCGTCTTCCTCGGCTCGGCCCTGCACGACCACGGTATCCGCCGCCTGATGAAGGCGCTGCGGCACGAGGCGCCCGACGTGGGCGGCGTGCGTGCCCGCCTCGGCGCGGGCGAGGGCGGCACGGTCGTCGGCGTGGTCAAGACCTGGCACACGGCGCACGGCGGAAAGCTGTCGCTCGCGCGCGTGCTCTCCGGCACGGTGAAGGAGGGCGACACGCTCGTCACCGCCGACGGCAGGCAGCACCGCGTGGGCGGCCTCTACGACATGACGGGACTTCAGACCGCCAAGCGCACCTCGGCGGGGGAGGGGGAGACGGTCGCGCTCGCCCGCATGGAAGACGTGGCGACGGGTGACGTGCTGGCGTCCTCCCCTGCGCTGGCCAATCCCGCCCGCCTGATGGGCGACCCGCCCGCGCCGGTCTATGCGCGCGTGATCGTGCCCGCCGACCGCAAGGACGAGGTCAAGCTGTCGGCCGCCCTGCACAAGCTTGTCGAGGAAGATCCCTCCGTCCGCGTCGACCATGCGGAGGGAGGGGCGCTGCTGCTCGGCGGGCAGGGCGAGATGCACCTCAAAGTCGCGGGCGAGCGCCTATCGGGCCGCTTCGGCGTGCGCGTGGACATGTACGCGGCCCCCGTTCCCTACCGCGAGACGATCCGCAAGGCGGCCACCGCGCGCGGCCGGCACAAGCGCCAGACCGGCGGCCACGGCCAGTTCGGCGACGTGGTGGTCGACGTGGCGCCCCTGCCGCGCGGATCGGGCTTCGTGTTTGCCGAGAAGATTTCGGGCGGCGTCGTGCCGAAGCAGTATTTCCCGGCGGTCGAGGCCGGGGTGAAGGATGCGTTGCTGAAAGGTCCGCTCGGGTTCCCGGTCGTGGACCTCTCCGTCACGCTCACCGACGGCTCCTACCACACGGTCGACAGTTCCGAGCAGGCGTTCCGCACCGCGGGCCGCATCGCCATGCAGGAGGCGCTGCCCGATTGCGCCCCCGTCCTGCTGGAGCCGATCATGGACGTGGAACTGTTCGTGCCCAACACCGCGACCGCGCGCGTTACCGGCATCGTCACCGGGCGGCGGGGCGCGCTGATGGGGTACGAGCCGCGCGAGGGATGGCCGGGTTGGGACGTCATCCGCGCCCAGATGCCCCAGGCGGAGATCGGCGACCTCATCCTCGAGGTGCGCTCCGCGACGCAAGGCTGCGGCAGTTTCGCCGCCACCCCCGCCCATCTCGCCGAATTGAGCGGGCGGGAGGCCGAGCGCATCGTTTCGGCCCATGCCGCCTGACGGGCCGCACCGAAAAGAGCCCCGGCAGCGTTCGGGCTGCCGGGGCGACAGGCAGGCGCGGTCATCGGGTCGAGGGGCAGGGCTCTCCTCCCGCGCCGTCCCAAGACAGGGATACCCGATGGACGCCGCAGGGCCTGAAAACTTCCATCGCGGCTTCGTCCCGGCCTCTCACATCGCCGCCAGCGCGATGCCTGCGCCCGCGCACAGGCTGAGCGTCGTGAGCACCCCGCGCCTCGCCACGAAGACGAGCGCGAGTGCCAGCGCCGACAGCGCAGCCGCCGTCCAGTCGACGCTCGCCAGCACCGGCACGTCGACACCGCCCGCCTGCGTGATCTCACCGAACAGCACGCGGCTCCCGAACCAGAGCGCGAGGTTGGCGACGACCCCCACCACCGCCGCCGTGATCGCGGCCAGCGCCGCCGACAGGATGGGCCGCCCGCGCAAGCCCTCCACATGCGGGGCGAGCGCGAAGATCCACAGGAATGAGGGCGCGAACATCACCCACAGCGTCAGCCCGGCGCCCAGCAGCCCGCCCAGGATCGGCGCGCCCGCTATCCCCTCGCGCGCTGCGGCGAGGAAGCCCACGAACTCCGTCACCAGGATCAGCGGCCCCGGCGTCGTCTCCGCGAGGCCGAGGCCGTCCACCATCTCCGCCGCGCTCAGCCAGCCGTGCGTCTCCACCCCCGCCTGCGCCAGGTAGGCGAGCACCGCATAGGCGCCGCCGAACGACACCGCCGCCAGCGTCGCGAACACGCGCGCGATCTCCGCATAGATGTTGGCGGGACCGAGTGCTGCATTGAGGATCGCCACGGGCGCGAGCCAGATCGCGGCCCAGAGCAGCGCGGTGCGCAGCGTGCCGCTCCACCTTGTCCGCCCCGCGCCCGTGTGCGCCCCTTCCGCTGCCGCGACCGGCAGCAGGGCCGGCCGCATCCGCCCCAGCGCAAGGCCCAGCGCGCCCGCGCCCAGCACGATCAGCGGGAAGGGCACGCCCAGCGCATGGATCGCGACGAACGCCGCCGCGGCGATGGCGATGGCCGCCGGGCCTTTCAGCGCGCGCGTTCCGATCCGCACGACCGCCTGCGCGACGATGGCCAGCACCGCCGCCTTCACGCCCAGGAACGCCGCCGCCACCAGCGGCTGATCGGCGTGCAGCAAATAGAGCGCGGCAAGCCCCGCGATCACGGCCGCGCCCGGCAGGATGAACAAGAGGCCCGCGGCCAGGCCGCCGCGCACCCCGTGCAGCATCCAGCCGACATAAGTCGCAAGCTGCTGCGCCTCCGGCCCCGGCAGCAGCATGCAGAAATTGAGCGCGTGCAGGAACCGCGCCTCGCCGATCCAGCGTTTCTCCTCCACCAGCACCCGGTGCATCAGCGCGATCTGGCCCGCCGGTCCGCCGAACGACAGCACGCCGATGCGCGCCCAGGTCCTGAGCGCCTCGGCGAAGCCGGGCGGGGGAGGGGGCGGATTGCGATCGCTCATGCGCTCGTGGCGCTCCTGACAGCGGTGCGGAGGTCGTGACCTTGTCGCACGTCCGCCCCGCGCTTGGCGAGGAGATCACGTGAGGGTGATTTGGGCGCGGAGCCCGCGCGCCCTATCTCACTCGGTACGATGACGGGACGATGACGGGCCTGAAGACTGGAGACCATGCCATGCTGATCCGCCGCCGGAAATCCTGGGAGGTGCGCGAGGCCGACGCGACGCCGGAAAGCGCCTATCTGAACCGCCGCGCTCTGTTGGCCGGGCTCGGCCTGGGGGCCGCGGGCGCGGGGCTCGCCGCCGCGGCGCCGGCGCGCGCCAACGTGCTGACGAGCCTCTTCGGCAAGCCCGGCGACCCGCTGATGCGGCCGGTGACGCCGACCGACGATCTTTACCCCGCGCCGCGTAACGAGGCCTTCACCCTCGACCGCGAGCTGACGCCGGAGAAGATCAACGCCACCTACAACAATTTCTACGAATTCGGCTCCCACAAGGAGATCTGGCGCGCCTCCCAGGATCTTCCCGTGCGTCCCTGGACGGTCACCATTGACGGCATGGTGGAGCAGGAACGGACCGTGGACGTCGACGCGCTGATCCGCGAGATGGAGCTGGAGGAGCGTCTCTACCGCCACCGCTGCGTCGAGGCGTGGTCGATGACCATTCCCTGGTCCGGCTTCCCGCTCGCGCGCCTTGTCGCGGCGGCGAAGCCTCTGTCGGGCGCGAAATATGTGCGCTTCGAGACGTTCGAAGACGCAAGCATCGCCCCCGGCCAGAAACAGAGCTGGTATCCCTGGCCCTATGTAGAGGGCGTGACCATGGCCGAGGCCACCAACGACCTCGCCTTCATCGCGACCGGCACCTACGGCCACTCCATCCTGCAGCAGCACGGCGCGCCGCTGCGCCTCGTCCTGCCCTGGAAGTACGGCTTCAAGTCGATCAAGTCGCTCGTTCGGATCAGCTTCGTGGAGGAGCGTCCGGTCAGCTTCTGGGAGGAGCTTCTGCCGCAGGAGTACGGCTTCTGGGCGAACGTTAACCCGGAGGTGCCGCATCCCCGCTGGTCGCAGGCGGAGGAACGCATCCTGCATACCGGCGACAAGGTGCCGACGCTGCTCTTCAACGGCTATGGGGAGCAGGTGGCGGGGCTCTACGCCGACATACCCGACACCCGTGCGCTCTACATGTGAGGCAAGGCACCCCGGTTAAGCGCCCGTTAAGCGCGCCCGGCGATACTCTGCCCGTTGAAGTTCGCCGGGGACACGCCGATGGTGTACGACCGCAGACGGGTTAGCCGCTACGACCGCCGCTTTTACATGGGCGTGGCGGGCATTTTCGCTCTTCTGACCCTGTTCGGGATCGTGTCGTGCCTCCTCTATGGCGTCTCCGAAATGCGGCTTCTGGTGGCCTTCGCGGGCGGCTGGTATCTCGTCTACACGATGGACCTGATCGAGCGGCGCTTCCGCCGGTCGGCCGACGGCATCTTCTGGCGCCGGTGGTTCTCCTTCCGGGGCAGCGCCGGCTTGCCGGAGGAGGACGAGGAGCAGGCCGGGCGCGGCGACAAGGCCCGCCCAGCCCACTGATCCGCGGCCGTCTCGCGGCGCGCCCTGTCCTGCGGGCGCGCGCATGAGCACCGTTCACTCCCCCGACCTCGTGATTTTCGATTGCGACGGCGTGCTCGTGGACTCAGAGCCGCTGGCGAACGCGCTCCTTGCCGAGGCCGTGGGGGAGCTTGGCCTCTCCATGACCGTGGAGGAGGTGGTCCACACCTATGTTGGCCTCTCAATGAAGAGCGTGATGTCGGACCTCGAATGGCGCACCGGCAGGCCCGTCCCGCCTGGCTGGCTCGATGCGTTGCAGGCCCGCACCTTCGACGCCTTCCGCCGCGAACTGCTCCCCGTGCGCGGGGTTGCTGCCGCCATCGCCGCGCTGCGGGCCGCTGGCCTTTCGGTCTGCGTCGCCTCCTCGGGCAGCCACGAGAAGATGGGCGTCAGCCTCGGCGTGACCGGTCTCGCGCCGCTCTTCCGGGGCGCGATCTTCTCTGCCTCGTCCGTGCCGCGCGGCAAGCCGCATCCCGACCTCTTCCTTTACGCCGCCGCCCGGATGGGCATCCCGCCGGAGCGCGCCGCCGTCGTCGAGGACAGCGTGCCGGGCGTCACCGCGGCGCGTGCGGCGGGCATGCGCGCGCTGGGCTATGCCGAACGCACTGCGCCGGATCGCCTTGCCGCGGCGGGTGCCGTCGTCTTCGGTGACATGGGCGCGCTTCCCGGTCTGCTCGACGTTGCGACGCCGGTCTGACGGGCCCTCTCAGTCCAGGAAGAACGGCCGGTCGCTGACGTAGCGTGCCCGGCCATAGCGTGCGGCATCGTTGTCCGGGCGGTAGAGCGTGCCGCGGAACCGCGCCTTCAGCTTTTCAAGCGGCCCCGGTCTGCGGAACGGCCTGTCCGGGCCCTCGTTCGTTGTGACGAGCGTAACCCGCCCGCTTGCGTGTTCGCCGACGATCCGCCAGCCGGTCTCGCCGAACGGGACCTCGTAGTCGTCCTGCTCCACGGGCAGGGGGACCGGCGGCGCCGCCCACACCGCGTGGCTTGCCGGCAGCGCCAGAAGGGGAATGAGCGAGCGTAGCGACCATAGCGGGCTCGCGGGGCCCGAATACCCCTCGACAAGGTCCGGATCGTCGCCCCAGTAGCCTTGCGTCAGCCGCCTCCCCTTGAGTGCGCCCTTCGCGGCGAAGTGCGACCAGAGCGCGTCCGCCGCGCGGCGCGCCAGCCCCGGCGCCAGCCCCGGATCGCCCAGCATCGCGCCCATGCTCAGCGGCGCGCTCAGCCCCATGCGGTAGTGGAGGGAGCGCCCGAACGCCGGCCAGCCCTTGGGTCCGATCATGTGTGCCCACGCCGGTGCGGCGGCGTGGCGGTCCTCCGCGATCCAGCCCGGCGCCTCCGCCCCCAGTACATCCTCGAGGAACCCGAGATTATAGGCGAACCCCCAGGCGCTGTAGCTGTCGACCGGCCCCTCCGGCCCGTCGCGGTAGAGCCCGCCGCCCGCCCGGAACAGCGCGATCCGGGCAAGGCGCAGGTCCGCTTCCGCCGCGTGGTCTCCCCAGCCGATCCGGGTCAGAACCGCCGCGAGCGTGGCCGGGAACAGGTGCCAGTTGTTGTCCTCGACCGGTGCGCCGATCCCGCCCGCCAACCAGTCCGCGAGGTGGGTGCGCGCCTCGGCGCCCAGCGCGTCCGGCAGCCAGTCCCGGCCGAGCCACAGCGTCAGCGCGATGTCGGACGCCTCGCACAGCACCTGCCCGCCGTCCTGCAGCGGGCCCCAATATCCGGGCGAGGCCGGGTCGGTGCCCGCCGCGATTCCGCGCACCAGAACCGCCCGTACGCCATCCGCATCGTGTCCGGGCAGGGAAGCGTCATGGCCCACGCGGCTTGCGTGCACGGCGGCAAGCGCGGGCGCAAGGCGCGAGAACGCCTCCATCCGGTCGGCGCGGCGTCCGTTACCGCTCGGCCAGCCTGGAAGGTCCGCGCCCGACCCCTCGGGCCTCGCGGCCTCCAGAAAACCGTCGAGAAGGTCCGCGGTCAGCGCAAGATAGACGTCGCGCCCCGGGCCGTCCGGGGTGGCGAAACGCTCCGTCACGTGGCGGCTACCGCTCACGTCTTGCCGACGAGCGGATAGACATATGCCTTGGCAAGGGACAGGAGCGTCCCTGCATCCGCCGGCCGCCGCTTCAGCGCCGTCCACAGGTCGCGCCGGGCTTGCGGGAAGTCCCGTGCCACCATGGCGGCGGTTCCGAAGCTTCGATAGGTGTCGGTCAGGGTTTCCTCGATCTCCGAACTGATGTCCCGACCTTCGCTGCCGTAATCTCGGGCAAACTTCCTTACGACTGCCAGGGCATATGGGCGCAGGCGTTCATGGTTCCAAGACACATTGCTCGCGTGCAGTCTGTAAAAGGTCAGAGGCTCATTCAGGTATATCAAGGGAAACCGGTGCGCGATCCTCACCCACATTTCCCAGTCCCCGCGATAGCGAAAACTCTCATCGAAACAGCCTACCACTTCGAAGACCTGCTTCGGAACCACGACGGAACTGTTGCCAACGCCGTTTCTTCGGAGCATTTGGCGGAAACAGTCTCCCTGGAAATCAGACATGTCGATCAGACGCTCGGGAATCGGCTTTCCATCCTCGGTTATGTCCTGAACCAGCGTGTGGCAGAGCCCAGCCTCTGGATGCGCTTCGAGCGCGGCGACCTGCCGCTTCAGCTTGTCCGGGTGCCAACAGTCGTCGGCGTCGAGAAAGGCGATGAGGGATCCGCGCGCCATGCCGATCCCACGATTCCGCAGCACGAATGGCCCTTCGGAACTGCCGGAACGAACGATGCGCACCCTGGGGTCGTCAGCAAGGGATTGCACTGCCTCCTGGCTGCCGTCGGTCGACCCGTCGTCCAGCACGATCAACTCGACGTCTGGAAAGGTCTGGCCCAGGGCCGATCCGATGCTCTCGGCAATGAAGGGCGCCGCGTTGAAGACCGGCATGATGATCGAAACTCGTGGATCGCCGGTACCGGAAGTCATCGCGGATTGTTCCATCGCCGCCTGGACGGTTTGTCCGCGTACGGATCTGTCAGGCCCGTTCGTCGCAGCCTTTGGAGTGTTCAGTCTGGCGCTTTCCGGCGGGCTGTCAATGTCGGGCGCAGCCGTTACCGCCCGCGTCACACGGCCACCTCGAACACCTGGTCGTTGCCGCGGTCGCTCTTGCGCGTCCGATAGGCAGGGAACTCCACGATGGCCGTGGTTCCGAGCCCCGCCATGCTGGCGAGCGTCAGCTTGCCGCCGTGCTGCTCCATCAGCGACTTCGCCAGGGGAAGGCCGAGGCCCGTGCCCGTGGTGGAGGTCATCGAGCTGGTGCGCGTCTGCACGAAGGGTTCGAGCACGCGCGGCAGGTCCTCCTCGGCGATCCCGATCCCGGTGTCGGCGATCGTGATCCGCAGGCTCTCGTCCGGCCGCAGCGAGGCCGTGATCGAGATGCGGCCCTGTTCGGGCGTGAACTTGGTTGCGTTCGACAGCAGGTTCAGCACGATCTGCTTGACCGCGCGGGCATCGCAATAGAGGTCGGGCAGGTCGTCGGGCACGTTCGTGACGACATGCAGCTTGCGCTTGTCGGCGCTGGGGCGGGTCAGGCGGACGATGGCGTCGATCAGTTCGGCCACATTGACCGTGTCCTCGTACATGTCCCATCGCCCGGCCTCGATCTTCGACAGGTCGAGCAGGTCGTTGATGAGGGAGAGCAGGTGCTTTCCGCTCGTCTGGATGTTGTCCAGGTACTCCTCGTACTGCTTGCTCCCTACTGGGCCGAAGATCTTCAGCTGCATGACCTCGGTGAAGCCGAGGATCGCGTTGAGCGGCGTGCGCAGTTCATGGCTCATGTGGGCCAGGAACTCCGACTTCGACTTCGAGGCCATGACGGCCTCGTCCTTGGCCTGGCGCAGTGCCACCTCGATCCGCTTCTGTGCGGTGATGTCCTGCACCGTGCCCTCGTAGTAGAGCGGCTGGCCCCGGCTGTCGCGCACCAGGCGCGCGGTTTCCGAGATCCAGATGCGCTCGCCCGTCCGGTGGCGGTAGACCTCCGAGGTGAAATCGGTGACCGAGCCCTGTTCGTTGAGGATCTCCAGCAATTGCCGGCGCCGGTCGGGATCGACGAACCACTCCTTGCCGATGTCAGTGACGGCGTTGATGAATTCGTCTTCCGTGCGATAGCCGTTCAGCGCGACCAGCGCCGGATTCGCGCGCAGCCACTTGCCGTCCAGCGAGGTCCGGTAGATGCCGACGCCCGCGTTCTCGAACAGCTCGCGGTAGTCACGCTCGGCTCCGCGCAGCTGGCTTTCGGCCTCCGCCCGGGCGCGGATCTCTTCCGCCAGCCGCGCGTTGCGCTCGGCCAGCTCCAGCGTACGCTTGTCGACCCGGCCTTCCAGCTCGCGCGAGACCATTTCCAGGTCCAGCGCCGCCTTCTTCAATTGCGTGAAGTCGCTGATGATCAGCACGGTAGAGCCGTCGGGCGCGCGGCGTTCGCGCACCCGGACCCAGTTGCCGTCCTTCAGCTCGAACTCGACCTCGACCTGTCCGCGCCGGTGGCTTTCCATGCGCCGCGCGACGAAGGCTTCCAGGTCGCCGTCGACCCTCAGCAGGCCATCGGGTCCGCAAAGGGCGCGCAGGATCTCCTCGAACGTCGCGCCCTTGGCGATGACGTCGCTGTTGTCGTCCAGCATCCGCCGGTAGGGTTCGTTGAACACCACCAGCCGGTCTTCGGGATCGAACACGGCAAAGCCGTCGGCCAGCGCCGAGATCGCCGACTGCAGCCGTTCCTCAGCATGTTCGGCGCGCTCGCGCGCCACCACCATCTCGGTCTCGTCGGTCGTGGTGCCGCGGTAGCCGTAGAAGTGCCCGTTCTCGCCGAAGATCGGCACGCCGCTGATCCGCAGGTGGCGCACCCGTCCGTCGGCCAGTTCTCGTGTCACACGGAAGTCGCGGAACGCCCGGTGGGCCAGCAGATCCTCGCGATGCCTTCGCCACGCCGGATGCCGCTCGGCGTCGGCTTCGGCCACCTCCCACGGCGTCTTGCCGACGATGCCGGCGTCGTCCATGCCATAGGCGCGGCGCAGCCCGTCGGTCATGCCCACGAAGCGAAGCTTTTCGTCCAGTTCCCAGAACCAGTCCGACGTCGACCGCGTGAAATCGCGGAACCGCTGTTCGCTGAGCCGCAGCGCGCGCAGCTCGTCGAGCAGCTTCTTTTCCGTCGAGCGGGAGATGTTCCGTGAAGTGGTCACTGTGTCTCGGCTGTAACGGTCGCGGGGTGTCGCCAGGTCCGCCTATCAGTGTGGCCGCGAATGTTGAAGAAGCTCCTAATGCGATACCAAACGAAACGTAAACGCTCCCTGGCGTGCCGGGCGCCGAATTGGCGGGGCTTGGCGCCCGGGCTTGGCGGAAGGGCTTGGCGGGAGGGCTTGGCGGGAGGGCGCTGGGCCGTTAAGTATCTGTCCGGACACATCACCCCCGAACGCCCACACCAAGCGAGGCATGCGATGGCCGAGTACCGCACCAAGCAGCTCATTATCGGATCCGGGCCTGCCGGATACACCGCCGCGATCTATGGCGCGCGGGCGATGCTCGAGCCGGTGCTCGTGGCCGGCATCCAGCCCGGCGGGCAGCTGACCATCACGACCGACGTCGAGAACTACCCGGGCTTTGCCGAGGCGATCCAGGGTCCGTGGCTCATGGACCAGATGCGGGCGCAGGCCGAGCACGTGGGCACGAAGATCGTCTCCGACACCATCGTGGACGTCGACCTGTCGAAGCGGCCGTTCAGGGCGGTGGGGGACAGCGGCGACGTCTATTACGGCGAGACGCTGGTGATCGCGACCGGCGCGCAGGCGCGCTGGCTCGGCCTGCCGTCGGAGCAGAAGTTCCAGGGCTTCGGCGTGTCGGCATGCGCGACCTGCGACGGCTTCTTCTACCGCAACCGCGAGGTGGTGGTGGTCGGCGGCGGCAATTCCGCGGTCGAGGAGGCGCTCTTCCTGACCAATTTCGCAAGCAAGGTGACGCTCGTCCACCGCCGAGACTCGCTCAGGGCCGAGAAGATCCTGCAACAGCGCCTGTTCAATCATCCGAAGGTCGAGACCGTCTGGAATCACGTGGTCGAGGAGATCCTCGGCGGCGACAACCCGCCCGGCGTGACGGGCGTCCGGCTGCGCAGCACGGAGACCGGCAAGACGAAGGAGCTTGCGACCGACGGGGTGTTCGTCGCCATCGGCCACGTTCCGGCGACCGCCCTCTTCAAGGGCAAGCTCGACATGGACGAGGGCGGTTACATCCTCACCGCGCCCGATTCCACCGCCACCAGGGTTCCCGGCGTGTTCGCGGCGGGCGACGTGAAGGACAAGGTCTACCGCCAGGCGGTCACGGCGGCGGGCATGGGCTGCATGGCCGCGCTGGAGGCCGAGCGCTTCCTCGCCGGGCATGGCCAGGCGGCCGATGCGGCGGCCTGAGACGTCCGCACGGTATTCACCATCGGAAAAAAGTCGTCCGGATGACGAAAGACTCTTGCTTTGCAGCATCCTGCGGGTCGAAAAGATTGTCGGCTGTGCTAGTTTTGCAGCGCAATAACAACGAGAAGGCCGGGGGAGCGTAGCGGGCAACCATGGATTGGGACAAACTTCGCGTCTTTCACGCCGTGGCGGAGGCGGGCAGCTTCACGCACGCGGGCGAGAACCTTGGGTTGAGCCAGTCGGCGGTCAGCCGGCAGATCAGCTCGCTGGAGGATTCGCTCGGCGTTCACCTGTTCCACCGCCATGCGCGCGGCCTGATCCTGACAGAGCAGGGAGACCTCCTCTACAAGACCGCCCATGACGTGTTCGGCAAGCTCGCGCTGACCGAGGCGCTGCTGCGCGACAGCAAGGAGAAGCCGCGCGGCGACCTGCGTATCACCACGACGGTCGGCTTCGGCTCGACGTGGCTCACGCCGCGCATGAAGCAGTTCGTGGACCTCTATCCGGACATCCGCGTCCAGCTCATCCTGGACGAGCGCGAGCTGGACCTCGGCATGCGCGAGGCCGACGTCGCCATCCGCATGTGGAAGCCGGTTCAGCCCGACCTCATCCAGCGCAAGTTCATCGAGGTCAATCACCACATCTACGCCGCCCAGTCCTATCTGTCGCAGCACGGTGCGCCGCGGTCGCTGGACGAACTCGACAAGCACCAGGTCATCATCTACGGCGAGCAGGTGAGCCGGTCGCTGAAGGATCTGAACTGGCTGCTGACGGCGGGCCTTCCTCCGGGCCAGCGGCGTGACCCCATCCTGCGGGTCAACAACATCTACGGCGTGCTCCTTGCCGTCGAGAGCGGACTGGGCCTTGCCTCGCTCCCGGATTATCTGGGCGCGAACAACCCCAATCTGGTCCGTGTGATGCCGGAGGTTGAGGGGCCGTCCTTCACCACCTATCTCGCCTATCCCGAGGAGCTCAGAAACTCCAAGCGCGTCGTCGTGCTGAGGGATTTCCTGCTTCAGCAGACGCGCGACTGGCGGTTCTGACCCGGCTCATCTTTACCGCAATGCGGCATGAAAACTGGCGCCATGCGCAAATCGCATGGCTGCCTGCCCGTCGCGCGCTTGATCTTTGGGCAATTGAGGCATATTTCATCAGTCGAACGATGTTGCGCCGCAGCATCGCTCCAGGTGCCGGTCCTTCCTCCCTGTTGGCCGTCATCTGACGTCTCCCAGACGTGAATCCTCCCTGTTAGACTTGCCGGGCCCGCGTGGCCCGGCATTTTTTTTGCGCAGGATGCCCAGAACCGCGTCGGCGGCGCGTGCCGTCTCGTCGAACGGCGGCGGTGTCCAGGTCTCCAGCCGCCCTGCGAAGGGCCGCGTCAGGCCAAGATCGCGCATCCGCGCATGGAAGCGCGCCATCTTGGCCGATCCGCCCTCCAGCGCCGCGACGAGCGCCGGCTTTCCCGCGCTTGCCGCCTCCGAGACCATGTTTACGCTGTCCTCCGTCACCACCACTGCGTCCGCCGCGCCCAGCATGGCGGGGTAGGGGTTCGGGCCGGTGCCGTCCCAGACGAACGTGTCCGGTCCGGTCAGCGCCTTGCGGATGCGCGCGGCATTATCGTCCCCCGTGCGGCGCGAGAGCGTGACGGCCAGGCCCGCGCCCGCGTCACGCTGCAGCGCCTGCAATCCCTCGATCAGCCGGTCGGTGGCGGCCGCGCTCATCCGGTGCGCCTTGCTGCTGCCGCCGATCAGCACGGCGACCAGCGGCCGGGGCAGGCGCGCGAAGCGCTCCGCCTGCTCTGCGGCGGCGGCGGCCACGCTTTCCGGCGTGATACGGGTCAGCGATCCTGTCACGCTCAGCACGCGCGCGCCTTCCCGCCCGTCATGCTCCGGCACGACCAGCAGGTCGAAGCAGCGCTCCGGCACATGCGGGTCGAGGATCTGCACCGTCGCCGTGCCGGCCGACAGCCGGCCGATCGCCGCCACGAAGGGCGCCGCCAGCCGCCCGCAGCCGATCGCGAGGTCCGGCCACGGGGGCGCGAGGGCCGCGCGCTGTTCCCCCGGCAGCGTCGTGAACGGGAATCCGCCTGCGCGTGCCCCGCGCACCTGCCACAGCGCCGGCGGCAGGCGCCGCCAGATGCCGCCGGGCGCAACCCGCTTCAGCACGATCTCGCAAGGAGTGCGCTCCGCGACGCGCCCGGCGAGACCGCGGGCCGGCATCTCGTTGCCAGCCTTGTCGTCCGTAACGATCCAGACCCGAATCATGGTGCTTTCGAAACTTCTTCGGCGCGCTGTTTGAAATAATCTTGCGCAAATGCCTCCCGGATCGTACAAGCCGGGACAGGTTCCCGTCCCCGAATTTCCGGAGCACCATGTCCCGTTCCAAGCTCGACGCCGTCGACATGAAGATCCTCGCCATCCTGCAGGAGGATGGGCGCATCACCAATGTGGAGCTGTCGCGCCGGGTGGGCATTTCCGCGCCGCCGTGCCTGCGCCGGGTCCGTGCGCTGGAGGAGGCGGGCTACATCCGCGGCTATCACGCGCGCATCGACTCCCAGATGCTGGGTTTCGACGTGACCGTGTTCGCCATGGTCGGCCTGTCTAGCCAGGCGAAGGCCGACCTCGATGCGTTCGAGGCGCTGGTCCGCGGCTGGCCGCTGGTGCGGGAGTGTCACATGCTCAACGGCGAGATCGACTTCCTTCTGAAGTGCGTCGCGCCCGACCTCGGCACCTTCCAGCGCTTTCTGGAAAGCGATCTCGTCGCCGCCCCGAACGTGGAGAGCGTGAAGACCTCGCTCACCATCCACCAGTCGAAGTGGGCGCCGGGCGTGCCCTTCGCCGGGACGGGGGAGACGTCCGCGAAAGGCTGAGCCGCGGCCCCGCGTCCGCCTCACTTGGCGTCCCTGAAGGCGAGCGTGAGGCCGAACGCCGCGCTCGCGGGCACGAACATGCCGCCGCTCGTGTGCACCAGGTCGATGCGCGCCGCGCGCAGCGTGTTCTCCACAACGCCCAGCGAGGCGGCCCGCACCTCCAGCGCCGCGAAGCGCGGGCCCTGTCCGGCGGGGCGTTCTCCGGGGAAGAGGTCGGCGAACGCCCGCGGCGTCACGACGCGCAGCCGGTGCGGCCCCATGTGCACCGAGAGGTGCCCGTCGGCGTGGCGCGCAATAGCTTCCGCCCCCATCAGGCCCTTGAAGAATTCCGCCGTTTCCGCGGGCTCGTCCGCCACCATCACGACGCCCGCGATTCCGCCCGCGCCATTGGCGTGCGCCTGGTAGCCCGGCTGGAAGAACAACTCCGGCGCCTTGTGGCGGCAGCTGAAGAACGCCGCCTCCGGCATCCCCGGATCGGTGGCGAAGGCAAGCTCGAACCCGACGGTGCCCTCCCGCCCGTCGGGCGTTTTCGCCGCGCGCTCGAAGGAGAAGGGCGCATGGGGCTGAAGCCCCGCGGCCTTCCAGCGCGCGCGGTCGGCGTCGGCGTCCTTGCCCTTCAAGACCAGCATCGACATGCCTTCCCGGCGTTCCAGGAAATCGCGGTTGAACGCGCCGAAGCTGAACTCGGGCGGATCGGCAGCCGTGTCGGGCTCTGCGATCAGGTGCGGCCTGTCGACCTCCAGCAGCTCGATGAAGCTCTCGTCGGCGAACTGGATGACATGATTGGATGTGCCCCACCCATGCACGCCGCGCGGCGCGCAGGTGAAGCCCATGGCGGCGAAGCGCTCCGCGGCCCCGTTCAGGTCGCGGGTGGCGAGTACGATGTGGTCGATCTGGGGCGTCATGGGGGGACGTTGGCAGCAGCCGCGCCGCCGATCAAGACCGGCGGCGCATCCGCGCGCCCGCCTCAGCCGAAGCGGACGTCAATGATTTCGTAGGAGCGACCGCCGCCCGGCGTCATGACCTCGACCGTGTCGCCCACTTCCTTGCCGATCAGCGCGCGCGCGACGGGGGAGGTGATGGAGATCTTGCCCTGCTTCACGTCGGCCTCGATCTCGCCCACGATCTGGTAGCGGGTTTCCTCCTCCGTCTCCTCGTCGACGAGGGTGACGGTCGCGCCGAATTTCACCGAATCGCCCGAGAGCTTGCTCGGGTCGATCACCTGGGCGCGGCTCAGCATGTCCTCCAGCTCGAGCACGCGGCCCTCGATGAAGCTCTGGCGCTCCTTCGCGGCGTGATACTCGGCGTTCTCCGAGAGGTCGCCGTGCGCGCGCGCCTCGGCGATGGCCTTGATGATGTTTGGGCGCTCCACGCTCTTGAGCTGCTTCAGCTCGGTCTCGATCCGCGTGTAACCCTCAGCCGTCATCGGCAGCTTGTCCATGGCCGGGCCTCAGTCCTCTCCTCGTTGCAACCGGTCCGTCAACGCAAGACACCGGCTCCCCGGGAACATGTGTCCCGGGTGCCGGTCCTGCCGGACATTCGGCAAAGAAGAAGCGAGCGCCGCTATCCTTCGGCGGCGCTCACCACGTCTTCGATGTTGAGAGCGTAAGACTGAAGCGGCATCACATCAAGCCCGCCTTTCGCCTGCGCGGCGATGGCGCGGGCCGTCACTCGCGCGCCCGCAATGGTGGTGTAGTAGGGGATCTTCATCATCAGCGCCGTGCGGCGGATGGAGAAGCTGTCGGCGATGGCCTGCGCCCCCTCCGTCGTGTTGACGACCAGCTGCACGCGGCCGTCCTTCATGGCGTCGACGATGTGCGGTCGGCCTTCCAGCACCTTGTTGACCCGCTCCACCTGAAGCCCGTGCGCCGCGAGATGCGCCGCCGTGCCCGATGTGGCGATCAGCGAGAAGCCCTGCTTCGTCAGAAGCTGCGCCACCTCCACGACATGCGCCTTGTCGGCGTCGCGCACCGAGATGAACACGCAGCCCTTTTCCGGCAGGTCGGTGCCCGCACCCATCTGGCTCTTCAGGAAGGCGCGGTGGAAGGAGGTGTCGAGGCCCATGACCTCCCCGGTCGAGCGCATCTCCGGGCCCAGCAGCGTGTCGACGTTCGGGAAGCGCGCGAAGGGCAGGACCGCTTCCTTGACCGCGATGTGCCTGAGCTTTGGCTCCTTCAGGTCGAAGCCCGACAGCGCTTCGCCCGACATCAGGCGCGCGGCGATCTTGGCGATCGGCAGGCCGATGGTCTTGGCGACGAACGGCACGGTGCGCGAGGCACGCGGGTTGACCTCCAGGATGTAGATCTGGTCGGCGCCCGCCTCGTCCTTCTGCACGGCGAACTGCACGTTCATCAGGCCGGTGACGTTGAGGCCGCGGGCGAGCGCCACGGTCTGCGTCTTCAGCTCCGCGATGGTCTCGGGCGTGAGCGAGTAGGGGGGCAGCGAGCAGGCGCTGTCGCCCGAATGGACGCCCGCCTCCTCGATGTGCTCCATGATGCCGGCGACGAACACGTCCTTGCCGTCGGCCAGCGCGTCCACGTCCACCTCGATCGCGTCGCGCAGGTAGCTGTCGATCAGCACCGGGCTCGTGCCGGACACTACGACCGCGGTCTTGATGTAGCGTTCGAGCTGCGGGGTGTCGCGCACGATCTCCATGGCGCGCCCGCCCAGCACGTAGGAGGGGCGGATCACGACCGGGTAGCCGATCCGCTCGGCGATCTCGCGCGCTTCCTCCGCCGAGTGCGCGATGCCGTTTGCGGGCTGGCGCAGGCCGAGCGTGTGCAGAAGCTGCTGGAACCGTTCCCTGTCTTCGGCCAGGTCGATCATGTCTGGCGAGGTGCCGAGGATCGGGATGCCGTTCTCCTCCAGCGCCTGCGCGAGCTTCAGCGGCGTCTGGCCGCCGAACTGCACGATCACGCCGACGAGGCGGCCCTTCTCCTGCTCCTTCTCGAGGATTTCCAGCGTGTCCTCGATGGTCAGCGGCTCGAAATAGAGCCGGTCGGAGGTGTCGTAGTCGGTCGACACGGTCTCCGGGTTGCAGTTGACCATGATCGTCTCGAAGCCCGCTTCCGTCAGCGCGAAGCAGGCGTGGCAGCAGCAATAGTCGAACTCGATCCCCTGGCCGATGCGGTTCGGCCCGCCGCCGAGAATGGCGATCTTCGGCCGGTCGGAAACGTTGGCCTCGCAGTCCGTCTTGCCGCCCGCCGGCATCTCGTAGGTCGAATACATGTAGGGGGTGCGCGCCTCGAACTCCGCCGCGCAGGTGTCGATGCGCTTGAAGACGGGTCGGACGGAGAGCTTCTTGCGCAGCGCGCGCACCTCCTCCTGCGTGACGCCGGCGAGTTTCGCCAGCCGGCCGTCGGAGAAGCCGAGGCTCTTCACCAGGCGCAGCTCGTCCGCGCTCTTCGGCAGGCCGTGTTCCGCGATCTCGCCCTCGATGCGCACCAGCGCCTCGATCTGCTCCAGGAACCAGGGGTCGAACTTGCAGGCGTTCTGGATCTCCTCGGACGTCAGGCCCTGCCGGAAGGCTTCCGCCACCACCAGGATCCGCTCCGGCGTCGCGCGCGTCAGGCCCGCGAGGATGGCGTTGCGGTCGTCGCCCTCGCCAAGGCCGGGGATCTCCGGCGTGTCGAGCCCGTCGAGGCCCGTCTCCAGCGAGCGCAGCGCCTTCTGAAGCGATTCCGGGAAGCTGCGGCCGATGGCCATGGCCTCGCCGACCGACTTCATCGCCGTGGTCAGCACCGGCTCGGCGCCGGGGAATTTCTCGAAGGCGAAGCGCGGGATCTTGGTCACGACATAGTCGATGGACGGCTCGAACGAGGCGGGCGTGACGCCGGTGATGTCGTTGTCCAGCTCATCCAGCGTGTAGCCGACGGCGAGCCGCGCCGCGACCTTGGCGATGGGGAAGCCCGTCGCTTTCGACGCGAGCGCCGACGACCGCGACACGCGCGGGTTCATCTCGATCACGACCATGCGGCCCGTCTTCGGGTCGACGGCGAACTGCACGTTGGAGCCGCCCGTCTCCACCCCGATCTCGCGCAGCACCGCGATCGAGGCGTTGCGCATGATCTGGAATTCCTTGTCCGTCAGCGTCAGCGCCGGCGCGACCGTGATCGAATCGCCCGTGTGAACGCCCATCGGGTCGATGTTCTCGATGGAGCAGATGATGATGGCGTTGTCCGCGCGGTCGCGGACCACCTCCATCTCGTACTCCTTCCAGCCGAGCACCGATTCCTCGATCAGCACCTCGTTGACCGGCGAGGCGTCGAGGCCGCGCGCCACGATCTCCTCGAACTCCGCGTGGTTGTAGGCGATGCCGCCGCCGGTGCCGCCCATCGTGAAGGAGGGGCGGATGACCGTCGGAAGGCCGACGAACTCCAGCGCCTCGCGCGCCTGCTCCATCGTGTGCGCGATCTTGGAGCGCGGGCTCTCCAGCCCGATCCGGTCCATCGCGTCGCGGAACTTGATGCGGTCCTCGGCCATCTCGATGGCGTCGCGGTTCGCGCCGATCATCTCCACGCCGAACTTCTCCAGCACACCCATGTCGTCGAGCTTCATGGCCGTGTTGAGCGCGGTCTGCCCGCCCATGGTCGGCAGCAGCGCGAAGCCGCCCTTCGACTTCGGCCGCTCCTTCTCGATGATCTTCGCCACCACCTCCGGCGTGATCGGCTCGACATAGGTCGCGTCGGCGATCTCCGGGTCGGTCATGATCGTCGCCGGGTTCGAGTTCACCAGCACGATCCGGTAGCCTTCCGCCTTCAGCGCGCGGCAGGCCTGGGTGCCGGAATAGTCGAACTCGCACGCCTGGCCGATGACGATGGGGCCGGCGCCGATGATGAGGATGGTGTCGATGTCGGTGCGTTTGGGCATGGGTGTCCTGGCCGCTGTCCGGTGTCGGTGGGTCGGGGCGCTTCCCCTCGGGCGTTCGGGCAAAAAGAAAGCGCGCCGGCTACTCCTGCGCGCTTGTCTCGCTCTCCAGCCTGTCGGGTGTCATGCCTCGTCCCCTGGGTCGGATGTGCGGGGCTGTTTAGTCCCTTTCGGGAACCAAGGGAAGCCCCGCGGGGGTGATTGCGGAAAGCGCCGCGCCCTTTCAGGCGCCGCGCCGGGTGTCGATCGCCTCGACGAACTGCTCGAAGAGGTAGTGGCTGTCCTGCGGACCGGGGCTCGCCTCAGGGTGGTACTGGACCGAGAAGACCGGGCGGCCCTCCACCTTCAGGCCGCAGTTCGACCCGTCGAAGAGCGAGCGGTGCGTCTCCACCACGCCCGACGGCAGGCTGTCGCGCGCGACCGCGAAGCCGTGGTTCATCGAGGTGATCTCGACGCGGCCCGTCTCCACGTTCTTGACCGGGTGGTTCGCGCCGTGATGGCCGAACTTCATCTTTTCCGTCTTCGCCCCCAGCGCCAGCGCGAGCATCTGGTGGCCGAGGCAGATGCCGAACACCGGCACGCCTGTCTCCAGCACCTTTCGGATCGCCGGTACCGCGTAGACGCCGGTCGCCGCCGGGTCGCCGGGGCCGTTCGACAGGAACACGCCGTTGGGTTCATGGCGCAGGATGTCGTCCGCGCTCGCCTGTGCGGGAACGACCGTCACCTTGCAGCCGAGGTCGGCGAGGCAGCGCAGGATGTTGCGCTTGGCGCCGTAGTCGATGGCGACGACGTGGCGGACCGGGGTGTCCTGCCGGCCATAGCCTTCCGGCCAGCGCCAGCGCGTCTCGTCCCACTCATAGGTCTGCAGCGCGGAGACGTCGCGCGCCAGGTCCATGCCGACGAGGCCTGGCCACGCCCTGGCCTTCGCCTTCAGGTCGGCCATGTCGAACTGTCCGTCCGGCGCATGGGCGACGATGCCGTTCTGGAAGCCGCGTTCCCGGATCAGGCGGGTCAGCGCGCGCGTGTCGATTCCCGAGATGCCGATGAGGTTGCGCGCCTTCGCCCAGCCGCCCAGCGCCTCGGCCGCCCGCCAGTTCGACGGCATGGTGATGTCGGCGCGGATCACGAAGCCGCGGGCGAAGGGCGTCTGCGCCTCGATGTCCTCGCCGTTCGTGCCGACATTGCCGATGTGGGGGAAGGTGAAGGTGATGATCTGCCCGGCATAGGACGGATCGGTCAGGATCTCCTGGTAGCCGGTCATGGAGGTGTTGAAGCACACCTCGCCCACCGCCTCCCCGGTCGCACCGACGCCGTAGCCCTCGAACACCGTGCCATCCTCGAGGACAAGCACCGCCGTGATCGTGCGCCCGCCCGCGTAGAGCCGTGCGCGCGGTGCCGGGGCCGCTGCTGCTTCGCCCGCCGTCGCCATGCCGAACCTCCTCAAGGATGTGGCCGCGTGCCCGCGCGCCCGCCCTATCAGGCTGGCGCACTGGGCCCTTGCGTTTCCTGTTCGCAAACGGCGGCATAACTAGGCATCGGGCGCCCCCCCGTCAAGCGGCTGAGGACGGAGGGCGCCAGCAAGTGTGTTTGCCCCGGCGGAGGCACTTATGTATGGTGCGCGCCATTTTGAGCGACCGGACCCGGTCCCCAGGGGGCTTAACCTCATGCGTGACGAGATCAATTCCGCCTTGAAGACGGCCATCAAGGCCAAGGAGCCGACGCGCGTCAGCACGTTGCGCCTGATCATCGCGGCCATCAAGGACCGTGACATCGCCGTCCGGTCCGAGGATCGCACGACCGGCATCACCGACGAGGAGATCCTCGGCGTGCTTCAGAAGATGGTGCGCCAGCGGCAGGAATCGGCCTCCATGTACGAGGAGGGCGGCCGCCTCGAACTGGCCGAACGGGAGCGCGCGGAAATCGCGATCATCGAGGAATTCCTCCCGAAGCCGCTGTCGGAGGAGGAGGTCGAGGCCGCGATCCGCGACGCCATCGCCGAGGTTGGCGCGTCGGGCGTGAAGGACATGGGCAAGGTCATGGCCCTGCTGAAGCAGAACTTCCCCGGACGTCTCGACGTCGGCAAGGCGAGCGGGCGGGTGAAGTCGATTCTCTGCGGCGCCTGAGCCGATGGCGGACGCAGTGCCCGGCTACCGCCGGCAGCCCGCGCATTATTCCGACCTGCGCGCCGTCCTGGACGCGGCGTGGGACATGATGGGGCAGGGCGTGCGCAACCGCCGCCACGGCTTCCATCACCCGTCGGTCGGCACGCTCACGCCCTCGGGGCCGGAGGTGCGGACCGTCATCCTGCGCGGGGTAGACCGCGGGGGGCGCACCGTGCGCTTCCATACCGATACCCGCTCGCACAAGGTGGCGGAGATTGCAGCCGACCCCCGCGTCGCGATCCACTTCTACGATCCCGCGGCAAAGGTACAGGTGCGCCTGACGGGCACCGCGCGCGTGCACGCCGACGATGCGCTGGCCGATGCGGCATGGGAGAACACGGCGGTCTTTTCGCGCCGCTGCTATCTCGCGGTCGACGGGCCCGGCACGCCCAGCGACGTCCCCACACCCGGCTTCCTGCCGCAGTTCGAGACGAACGAGCAGACCGCCGAGGAAACAGACGCGGGCCGCGCCCATTTCGCCGCCGTGGTGATCGAGGCGGTGCGCCTCGAATGGCTCTATATCGCCTTCACCGGGCACCGGCGCGCGCGCTTCGATTGGGACGGGTCGGACTGGCAGGGCCGCTGGCTGGTTCCCTGAGGCGCGCTCAGGCCTCGGGCAGGGGGATGGCGTCCGTCTCGCCCGGCACCTGCGGAAAGGTGCCCGCGCGCCAGGCGTCCTTCGCAGCCTCGATCTTCCCGCGGTCCGTGGCGACGAGGTTCCACCAGATGTGCCGGCCTTCGGGAAACGCCGCGCCGCCCAGCACCATGACGGTCGCGCCGGGGCCGTCTGCGGGGGCCGTGAGCGTGTGCGCCCCCTCCGTCAGCACCGCCAGGTGTCGCGCCTCGACCCTCTCGCCGCCGATCGCCGCCGCGCCCGCGACGACATAGGCCGCCCGTTCCTCGGCTTCCGGCAGGGGGAGAGACGCGCCCGGTTCCAGCGTCACGTGCGCATAGAGAATCGGTGCCGGGAAGGCCACCGGGCTCGTCTCGCCGAACGCGCGGCCCGCGATCAGCACGGCCCGCGCGCCCGCTTGCGCGATCCGGGGCAGGGTGGCTGCCGGGTGGTGGACGAAGGCAGGCGCGCAGTCCTCCTCCGCCGCCGGCAGCGCCACCCAGGACTGCAGCCCGTGCAGCCGGTGCCCAGCGCCGCGTTCGGGCGCGGGCGTGCGTTCGGAATGGGCGATGCCGCGCCCCGCGGTCATCCAGTTCACGTCGCCCGCCGCGATCCTCTGTTCGACGCCCAGGCTGTCGCGGTGCATCAGCACGCCGTCGAGGAGATAGGTCACCGTCGCCAGCCCGATGTGCGGGTGCGGGCCGACGTCGATGCCCCCGCCGGGCGCGAAGTCCTTCGGTCCCATGTGGTCGAGGAAGAGGAAGGGCCCGACCATTCGCCGCTTCGCGAAGGGCAGCACGCGCCCCACCGCGAAGCCGCCGATGTCGCGGGCGCGCGCCGGGATTGTCAGCGCGATGGCGCTCACGGCCCCCGCCGCGTCATCCGCAGGGCGAGGCGGATCAGCACCACCGGGATCACGATGCCTGCGCCGAGCAGGATGTAGCCCCAGGCCCAGCGCGCCCAGTCGCCGAAATTCTCGAAGATGTCGGTGACCGCGCGCATGATCCGGCCCCAGACCTCCCACGGGTCGTCGAGGCCGAGGAAGGCCAGCACCAGACCGACGACGAGGCAGAGCGCAAGAAGTTTCGCGCCCTGGACCAGCAGGCTCGGCAGGTCGACCTTCACGCCGGGCGCCTTCAGAGCTTCTTCTTCACGGACGACGCCGCGTCCTCGACGGCCTCGCCGCCCTTCTTGATGTCCTGGCCCAGCCCCTCGACCGTGTTGCAGCCGCCGAGCGCCAGCAGCACCGGCAGCATCAGCGCCAGAAGACCGGTCCGCACCATGCGTTGCGCCATCGTCCTCGCACTCCTTGTCGCAAGCGATCCCGAGGACGATAGATGGAAGATCGCACGGGCCGAGGCAAGCGTTTCGCGTTGCGGGCGGCGGTCCGGTTCGCCATCTTGAGGCCATGAGCCTCAGTCCCGCCTTCCTCGACGAACTGCGCGCGCGCGTGTCCCTGCACGACGTGATCGGGCGGCATGTGCAATGGGACCGGCGCAAGTCGAACCCGCGCAAGCAGGACTGGTGGGCGTGCTGCCCGTTCCATGGCGAGAAGACGCCGTCCTTCCACGTGGACGAGCGCAAGGGCTTCTACCATTGCTTCGGCTGCGGGGTGAAAGGCGACGCCATCACCTTCCTGATCGAGAAGCAGGGCATGGGCTTCCGCGAGGCGGTAGAGCAACTTGCCGCCGAAGCGGGGCTCGAGGTGCCCGCCGAAAGCCCCCGCCAGCGGGAGGCGGAGCGGCAGAAGGCGGGCCTGGCCGAGATCATGGAGATGGCGGCCGCCTTCTACGAGGGGCAGTTGCGCACGGCGTCCGCATCCCACGCCCGCACCTATCTGTCCGAGGGGCGGGGGCTGACGGACGCGACCGTCGCCCGCTTCCGCCTCGGCTTTGGGCCGGGCACCCGCACCGCGCTCACCCAGCACCTGCAGGCGAAGGGCGTGGAGGTCGCGCAACTCGTCGAGGCCGGGCTCTCCATCGTGCCGGAGGGGGGCGGCAATCCCTTCGACCGGTTCCGCGACCGGATCATGTTCCCCATCCTCGACGCGCGCGGCCGCGTCATCGCCTTCGGCGGGCGCGCCATGCGGTCGGACGCGCAGGCGAAATACCTCAACAGCCCCGACACGCCGCTCTTCCACAAGGGGCGCGTCCTCTACAATTTCAACACCGCGCGCGCCGCCGCCGCCGACGCCGGGACCGTGCTGGTGGTCGAAGGCTACATGGACGTGATCGCGCTCGCCCAGGCCGGGATCGACCACGCGGTCGCCCCACTCGGCACCGCGCTGACGGAGGACCAGATGCGCCTGCTCTGGCGCGCGGCGGCCGAGCCCGTGCTCTGCCTCGACGGCGACGCGGCGGGCCTGCGGGCGGCGAGCCGTGCGCTCGACCGCGCGCTGCCGCTGCTGGAGCCCGGGCGCTCCTTCCGCTTCGCCTTCCTGCCGGGCGGGCAGGACCCGGACGACCTGATCCGCGCGGAAGGCCGTGCGGCCATGGAGTCCGTGATCGCGGCGGCCCGGCCTCTCGTGGACGTGCTGTGGGAGCGGGAGCGGGATCTGTCTCCGCTCGACACGCCGGAGCGGCGCGCGGACCTTGCGAAACGGCTCGACCAGGCCGCGGGCCAGATCGCGGATACAAGCGTGCGCGGCTTCTACCAGTCCGACCTGCGCGCCCGTCTCGACAGCCTGTTCCGGCCGCAGCGGCAGGGCGATGGCCCCCCGCGTGGCAAGGGCGCCGGCGCGGGCTGGGGGCAGGGGGGCAGGGGCGGAGGGCCCGGCAGAAGCAGACCTGGCGGCATGCGTGGCCCAGGCGGTTACAGGCGGCAGGGCACGGGACCGGCAACGCTCTGGCCCGATGCGAGCCCGTCGCTGCGGGCGAGCCGCCTCGCGCTCTCGGGCGCGAATCCCGATGCCCCCCGCGAGGTGCTGATCCTCGCGACCTTGCTCGATCATCCCCAACTCGTCGAGCCGCTGGCGGACGACCTCGCCGCGCTCGACCTCTCGGTGCCTGACCACGGTGCCCTGCGCGATGCGCTGCTGTCGGTCGCGCTGGAGGCCAGCAGCGCGTCCGACGGACACCGCGGCTTGCAGGAAAGTGCAGGCGAGGGGGGCGGAGACCTTGACGCTCCCGGTCTTTTGCGCCATCTGACACGGTTGGGAGTGGCCGGCCTTGCGGAGCGTGTGTCGGCAGCGGGACATGCATTGGGGGCAAGACGATCGGGGCCTGTCGACCTTGACGGTGCGGAGCGGACGGTGCGGCGGACAATCGCCCGGCACAAGCAGGCTCAGATGCTTCGCGCGGATCTCAGGGAGGCGGAGGCGCGGCTGGCGGAAGACATGTCCGACCAGAACTTCGCGCGTCTGACCGCGTTGCAGGCGCAGATCAGGGCGATGGAGATCGAGGATGCGGGTCGTACGTGACGAGGTGGCACGTCAGCGGTACGCATCATAGGTAGACAAGGTACGCGGCCCTCGGGCTCCGGCAGGAAGCTCGGGGGCGCGTTCGTTCAAGGGATCGGACGGTCCGCGGTGCGGGGCGGTTCCGGGTCCGGCGAGTGTGGAGAAGGCGTTTATGGCTGTGAACGCGGCGAAGGATGTGAAGGTCAAGGCCCCGGCGCCCGACAAGGGCGCGGCGGCGAAGGTGAAGGCCAAGGCGAAGGAAAAGGCCCGCGACGGCGAAGTGGCGCCCGAGGGTGACGCGGCCGAGGGTGCGAGCCCGATCCTGGACCTCAGCGTCGCGAACGTGAAGAAGATGATCGCCCGCGCGAAGGAGCGTGGCTACATCACCTATGACGAGATCAACAACGTCCTCCCCTCCGACCAGGTCTCGTCGGAGCAGATCGAGGACGTGATGGCCATGCTCTCCGACATGGGGATCAATGTCGTCGACGGCGACGAGGCCGAGGAGGAGGAGAGCGGCGACGAGGCCGAGGAGGCGCGTCCCCGCGGCAAGGCGGTTGCCACCAAGTCCTCCGAGACGGCGCTCGACCGCACCGATGACCCGGTCCGCATGTACCTGCGCGAGATGGGCTCGGTCGAGCTTCTGTCGCGCGAGGGCGAGATTGCCATCGCCAAGCGCATCGAGGCCGGCCGCGACACCATGATCGGCGGCCTCTGCGAGAACCCGCTGACGTTCGAGGCGATCATCGTCTGGCGCGACGAACTGGCCGAGGGCCGGGTGCTTCTGCGCGACATCATCGACCTCGACGCGACCTTCGGCAAGGAGATGGTCGGCGGCGACGGCGAGGGCGAGGAGGACGAGGACACCGAGGAGGAGACCGCCGAGGGCGCTCCGGGTGAGGAGGACGAGGACGACGGCGACGAGAACAACCTCTCGCTGTCGGCCATGGAAGCCGCGCTGAAGCCCAAGGTCGTCGAAACCTTCGACCAGATCGCGACCATCTACCAGGAACTGCGCCAGCTCCAGGAGGAGCGGATCGAGGCCGCGCTCGAGGGCGAGAGCAAGCTCCCGCCCGAGAAGGAGGAGCGTTACCTCGCCCTGCGCAAGGAAGTGGTCGAGCTCGTCACCTCCCTGCACCTCAACAACGCCCGGATCGAGGCGCTGGTCGAGCAGCTCTACGCCATCAACAAGCAGCTGATGAGCGCGGAAGGCAAGCTCCTGCGCCTCGCCGACGCGCACCGCATCGACCGCCAGCAGTTCCTCGACGCCTATTTCGGGTCCGAGCTCGACCCCACCTGGAACGAGCGGATCGCGGAGAAGGGCACGCGCTGGAAGGCCTTCATCGAGAGGGAGGCCGACAAGATCGCCGAGCTGCGCGAGACAGTGGCGACGGTCGGCCAGGCGACCGGCATCCGCATCTCGGAGTTCCGGCGCATCGTCCAGACGGTCCAGAAGGGTGAGCGGGAGGCGCGTCAGGCCAAGAAGGAAATGGTCGAGGCGAACCTGCGTCTCGTCATCTCCATCGCCAAGAAATACACGAACCGCGGCCTGCAATTCCTCGATCTCATTCAGGAAGGCAACATCGGCCTGATGAAGGCGGTCGACAAGTTCGAGTACCGGCGCGGCTACAAGTTCTCCACCTATGCGACGTGGTGGATCCGGCAGGCGATCACGCGCTCGATCGCCGACCAGGCGCGCACGATCCGCATCCCGGTGCACATGATCGAGACGATCAACAAGCTGGTGCGCACCTCGCGCCAGATGCTGCACGAGATCGGGCGGGAGCCGACGCCGGAGGAACTGGCGGAAAAGCTCCAGATGCCGCTGGAAAAGGTCCGCAAGGTCCTGAAGATCGCCAAGGAGCCGATCTCCCTCGAAACGCCCATCGGCGACGAGGAGGACAGCCACCTTGGCGACTTCATCGAGGACAAGAACGCGGTCCTGCCCATCGACTCCGCGATCCAGGGCAATCTGCGCGAGACCTGCACCCGCGTGCTCGCCTCGCTCACCCCGCGGGAGGAGCGTGTGCTGCGCATGCGCTTCGGCATCGGCATGAACACCGACCACACGCTCGAGGAAGTGGGCCAGCAGTTCTCGGTCACGCGCGAACGCATCCGCCAGATCGAGGCGAAGGCGCTGCGCAAGCTGAAGCACCCCAGCCGGTCGCGCAAGCTGCGCTCGTTCCTGGACAACTGAGCCTCGTCGGGATTCGTCGAACGCGAAAAGGGGCGGCTACCGGGCCGCCCCTTTCTCGTTGCGGGTCTTGGCGCCCCCTGCCTCAGTCGCCGGTCTTGCGCGCCACGTAGAAACCATAGCTGACGAAGGCAGCGTTGCGTTCGTAAAGCGCGATCTCGGCCTCTTCCGCCGCCACGATCGCCGCCGCGGCGTCCGAGTGCGCGTGGCGCGCGAGAAACCGTCCGAAGCGCGCCTGTATCGGGCGGTAGTAATTGTCGAGCCAGCACGTCCGGGGCAGGGCGAAATAGCCGGCGGGCGTGTAGCCGTTCTCTTCCAGAAGCGCGATTTTTGCCGATGCCACATCGACTTGCGGGTATTCCTGCATCCAGTGCGCGGTCAGCTCGTCCGGCCGCTCCCGCGTGAGCCAGGTCAGTTCCGAGACCGCCAGCACGCCCCCCGGCTTGAGGAAACGGCGCCACGCGCGGATCCCGGCCGCGAAGCCCATGTTGTAGATCGCTCCCTCCGACCAGATCGCGTCGAGCGAGGCGTCGTCGAACGGCAGCGCGTCCATCGAGGCTTCCAGCGTTTCGATCCGGTCGCCCAAACCCTCCCGCACCGCGGCGGCGTCGAGTTCCGCAAGAAACTCTGGCAGGAAATCTACCGCCGCGACCGTCGCATCGAGGTCGCGCGCGAGTATGCGCGCCGATGCGCCCGTGCCGCAGCCGATGTCGGCGATCTTCAGGTTCCGGCCTGACCGCAGGCCCGACAGCGCGATGGCAAGGCGCGTTTCCGCGTCTCCGCCGGGTCCCTGGCGCGCGCCCTCCCGGTGCAGGTCGACGAGAAGGGCGAGGTCGTCCATGCTCCGGCTCCTGGTCGTGTGCGGTCCTGCTGCCTCATAGCGCAAGCGCTGGCAGCCCGCAAACGCAAGCAGGGGCGGCCCCTGGGGGCCGCCCCGTTCTGTCGGATGAGGCAGGGGGTTAAGTGCCCGCGTTCGCCCCCTGCGCGAGGAAGGGGGTGGAGGCGGCCGGCTCCCCGAACTTCTGCGTCCAGATGTCCACATAATCGCCCGCGGTGATCGTGGCGGTCTGGTCGCGCACTTCGGGCGGCAGATTGCGGCGGATGGTCGCCTGCGCCTGTTCCGCGGTCATCAGCGGTCTGCCCCATTCCCGGCGCAGGTCGTTCACGCCCTCCTGCAGCACTTGCCATGCGGGGCGCGGATCGTCGGCGTTCGCCGCATTGATCAGCAGCGGTCCGCCGGTCGCGCCCTGCTGGTGCGACAGGTAGACGTGCACGGCCGTCAGTTCGTTCTGCGGGATGCCCGTCGCCGCAGACAGGGATGGCAGCACGTCGCCGGTGATGAAGTCGAGGCCCGCCCGCAGGTTCGTGTGCGCGTCGAAGCCGTCGCCCGCGCCGTATTTCGCGCGGATCGGCGGGGTCAGCTGCGTCAGGCCGCGGGCGTCGGTGCCGGTGTTGTGCGCAGCCGGATTGCCGGTCGATTCGATCATCACCAGCCGGCCATAGGACTCCGGGTTCACGCCATATTGCCCGGCAAGCTGGTGCGTCATCGTGCCGATATTGCCCGGCGGCTGGCCGGGGTTCATCACCGTGAGCCCGGAAAACCGCGAGGTGCGCGTGGGCGCCTCCGGTTCCGCCGGCGGAAGTGTGAAGTCCGCGCCATCCGTTCCGTTCGTGAAATCCGGTCCCGCCGGTGCGGGCGCGATATCGCCAAGCTGTGCCATGGAAAACTCCCCAGTACGCCAATAGCCACCGGCCAGTTAACACCATACCGTCGTATGTGTGCAAGAATGAAACAGTCGGGGTTGGCTTCCCGCACTGGGGCTTTCGCCGCCCGGCCTGTCGGGTTATGCGGAACTGGCAGGGGATGCGAAGAGAGGGAGGGCTGCCGATGAGCCTGCGCGTCGAGCCACTGACGGGTGCGGACCTCACCGCCGCGCTGCCCGCCCTGGCGCGCCTGCGGATCGAGGTTTTCCGAGACTTTCCATATCTGTACGAGGGAACGCTCGACTATGAGGCGGGCTATGTGGCCCGTTTCGCCGCGGCGGATGGCGCGGTGATCGTCGGCGCTTTCGACGGCGACCGGATCGTGGGCGTGGCGACGGGGGCGCCGATGGCGGGCCAGTTGGACGCCTTCGTGCAGCCGTTCCGGGAGCGTGGCCACGACATCGAGGGGATCTTCTATTTCGGCGAGTCCGTGCTGCTGCCCGCCTACCGGGGACGCGGCATCGGCCATGCGTTCTTCGACCGGCGGGAGGCGCACGCCCGCACGCTCGGTTGCTCCGTCGCGACCTTCTGCGCCGTGGTGCGGCCCGACGATCACCCGATGCGGCCAGCGGACTATACCCCGCTCGATGCCTTCTGGCGAAAGCGTGGCTATGCACCTGTGGCGGGGCTCGCCGGCCAGTTCGGCTGGCGCGATGTGGGCGATGCGGAGGAAACGCAAAAACCCATGCAATTCTGGATGCGCACGCTCTGATCCTTCCACCGCACATGAAGACCCCCGGCGCCTGGGTCAGGGCCGGGGGCATCGCTGCGAAGGGGTGAGCGTCAGGCCGGCTGCGGTGCTGCGCCCGGGTAGCCCCGGTCCTCGCGGCCCCAATCCTCGCGGCCCGTATCGTCGCGCGGCTCCTCCCGGCGCGGGGCAGGCGCGGTTCCGGCGCGGCGGGCGGCCATGAACTGGTCGAACTCCGCCTGGTCCTTCGCCTTGCGCAGCTGGTCGAGGAAGGCCTCGAACGCCGCCTGCTCCTCTTCGAGCCGCTTCAGCGTCTCCTCGCGGTAGGTGTCGAAGGCCACGTTGCCGGTGTTCTGCATCCGCATGCCCCGGCGCTCATGGCGCCACGCGCGCCGTTCCTTGCTGCAAGACCACATCCGATTTGTCCCCATCATGTAGACCAGAAGTGCAAGCCCGATCGGCCAGAACAGGACGAAGCCCAGAACCATGGCGCCGATCCACGCCAGTTTCCCGTGACCGTCGAGCCAGTCCCGCGCCTGTATCAGAACCTCCTTTGGCGAGCGCATTGGTATCCCTTTCCCTTGTGGTTCTATGTGAATGTTATTCACATTAACATAGGTAGCCGCTGCAAACCGCTTCGCAAGGGGGTGCTGGAGAATTTTTCCGCCAGCGGCCCGCGGGGGCCGTTCAGTCCGACGGGATGAGACCCAGCCCGCGCAGATAGATCGCGACGCCGCTTTCCAGCAGGTGCTCGGGCGAGAAGGGCGCGCGCGTGCCAGGCGCACCGCGGGCAAACAGTTCCACGACGCCGTGGCTCATCGCCCAGATGTGATAGCCGACCATGCTCGGCGGCGGGCGCTTTCCGGGCGGCAGCCGCTCCGACAGGCGCGCGGCGGCCCGCGTCAGCACTGACAGCGCGCGGTCCGCCACCGGCTGCAGTTCGGGGTTCCCGGCGATCTTCACGCCCGATTCGAACATCGCGATGTAGTGGCCGGGATGGGCGCGCGCGAAGGCGAGATAGGCATCGCCCAGCCGCGTGAAGGCCGACAGCGCGCTCGGCTGGCCGTCATTGTAGGCCCCTTCCAGCGCCTCTGCGAAGATCGCGAAGCCGCGCCGGGCCACCTCCGCGATCAGGTCCTCGCGGCCTGCGAAATGGCGATAGGGCGCGGCGGGGGAGACGCCGGCCTGTCGCGCGGCCTCCGCCATGGTGAAGCCCGACGGCCCCTTTTCCTCGATCAGCGACAGCGCCGCCTCCACCAGGGCTTCCCGCAGGTTGCCGTGATGGTAGCTCTTGCGCTCGCCGCTGCGCTCCTCGCCGTCGGTGCCGCTCATGGCGCCGAGACTTAGCCGCGCACCGCCCGGCCCGCAAGCGGCAGGGCGCCCGAAGCCGGTTTGCGCGCGCGCGCGCTTCTGCTATCGAAACGTTCCGGTGGGGTCCGTAGCTCAGCGGTTAGAGCTGGCCGCTCATAACGGTCTGGTCGCAGGTTCGAATCCTGCCGGACCCACCAGTTCCCTTCCGCTTTTCCATGGACAGGCCCGCCGCCGGGCAGGCACCCTCGCAACGTGCGGGGCCCGCGTGCGCCTCCGCGGAAATCGACAGGGGAGGGGGCACATGAAGGCCAGTTTCGACTATACGGGCGCGAACGTCTTCGTCGCGGGCGGGACGAGCGGCATCAACCTCGGCATCGCGCAGGCGTTCGCGCGCGCCGGTGCGCATGTCGGCGTCGGCAGCCGCAAGGCGGAGAAGGTGGAGGCCGCCGCCGCGAGCCTCGAAGGCCCCGCCGGGCCCGGCCTCGGCTATGTCTTCGACGTGCGCGACCCGGACGCGGTGAAGGCCGCGCTCGACGCCTTCGCCGCGACGGCGGGGCCGGTCGACGTGCTCGTCTCGGGCGCTGCCGGAAACTTCCCCGCGCCTGCGATGGGGATCAGCCCGAACGGCTTCAAGGCGGTCGTCGACATCGACCTCCTCGGCACCTTCCACGTGATGCGCGCGGCCTACCCGCATCTCAGGAAGCCCGGAGCCAGCGTCATCAACATCTCCGCCCCGCAGGCGGTGATCCCGATGGCCTTCCAGCTTCACGTCTGCGCGGCGAAGGCGGGCGTCGACATGGTGACGCGCACGCTCGCGGTGGAGTGGGGGCCGGAGGGGGTGCGCGTCAACAGCGTGATCCCGGGACCCATCGACGGGACCGAGGGCATGGCCCGTCTCGCCCCGACCGAGGAGGCCCGCCAGAAGGCCGCCAATGCCGTGCCGCTGAAGCGCATGGGCTCGCCCGACGACGTGGCGAACGTGTGCCTGTTCCTCGGCTCGCCCGCCGCGTCCTATGTCAGCGGCTCCATCGTGATGGCGGACGGGGGCTGGTCGCAGGTCGGCGCGCAGCTGGGGCTGGCGTGAGCGCGGGGGATTGAAACGCACGGCGTGCGCGACAGTTTCCCCGGAGATCGCGGCGGTGCCGCAGGCAAGGCCAGGCAGAGCAGGGAGACCGGAATGACGAGGATGCCCTATCGCGCCCGCACGGCGACGGGCGACGTGTTCGACATCGAGTTTCCGCTGCACGAGGAGACGGGCGACCCCGTGCGCGTCTCGCAGCTTGTCTCGCTCATCCTCTCCGCGCTCGACCGCGACCTCGCGATCGGGGGCGAGACGAGCAATGGCGACGTGCTGCAGGCCATGGCGATGGCAACCGCGATCCGTGCCGCCATGATCCACGCGCCGCAGCCTGTGACGGCGCGTCTTGCCCGCGAGCTTCTGGACGATGCGCTCGACGCGATGGAGAGCGCCCCGCGCCGCTCCCCCCAATCCGGCCACGCCTGAGCCCGCGCGGTCCGCATGACAGCCGCGCGGGGGGCATACTCCATCGGGGGATTGGAGAACCGCGGCCCCGCGCGCTAGGCTTTCCGCGGAGACAGGACAGGGGCGGGCCAACCGCCCGTCAGAGGTGGGAGGCAAGGGCCAGGTGACCGTCGACATCCGCAAGCTCGCCCAGGATCTGGAGCGGCTTCTGAAGCTGCGCTCCATTCCCTTCGGCATGAAGCTGTTCGAGGACCGCGCGGAGATGGAGGCGATCCCCCGCATCCGCCGGCCGAAGTCCGTGCACACGCTCGACCAGGTGGTGGCGCAGGCCTCCCGCCTCGGCTGGACGGTGGGCATCACGGCAGACGATCTCGTCGGCGCGCAGTGCCGCGCGGTCGTCGGCCTCGGCAACGCCAAGACGGACGAGTGGCGCTCCGGCCAGCACATGAAGGGCGTGTGGTTCGAGACCGTGGAGGACGCGACCGCCCACCAGGCCGCGATGCACTGCGTTCCCGACGGCCGGTACGAGGCGCTGGCCGTCTCGCCCGTCGCCAGCGGACGGCTCGACCCCCCGGACATCGTGCTGTTCTACGCCACCCCCGGCGCGATGATGTACCTCATCAACGGCATGCAATGGTCGGGCTACCGCAACTTCAACTGGGGCGTGGTGGGCGAGAGCGCCTGCGCCGACAGCTGGGGCCGCGCGCTCAGCAAGCGGGAGCCGTCGCTGTCGATCCCCTGCTTTGCCGAGCGGCGCTACGGCGGCGTCCTCGACGACGAGATGCTGATGGCCTCGCCGCCGGAGTATCTCGCAAAGGCCGTCGAGGGCATGGAGGCGCTGGCGAAGAACGGCTTCCGCTACCCCTTCCCGCAATACGGCATCCAGCAGGACGTGCGCGCCGGCATGGCCGCGAGCTATCCCGACCGTGCGCCGCCCGCGGGCACGTGAGAACGGGGCGCGTTCCCCCGGTCTGAAAGGCGCATTGCAATGAGCGTCGAGCTTTACCTGACCTATCTGCTGACCGTCGGCCTTCTGGTCATGGTGCCCGGACCGGTCGTCGGCCTCGTGGTCGCGGTCGGCGGGACGCAAGGGGTGCGCGCGGCGCTCTCCGTCACGGCGGGGGCGAGCCTTTCCATCGCGCTGCAATTGTGCGCGGCCGCCTTCGGCCTCGCCTCGGTGCTGGCGCTGATGGGCGAGGCGTTCGAGGTGCTGCGCTGGCTGTGCGCGGTCTATCTCGTCTGGTTCGCGATCCGGCTGTGGCGCGCGGCCCCGGGGGAGGAGGGAGCTGCCGTCCCGCCCGCGCGCGGGGCCGCGGGCTTCCTGCAGGGCTTCCTCGTCTCCTCCACCAATCCGAAGAGCCTCGTCTTCTTCGCGGCCTTCTTCCCGCAGTTCATCGACGCCTCCGCCCCGGTCGCGCCGCAGCTTCTGATCCTGACGCTGACCTTCCAGGCGGTGTTCACGACGGGCGTCGCGGGCTACGGGCTCGCGGCCTCGCGCCTCGGGCGGCTGGCGGCGAGCCTGCGCTTTGCGCGCGTGCGCAACCGGGCGCTGTCGCTGATCCTCGGCGGGGCCGCCGTCGGCCTTGCCGTGCTGCGCCGCTGAGGGGGGGCGCCGATGACACGGGCCGGAGGTTCGCCGCTGCTGGAGACCCGCGAGGACGGGATCGCCGTTCTCACCCTCAACCGCCCGCAGGTGTTCAACGCCTTCGACGCCGCGCAGCGGGCGCATTTCCGCGATCGCCTCGCCGCGCTCGCCGCGGATGCGGAGGTCCGCGCCCTGGTGCTGACTGGCGCCGGAAAGGCCTTCTCGTCGGGCCAGGACCTGGGCGAGCTGGAGGCGCTGGACGCCGCGAGCGCGCCGGCATGGATCCGCGACGTGGGCGCGATCTACCAGGCGGTGCAGGCGTTCTCCAAGCCCTTCGTCGTCGCCCTTAACGGGATCGCTGCGGGCGCAGGCTTCCAGGTCGCGCTCCATGCCGACCTGCGCTTCGCCTGCCCGGAGGCAAGGCTTGCCCAGACGGAGGTGAACGTGGGCATTCCGAGCATCCTCGGCCCCTGGGTAATGACGCGGGCCATGGGCCTCGGCCCGGCGACGGAGATGAGCCTGACGGGCCGTCTCGTCGGGTCGGAGGAGGCGCTGGCGCTGGGCCTCGTCCATCGCGTCGTGCCCCTGGAGCAGCTTCTGCCCGCGGCGATCGAGGCCGCCCGCGCCCTTGCGGCAAAGCCGCCGCTGGCGCTCGCGCTCAGCAAGCGCTGGATGCACGCGCTGCCGGGCAAGACCTTCGTGGAGACGGTCGCGGCGGCGGAAGGCTTCGTGGCCGAAGCCTTCGCGAGCGGGGAGCCGCAGGCGGAAATCGCCCGCTTCAAGGCCGAACGCGCGGCGCGCACGGCCCGGAAGGGGGGCAAGGACGGCGGCTAGATCGCGCCCTTGGCCTTCAGTGCCGCGCGCTCCTCCGCGCCGAGGCCGAGCAAGTCTTCCAGGATCGCGTCCGTATCGGCGCCCAGTTCGGGGCCGAGGCTCTCGATCTCTCCCGGCGTGCCCATCAGGCGCGGCACCACGTTCGGCACCGCGACCTCGCCCAGCACTGCGTGCGCCATGCGCGCGATGTTGCCGCGCGCGGCATATTGCGGGTCCTCGAAGATTTCCGCGATGGAGAGAAGCCGCCCGCACGGCACCTGCCCGCCCTCGCACATCTCCAGAAGTTCGGCGGCCGTGTAGCGCGCGGTCCAGTCTGCGACGAAGGCGTCGACCTCGCTCCGCGCAGCCAGCCGGTCGGCCGTCTTGCCCCATTTGCCCTCGCCCGCAAGCTCGGGATGGCCCATCAGGGCTGCGAGGCGGGCGAATATCTTGTCGTTGGTGCACGCGATTGCGATCCATTTCCCGTCCGCCGTCGGGTAGTGGGAGTGCGGGCAGACATTGACCGTGCCGGGACCCATCCGCTCGCGCACCGTGCCATTGTAGGCATAGGCCGGCGCCAGCTCGTCGAGGATGCGGAAGATCGATTCGTAGAGGCCGAGGTCGACCACCTGGCCTTCGCCCGTCCGCTCCGCCACGCGCAGCGCCATCATGGCGCCCAGCGCCCCGTAGAGGCCCGACATGTAGTCGGGCAGGGTGGCGCTGCCGGGCGTCACCGGCGGCCGGTCGGGATCACCCGCAAGGTAGGAGATGCCGCCGAACGCATTGGCGATGCGCCCGAAGCCCGGCCGGTCGCGATAGGGCCCCGTCTGGCCGTAGGCCGTGATCCGCACCATGACGAGGGCGGGATTGACCGCCTTCAGGTCCTCCCAGCCCAGCCCCCAGCCCTCCATGGTGCCGGGCTGGAAATTCTCGATCAGGATGTGGCTTTGCGCGGCCAGTCTCTTGAGGATGTCCGCGCCCCCGGGCGTGCGCAGGTCGAGCGTGAGGGACTTCTTGTTCCGCGATTCCGACAGCCACGGCAGGCTCGCGCCCACTTCCGTCATGGTGCCGAACTTGCGCAAGGGGCAGCCCGTGCCCGGCAGTTCGACCTTGATGACCTCGGCCCCGAACTCGCCCAGCAGCGTCGCGCAGGTCGGCCCCGCGATGAAGGTCGCGCAGTCGAGCACCAGCACCCCCGCCATCGGCTTCGCCTTGTCCGCCGCGCCCGTCGCTGCCATGTCTGTCACGCTCCCGTCCGGTCTTGCCGCCTTTGCGCCGCAGAGAGTGGCCGGGAGCGCACGCCGGGGTCAATGCACCGCGGGCGCGCCGAAGGGGACCCGTGCGGTCCCCGCATGGCTGGGCGCGGACGCCGCGCGCGAAATCCGCTAGGCTGCATGCATGAGACACGATGCGATGAAGGCCGCCCTTCTCCTGTGCGCCGCGCTGCTCCTTCCGGCGGCGCCCGCGGCGGCGGGCGAGGTGCGCGCGGCGGTCGCGGCAAACTTCACCTCCGCGGCGCAGGAAATCGCGCGCGCGTTCGAGGCGGCGAGCGGCCATCGCGTGATCCTGAGCTTCGGCGCGACGGGGCAGCTGTTCACCCAGATCACGCAGGGCGCGCCGTTCGACGTCTTCCTCGCCGCCGACCGGACGCGGCCCGCGCGCGCGGTGGACGAAGGCTACGCCGTCGCGGGCACCCAGCGGACCTATGCCACGGGCCGCCTCGTGCTCTACAGTCGGGAGCCGGGCGTGGTGACCGGGCCGGAGAGCTTGAGGCAAGGGCGGCTCGACCGGATTGCCATCGCCAATCCGCTGACTGCACCCTATGGCGCCGCGGCGGTGGAGGCGATGGAGGCGCTCGGCGTCATGGAGGCGGTGAAGGACCGGATCGTGCAGGGCACCAGCATCACGCAGACCTACCAGTTCGTCGCCACGGGCAACGCGGCGGCGGGTTTCGTCGCGCTCTCGCAGGTGGCGGGTGTGGAGGGCGGCTCGCGCTGGCTCGTGCCGGCGGAACTTCATGCGCCCATCGCGCAGGACGCGGTGCTGCTCTCCGGCGCCGCCGATCCTGGGGCCGCGCGCGCCTTTCTCGACTTCCTGGTGGCGCCGGAGGGCCGAGCGATCGTGGCCCGCTACGGCTACGACTAATCCGGACGCCAGGACCGATGCCACTCCTCGCCGACCTCTGGCCGACGATCCGCCTGACCCTCGCGCTGGCCCTCGTGACCACGGTCGCGCTGCTCATCCTCGGCACGCCCATCGCGTGGTGGCTCGCCCGGTCTCGCGCGCGGTGGAAGGAGGCGGTGGCGACCCTGGTCGCGCTGCCGCTGGTGCTGCCGCCGACGGTCCTGGGCTTCTACCTGCTGATTCTGCTGGGGCCGGACGGACCGGGGGGATGGGTCGCCGGGCTTTACGGCGCCCGCTCGCTCGCGTTCACCTTCGAGGGGCTGGTGATCGGCTCCATCCTCTACTCCATGCCCTTCGTCGTGCAGCCGATCCGCAATGCGTTCGAGGCGGCGGGCGACCGTCCGCTGGAGGTGGCGGCCACCTTGCGCGCTTCGCCCTGGGACAGCTTCTGGACGGTCGCGGTGCCGCTCGCGCGCCCCGGGTTCCTGACCGGTGCGGTGCTCGGTTTCGCGCATACGGTGGGCGAGTTCGGCGTGATCCTGATGATCGGCGGCAACATCCCGGGAGAGACGCGCGTGCTCTCCATCGCGATCTACGACTATGTCGAGACGCTGCAATGGGGCCACGCGCATGTGCTGGCGGGGGGCATGCTGATCTTCTCCTTCCTCGTCATCTTCGCGGTGATGACTCTCGAGCGGCGCTTCGGGAGGCGGCGCGCATGAGCGGGGAGGGGAGTGTCGCCGTCAGCCTGGCGGGCCGCATCGGCGGCTTCGCGCTCGACGTTGCGTTCACGGCGCCGGCCCGCGGCATCACCGCGCTGTTCGGTCCCTCCGGGTGCGGCAAGACGACGATCCTGCGCTGCATGGCCGGCCTCACGCGCCTCGGCGGCAGCGTGCGCGTCGGTGCGGAGACCTGGCAGGACGATGCCGCCGGCGTCTTCGTGCCCCCGCACCGGCGTGCGGTCGGCTATGTCTTCCAGGAGGCGAGTCTCTTTTCCCATCTCAGCGTGCGGCGCAACCTGCTTTACGGTTGGCGGCGGGCCGGGCGCGCGGCATCGGAGGCCCGCCTCGCGCCCGACGACGTGGTGGACCTGCTTGGTCTTGCCCCCCTCATGGACCGGACGACCGAGGCGCTGTCGGGCGGCGAGCGCCAGCGGGTGGCGGTGGGGCGCGCGTTGCTCGCCGCGCCGCGCCTGCTCCTGATGGACGAGCCCATGTCGGCGCTCGACCGCATGTCGAAGGAAGACATCCTCCCCTATATCGAGAGCCTGCCGTCACGTCTGAAACTGCCCATCGTCTATGTCAGCCACGACATCGCCGAGGTCTCCAGGCTGGCCGACCGCGCGGTCCTTATGGGTCGCGGCAGCGTCGTGGCCGAAGGGGCGCTGGACGTGCTGCTGGAGCGTCTCGACCTCGGTCCTGCGGCGGGCCGGTTCGAGGCGGGCACGATCCTCACCGCGACCGTCGCGGGGCACGACGCCGGCTATCACCTGACGCTGCTCGACCTCGCCGGCCAGCGCATCGTCATTCCGCGCGCGCCGGTACCGGTGGGGGAGACCGTTCGGCTGCGCATCCGGGCCCGCGACGTGGCGCTGACGCTCGGCCCGCCGCAGGGCATCAGCATCCGCAACGTGCTGGGCGGCACCGTCATCCAGCTGGTCGAGGAGCCGGGCACCGCCTATGCCGAGGTGCTGGTCGACGTGGGCGGCGGGCGGCTGCGCGCCCGTCTGACCCGCCTTGCCGTGGCAGAGCTTGGCCTGCGGACGGGCATGAAGGTTCACGCCCTGATGAAGAGCGTCGCGTTCGAGAGCAGGTCGCTCGCATCCGGGCGCTGACGGCGAAGGTTCCGCAAAGAAAGGCCGGCCCCGGCGAACCGGGACCGGCAGTTTGCAGGGATGCGGCGTGACGCCTCCGGCGCATCGCGGCGGGCGAATCCCTTTGCTCCAGCGCAGCCCGCGGCGTTCCGGATGTGGTGCACCGGGCAGACCCTGTGCGCACACGCGCCCGATGGCGCAGCGTGGGCGGGTTGCTGCCTGGCGCGAACGCGGCAAATGCCTCCCCCGACGGCCCGTTTCTGGATCTTCCTTGCGAGCCTCGCCGGCGAGTCTACCGCGCAATGCGCTGCCCGCGAACGGGTGACGCAACGTCATACGTGTTTGCGCGAGGGGTGGAGAGGCCGCAATAACCATACACGTTAAAAGTGCAGTATGGTTAGACTGCAATCTTGACGATCAGGATTGCAGCTGGCGGAGCGGTGAGGATGCGCAAGCGCAGCAGGAATGTCGTGCCCTTCGCACGGCAGGGGCCGCGCCGGGTGCGTCCCCGCGGGCGCCTCGGGCGGCGGCTTGCCCGTGCGCTCTTCGCGCCGACGGTGCGCAGCGTGGCGATCCTCGGCGTGCTGTTCGCCGGGCTGACGGGCGCAGGCCACTTCTGGGGGCCGCAGATCCAAGACGCGGTGCAGCCCGCGGCCGAGACATTCTCCGGCCGTGCCCGCGCGGTCGACGGCGATACGCTGGTGGTTGCCGGGCGCCGCGTGCGTCTCGACGGGATCGCCGCGCCGGAACTGGACGAGGCGCGCGGGGCGGCGTCACGCGCGCGCATGGCGGCCTTGGTGCAGGGCAAGACCGTCACCTGCGAGGATCGCGGGCGCGACCGCTACGGCCGCACCGTCGGCCGCTGCTTCGTCGAGGAAGAGGACGTCGCCCGCCTGATTGTGGCGGCGGGTCTCGCCCGCGACTGCCCGCGCTACAGCCGCGGGCGCTATGCCGGCGACGAGGTGCCGGCCTCCCGCATGCTGCCGTTCCCGGGCTATTGCGAGACCCGGCTCTGACGCCTCAGCCGACCTCGCTCAGCGTCGTCACAGGATCGGCTGCGAAGCGCCCGCCCAGCATGTAGGCGACGAGCCGTTCCCCGCAGGCTTGCGCGCTCGCAAGCTGGCCTTCCTCCTTCAGCGCGACGAAGCGCTGGCGCATGACGAACTGGTCCTCGGTCGTGGAGCGGATCTGCGCCTGCATGTCGGTGTCGATCACGCCGGGGGCGAGGCTGGTGATGCGCAAGCCCGGCAGCGCGTCGGCGGCCACCGTGCGCGCGTGGTGGTCGAGTGCCGCCTTGGTCGCGCAATAGACGCTCCAGCCGGGGATGGCGCTGCGGGCCGCCCCGCTCGACACATGGAGGATGCGCCGGTCGGCAATCCCGTCGGCCGCGGCGATGAAGGCCTGCGCCAGCATGATCGGCGCCGCGACGTTCAGGCTGACCGCGTGCGCGGTCTCCATGGCGTCCTGCGTGCCCGCCGGGCCGATCGGGCTAACCACGCCCGAATTGTTGATGAGCAGGGCCGTTTCCGCGCCCTTGAGGAAGCGCGCAAGCTCCGGCGTCGCCAGCCAGTCCGCCGCCGCGCCGAGGTCGGAGAGGTCGAGCGCCACCTCGTGCAGCAGGTCGCCGTGCCTGGCCTTGGCGTCCGCCGCGGCGCTGCGCGCGATGCCCATGACCGCGGCGCCGCGGGTGAGCAGCGCCTCCGCGATTCCTGCGCCCAGTCCCTTGCTGTGTCCGGTCAGTACCGCCTTGATCATGCCGATGGCCTCGCGTCCGATGTGTGCGTTTGTCCCATCACCTACACCGATTTGGCGCGCCGTGCACGGCCCGCGGGTCTCGCGCCGGGGCCTGCGATCTGCAATGCTCGAACGGGTTTTGTGCGTGGCCGGAAGGAGGCGACGATGCGAGGTGCCATGCAGAAGCGCGTGTTCCGGCGTGTGCGCGTGCTCTTCTGTCTTGCCGCGCTCGCGATTCCTGCCGCCGCCTGCGCGGCGGAGACCGCGGTGGACGGGCCGAACGAACTTGCGCGCGTGCTGGCCCGCACCGGACCCGGCGACGTGATCGAACTTGCACCCGGCCGCTACGAGACGCGGGGCCTGCGCGCCTCCTCCTCCGGCACGGCGGATGCGCCCATCGTCCTGCGCGCCCGCGTGCCCGGCCAGACCGTTCTGGCGACGGGGGGCGTGACGCTGCTCAAGATCACCGGCGCCCATTGGGTGATCGAGGGGATCGATTTCGAGGGCGGTCCCGACAGCCACCATGCCTTGCACATCGCGGGCGGGGCCGACGGCACGGTCGTGCGCGGCAACCGCTTCCGCAACTTCCACGCCGCGATAAAGGGCAACGGGGAGGGCAGCCCCCGCCGCTTCCCCGACGCCGTGCGCATCGAGCGCAACGTGTTCCTGAACGATACCCCGCGCGCGACCGACGCGCCCGTCACTCCCATCGACATCGTGGGCGGTCAGGACTGGCTGGTGGCGGAGAACGTCATCGCCGATTTCGCCAAGGACGGCGGCAACCGGGTCAGCTACGCGGCCTTCCTGAAAGGCGGCGCGCGGAACGGGGCCTTCCTGCGCAATCTCGTCGTCTGCGCCTCCCTCCATGGGGGCGGCATCCGGGTCGGTCTGTCGCTCGGCGGCGGCGGCACGGGCGGCGGGGTGGAGGATCCGCGCACGCCCTGCAACACCGGCAACTGCCCGGAGGCCGTGGACATGACGGTCGCCGGCAACATCGTGCTGCACTGTCCGGGCGAGCCCGGCCTCTATCTGAACGAGGCGGAGGGCGCTCTCGTCGCCGGCAACACCTTCCTGGGTACCGCGGGCATCGATGCGCGTTTCCCCGAAACCTCGGCCCGGATCGAGAACAACCTGATCGGCGGGCGCATCGCCCGGCGCGACGGCGGGCGGGCCGAGGCACGCGGCAACCTCGTCGCGGGTGGGGCGGCGGGCCTCGGCGCAACGCGCGTCGATGCCTGGTTCCCCGGCTGGCGGGAGGGCGATTTCACCGTCTCCGAGGTTCTGCCGCGCCCGGCGGGGGCGCCCCCGATGCCGGTGGGCTCGCGCGATTTCTGCGGCCATCCCTACACGGACGCCTCGCCGCCGGGCGCCATTGCCGGCACCGGGCGCTGCATCGTCGCCGAGGAGCTCATCCGCCGTCACGGCCCCTTCGCACCCAGCCTTCCCATTCGCTGAGGCCGCACGGGGCCTGCCTCCCGCGATTCGCAGGTGCGCGGCGGGTTCCCGCGCGCTAGTTAAGGGCCATGCGGCAATCACCCGAAAGCGGGAGGGAGACGGGGATGGATCTGGGTCTTGAGGGCAAGCGCGTATTGGTTACCGGCGGCAGCAAGGGCATCGGGCTCGCCTGCGCGCGCGCCTTCCTCACCGAGGGGGCGAAGGTCGGCATCGTCTCCCGCTCGCAGGCGAACGTCGACACGGCACTCGCGGATCTGCCCGGCGCGGTGGGCCACGCCGCCGACCTGACCGACGCGGCCGCCGCCCTCGACACCGTGCAGGCGATGGAGGAAAAGCTCGGTCCCCTCGACGTGCTGGTGAACAGCGCCGGTGCGGCCAAGCGCACGCCCGCGCCGGAGCTGACGCCCGAGGCATGGCGCGGCGCGATGGACGCGAAGTTCTTCAGCTACATCAACGTCATCGACCCGCTCATCAAGCTCATGGCGGCGCGCGGCAAGGGCGTCGTCGTCAATGTCATCGGCAATGGCGGCAAGGTCGCCTCGCCCACGCACCTCGCGGGCGGCGCGGCGAACGCGGCGCTGATGCTGGCCACCGCGGGCCTCGGCAGCGCCTATGCCGCGTCGGGCGTGCGGGTTCTGGCGGTCAGTCCCGGCCTCACCAACACAGGCCGCGTGGCGCAGGGGCTCGCGTCCGAGGCGCGTCTCCAGGGCATCACGGTGGAGGAGGCGGGCGCGCGTGCCGTGGCCCGCATCCCGATGGGCCGCTGGGCGGAGCCGGAGGAGATCGCGAACGCCGTCCTCTTCCTCGCGTCGGAGAAGGCGAGCTACCTCACCGGCGTCTCGATCCCGATGGACGGGGCGAGTGTGCCTGTCGTGATCTGAGCGCGCCGGGGGTGCGCGGGGCGCGGGGTGCTCCGCTCACTCCTTGGCGGGCGGCGGGTCGGCGGGCAGGAACATGACCGCGAGGAAGGTCACGCACGCAAGCCCCGCCAGCAGCGTCAGCATCGTCGGGAAGCCCGCGAGTTTCACGCTGGGGCCGAGCAGGGCGACCGCGGCCGAGCTGACGCCATAACCGATGGCGAGCCGCATCCCCGTCACGCGCGAGCGCATCCGGTCGTCGACATAGCGCACGATCATCGCGTCGGTGAACGGCACCGCGCCGAAGACCAGAAGCATGAAGCCGATGGCGACGACGAACAGCGCCCAGCCCTCGACCTGCGCGGCGATGAGGAAGAGAGGCACCTGCAACGCGGCCACGCCGAGGAAGACGCGCTTCAGCGGATAGGCGTCGATCAGCTTGCCCACGACGATCTGGGCGAGCGAGGCGGCGGCGAAGATCGCGAACAACATGGTGGCGAGCAGGGCGGGGTCGGCGGCGGCCTCGGCCACGTGGGCGCGCAGCAGCTCCCCGTTGCCGCTGGTGGTGAAGTTGAAGATCACACTGCCGGTGATGGCGGTCAGCGTCATGATCGCGAACACCCGCGCCATGGTCGCGCGCGGCATGTCGAGCAGCTTGTTCGCGCGACGCGCCGGGGCCTCCGTCTCGCGCGGGACCAGCAGGACGAACGCCACCGCGCAAATAAGGCAGATCACGCCCGGCAGGATGAAGGCCATCTGCCAGCCGAACCGCTCCGCGATGAAGACGGAGACGCCCGCCGCGATCGCGATGCCCATGTTCCCCGCAAGCCCGTTGACGCCGATCACGATGCCCGCCTTGCGCGCCTTCTGCACCAGCATCGGGATGCCGACCGGATGGTAGATCGAGGCGAACGCGCCCATCAGCGTCAGCGCCGCCCCGATCTGCCAGGCATTGGTGCAGAGCGCGATGACGAGGGCGGATGCGCCCATGCCTGCGAAGAAGATCACCATCATCACCCAGCGCCCCCACAGGTCGCCGAGCCTGCCCGACACGATGGAGCCCCCGCCGAACATCACCAGTGCGCCATAGTTGTAGGGCGTCAGTTCCGTCCACTCCGTCCCCCACACGCCCGCAATCACGCCCCAGGTGTAGGCGAAGACCACCATCATCCAATGGTCCATCGCGTGCCCGATGTTCAGAAGGATCGCCGTCGGGCTCAGGTGGCGCGTGTCGAGGTCGGGAGCCAGTGCGGTCATGGGGCGGCGTCCGTCCTCAGCGGGCCTGCACGGGCGGGCCGTCGACGCCCGCCTCGCGCACGAAGGTGCGGATGATCTTCGCCAGCGCGTCCGGCTGCTCGATGCAGGGCAGGTGGCCCGCGTCCGCGATCACCTCGTACCGCGCGCCCGGGATCAGCGCCGCCGTCTCCGCCATCAGCGCGGGCGGGGTGGAGCCGTCCTGCTCCCCCACCACGCAGATCGCGGGCACCTTCACCTTCGCGCAGGCCGCGGTGAAGTCGCAGTCGCGGATCGCCGCGCTCGTGCCGGTGTAGCCGTCGATGGTCGTCCGCTCCAGCATGTTGCGGTAGCCGTGGAAGTCCGGGTTGTCGGCGCGGCGGAAGTGCGCGGTGAACCAGCGTTCCAGGATGCCGCCGGAGATCGCCTTCACGCCATCCTGGCTCACGGCGGAGATGCGGGAATTCCAAAGCTCGTCGGTGCCGATCTTGTGGCCCGTGTCGCACAGGACCAGCGCCCGCACCATGTCGGGGCGCGCGGCGTAGAGGCCTTGCGCGATCAGCCCGCCGACCGAAAGCCCGCAGACGATGGCGTCGCGCACCTTCAGGTGTTCGAGCAGCGCGACGAGGTCGGCCACGTGGTCGTCCATGGAATAGGGCGCCGGCGTCGCGTCCGACAGGCCATGGCCGCGCTTGTCGTAGGTGACGAAGGAGTATTCGCCCGCCAGCTTCACGATCACGTCGCGCCAGATGCGGAAGTCGGTCCCAAGCGAGTTGACGAAGACCATGACCGGGCGATCCTCGGCCGCGCCGAAGACCTGGTAATGCAAGGCTACGCCATTGGCGTACACGAACTGCATGCGGACAGCCCTCCCTCGTGCCTCTGCAGGGCCCTGCGTGCGGCGGGGCCGACAACCACTCTAGTCCGAACCGGCACCCCGGCCCAAGCCGGCGCGCGGGCAGGTCTGAAGCCCCGCCCGTGCAGGTCTCGCCACGCACAACATTCGCGTGTGCCGGTGCATCGAATTGCCGAATTGCCGGCGGAGGCGCGGCGCTCTACCTTGGCGGCAACGCAGCCATGCGCTGCGGCGATGCGACGGCTCCGGGAGGCCGGGGTGCACATCCTATTCAGGGAGAAAACGCTTTGAAACATCTTGGAAAATTCAGCGCGGCAGCAGCGGCGCTGCTGATCGCGGCGGGTGTGGGCACGGCGGCGCAGGCCGACCGCTCGCAGTGGCCGCAGAGCTTCACCGTCGGCACGGCCAGCCAGGGCGGCACCTATTTCGCCTATGGCTCGGGTTGGGCGAACCTCGTGGCCGAGACGCTGGGCGTCTCCGGCGGCGGCGAGGTGACGGGCGGCCCGACGCAGAACCTCGCGCTCGTGCACACGGGCGACCTCGCGTTCGGCATGACGACGATGGGCCCGGCGCGCGAGGCGCTCGAGGGCCGCAGCCCGCTCGCCCCCGGCATCAAGATGGACCAGGTCTGCGCACTGTTCCCGATGTACCAGACGCCGTTCTCGATCACGGCGCTTGCGTCCTCGGGCATCAAGTCGATCTCCGACATTCCGGCGGGCGCGAAGATCGGTTTCGGCCCTGCGGGCTCGACGTCCGACACCTATTTCCCGGCGATGCTGGAAACGCTCGGCGTGAAGTTCGACCGGCGCAACGGCGGCTGGAACGACCTCGGCGGCCAGCTTCAGGACGGCCTGCTCGACGTGATCGCCTTCGCGGCCGGCATCCCGATCCCGGCGGTGAGCCAGCTTGAGGTGCAGGCCGAGGTGAACATCATCGAGTTCACGGCCGACGAGCAGAAGAAGGTCATGGATGCCTTCCCGGTGGCGGATTTCACGATCCCGGCCAGCACCTACAAGAGCCTCAACGCGGACGCCCGCGCGGTGTCGATGTGGAACTTCGCCATCGCCAATTGCGCCCTGCCCGCGGACTTCGTCTACGAGGTCACGAAGGTCGTGATGGAGAACAACGACAAGATGGTCTCCATCCACAAGGCGGCCCGCACGACGGTGAAGGAGAACGCGGTGAAGAACACCTTCATCCCGTGGCACCCGGGTGCGGCGCGCTGGTACAAGGAAAACGGGATCGACATCCCGGACAACCTGATCAAGCAGTAAGGTAGGCTCGGCAAGACCAGCGTGGAGACGGGCGGGACGCGCTTGCGCACCGCCCGTCTCCCGCATGCGAGGCCGGAAAACGGTCCGGCCGGTGGTTCGGGGGGATGAAGGCGATGGCTGAGGAAACGCGCACCGGGGTCGAGCCCGGCGAGGAAACGCCTGCGGACCGGATCCATGCCGAGGGCGTGGACGAGGAGCCGGTGGAGGCCAACCGCCGCCTGTTCGAGGGCTGGATGCTGGGCGCGGTGATGACCTTCGCCGCGGTCTATTCCGCCTTCCACATCGTCTCGCTCAACATCTATCCGCTGGAGACCTGGACCTTCCGCATCGTCCATGTCGCGGGCGCGCTGATGCTGGGCTTCCTGCTGTTCTCCGGCGCGCGGTTCTCGGGGGCGGGGGAGGAGGGGCGCAAGCCGGTCTGGACCACCTGGGCCTCCTGGCTGTTCATGTTGCCCGCGCTCTATGCGCTCGTTCAGACGGGCCTCATGCAGCAGGCCATCTCGGGCGGCGCCATGCGGATCGAGCCGGACGTCGAGACCTGGCATTACGGCTGGCCGCTGATCGCGGCGACGGCGGGGGGCATCGTGCTCTCCTGGCTGCACCGGCGCGACCGGGCGGTGCTGGCGGCACCCGACGCGGTGCTGATGGTCGCGGCGGTTGCGGTCGCGAGCTATCTTCTCGTCGTCTACAACACGCCGCTGCGCATGAGCACGGGCACGCCCTTCGCGCCCATCGGCATTTCCTTCGCCGCGATTGCGGGCAGCGCGCTCATCATGGAACTGACGCGCCGCGTCGCGGGCCTCGCACTCGTGGCGATTGCGGTGATCTTCCTCGTCTATGTGTTCGCGGGCCCCTACATGCCGGGCTTCCTCGGCTATCCGGGTCTGTCGGTCGCGCGGTTCTTCAGCCAGGTCTACACCGACGCCGGAATCCTCGGACCGACGACGGCGGTGTCGTCCACCTACATCATCCTGTTCATCATCTTCGCGGCGTTCCTGCAGGCCTCGAAGGTCGGCGACTATTTCGTGAACTTCGCCTTTGCGGTCGCGGGCCGCGCGCGCGGCGGCCCGGCCAAGGTGGCGATCTTCGCCTCCGGCCTCATGGGCATGATCAACGGGACGAGCGCGGGCAATGTCGTCGCCACCGGCTCGCTCACCATTCCGCTGATGAAGAAGGTCGGCTACGCCAAGCGCACGGCGGGCGCGGTCGAGGCCGCGGCCTCCACCGGCGGGCAGATCATGCCGCCCATCATGGGGGCGGGCGCCTTCATCATGGCGGAGATCACCGGCATCCCCTACACCGACATCGCCATCGCGGCGGTCATCCCGGCCATCCTCTATTTCATCTCGGTCTATTTCATGGTGGACCTCGAGGCTGCCAAGACCGGGATGCGCGGCATGCGCGACGACGAGTTGCCGCTCGTCAAGGAGATGCTGAAGCAGGTCTACCTGTTCATCCCCATCGTCATCCTGATCGTGGCGCTGTTCGTCGGCTATTCGGTGATCCGGGCGGGCACGCTCGCGACCGCGGCTGCGGCGATGGTCAGCTGGCTGACGCCCCACCGCATGGGGCCGGTGCGCATCTTCAAGGCGCTGGAGCTTGCAGGCGTCATGTCGGTGCAGATCATCGCGGTCTGCGCCTGCGCGGGAATCATCGTGGGCGTCATCTCGCTCACGGGCGTGGGGGCGCGCTTCTCCTCGCTGCTGCTGAACCTGGCGGAGGCGAGCCAGCTTCTGGCGCTGATCTTCGCCATGCTGATCTCGATCCTGCTCGGCATGGGGATGCCCACGACGGCGGCCTATGCGGTCGCGGCCTCGGTCGTCGCGCCCGGCCTCGTGGAGCTTGGGATCGAACCGCTGGTCGCGCACTTCTTCGTCTTCTATTTCGCGGTCGTCTCGGCGATCACGCCGCCGGTGGCGCTTGCCTCCTACGCGGCGGCGGGCATCTCCGGCGCGAACGCGATGGAGACCTCGGTCACTTCATTCAAGATCGGGCTCGCGGCGTTCATCGTGCCGTTCATGTTCTTCTACAACGACGCCCTGCTGATGGAGGGTGGCGTGGTGGAGATCGCCCGCGCGCTGGTCACGGCCTGCGTCGGCGTGTTCCTGCTGTCGGCCAGCGTGCAGGGCTGGCTGCTCGGCCGGCGTCCGGTGTGGTTCCTGCGGCTGGTGCTGCTTGCGGCTGCGCTTTTCATGATCGAGGGCGGCCTCGTCACCGATCTCGTCGGGGTCGGCCTCGCGGGCCTCGTCGTCGTGGTTCAGCGCGTGTTCAAGGGCCGCATCCCGGGCGTCGTGCCGGTGCGCGGCGCGGACTAGGCGGCACGCCGGGCGGTAAGGCGAAGCACGCGGGCCATGCCTGCGTGCCGCTCCCCCTCGTCGAGGCGGACGAGGCCGCGGGTCTCCTCCAGCAGCATGACGTCCGCCGGCAGCGGCGGCAGGTCGCCCGGCTGGAAGCGCTTGTCGGCGTCATCGGGGCCGAGGGGCGCGTCGGCATCCGGCGTGCCCGCGAAGCCTTCCAGCACAAAGAGCCCGCCGGGGGCGAGCGCGTTCAGCCCCGTCTCGATGGCCTTCCGCCGCAGCGCGGGCGGGCCTTGCAGATAGATCAGGCAGACGAGGTCCCAGGTCTGTCCCGCCTCCGGCTGCCAGTCCTTCAGGTTGGCGACGATCCGCTCCACGCCATTGCCGGCCTTGGTGTCGCTGGCGTGTGCCTGCCCGGTTGCGACTTTCGAGATGTCGACCGCGGTCACGGCAAGCCCGCGTTTTGCGAGCCAGCGCCCGTTGCGCCCGTCGCCGTCGGCGAGGCAGAGTGCGGTCGCAGGCCGGAAGCGCCCGCGCGCCAGGCTCGTCCGCAGGTACTCGTTGGGCGCGGTCCCGAACAGTGCGCCGCCGCCCGCCCGGTAGCGCGTATCCCAGTCCGGCTGCTTCTGAGTCATCGCGCCTGCCTCCCGTCATGCCCTGCCTGCGCGCCCGCGAGGATAGTGGCGGCGCGCGCGCGCCGCCACCCGCGCGCACGGTTTGCCCCGCATGCATGGGGCGGGGAACTGGCCCGCGCGCGCGGCTGCGTGACGCGGGGATATGGGTGCGGCATGCTAAGTCCCGAGGAAGACGGGAAAACCGCTGCACGAAGGGGGGATGCACATGAGTGACGACGCGCCGGTGATGGTCGCGGCCGGGACCGTACGGGCCCAGATCGAGGCGATCTTCCGCGGCTGGGGCATGGCGGAGGAGTGGATCGCGCCGACGGTCGAGGTGATGGTCGACACCGACCTCGCTGGCGTCGACAGCCATGGCATCGCCATGCTCCCGCTCTACGACCACATCCGGCGGCATGGCGGCCTCAACATGAAACCCGCGCCGCGCATCGTCGCGGAGACGCCGGCGACCGCGCTCTTCGACGCCGACCGCGGCCTCGGCCACGCGATCTCGGTGCGGGCCATGTCGCTGGCGGTCGAGAAGGCGAAGGCCGTCGGCATCGGCGCGGTCTCGGTGCGCAATTCCCACCATTTCGGCGCGGCGGGCGCCTATCCGATGATCGCGGCGAAGGCGGGGCTGATCGGCTTCGCCTCGACCAATGCGCTCTCGTCGATCATGGTGCCGACGCGCGCGAAAAAGACCTTCTTCGCCACCAACCCGCTGGCCTTCGCGGTGCCTGCGCGCCGCAACCCGCCCTTCGTGCTCGACATGTCGACGACGACGGGCGCGGTCGGCAAGGTCAAGATCGCGTGGTACGCGGGCAAGCTCCTGCCCGAGGGCTGGCTGGTCGATCCCGAAGGCCGCCCGATCCGCGATCCGGAGGAGGCGCTGGGCGAGTTGACGCCGCAGGACGGTGCCGAGAACCCGCAGCACACGCGCGTCGGGCGCGGGCGCATGTCGCCCGGCTACGGCATCACGCCCTTGGGCGGCAAGCCCGACACGGCAAGCCACAAGGGCTATGGCCTCGGCGCCATGGTCGAGGTGCTGAGTTCCATCCTGTCGGGCGCGTCTTTCGCGGGCGATCCGCGCGGGCGGCCGAAGCTGGGACAGGGGGAGGATATCGGCCATTTCTTCCTCGCCATCGATCCCGCCGCCTTCCGCGAGGCCGACGCCTTCATGGCGGACGTGGACGCGATGATCGACGCGCTGCACGCGCTGCCCGCCGCCGATCCGGCCGAACCCGTGCTCGTCCCCGGCGATCCGGAGCGGCTTAACCGCGAGGAACGCCTCAACACCGGCATCCCCGTGCCGCGCAAGCTGCTCGACCAGTTGCGCGACGTTTGCGCCGTGTCGAATGCGCCTTACATGGTGGAGGGCTGACACACGCCCGAGGGGAGGCCCGCCCATGTTCACCCACCGGTTGTCGCTTTTCCGCATCCTCGGCTTCGAGGTGCGCATCGACCTGAGCTGGCTGCTGATCGCCGCGCTCGTGACGTGGAGCCTGGCGGCAGGCTATTTCCCGACCTCGCTGCCGGGGCTCGATACCCGCACCTACTGGACGCTCGGCATCCTCGGGATGGCGGGTCTCTTCCTCTCGCTCATCATTCACGAGTTCTCCCATTCCATCGTCGCGCGCATGGGCGGCATGAAGATCGAGGGGATCACGCTCTTCCTCTTCGGCGGCGTGGCGGAGATGAAGGACGAGCCGCCGAGCGCGCTGACCGAGCTTGTCATGGCGGCGGCGGGGCCGGCGGCGAGCCTCGTGCTGGCCTTCCTGTTCTGGGCGGTTGCCGCCATCACGGGGCCGGGCCTGATCGGGGAGCCGGGGGCCGCGCTGCTGCTCTATCTCGCGACGATCAACCTCGTGCTCGCGCTCTTCAATCTCGTGCCGGCCTTCCCGCTCGACGGCGGGCGGATGCTGCGGGCCTGGCTCTGGATGCGCTCGGGCGACATCCGCAAGGCGACGCGCGTGGCTGCCGGCATCGGCGATGCGTTCGGCGTCTTTCTCGTCGTCGTCGGCATCTTCAATGCCTTCACGGGCAATGTCATCGGCGGGCTCTGGCTCGTGCTGATCGGTTTCTTCGTGCGTGCGGCGGCGGCGGGCGCGCACCAGAACGTCGAGATGAAGACCGCGCTGTCCGCCGGTACGGTCGCGGACTTCATGACGCCCGACCCGGTGACGGTCGAGGCCGGGCTGACGCTCGACACACTCGTCGACCGGCACATCCTCGGCCAGCATCACGGCGCCTTTCCGGTACTGCGCGACGGGCGGCTCGTCGGCCTCGTCGAGAGTCGGCAGGCGGGTGCGGTCGCGCGCGAGGAGTGGCCGCGCACCCGTGTTGCAGACGTGATGGCGCCGGTGACGGCGGAGAACAGCGCCGCGCCCGGCGACGGTGCGTGGGAGGCGTTGCAGAAGATGCAGACGACGCGGGCCCGCCGCCTTCTCGTGGTGGATCAGGGCCGTCTCATGGGCCTCGTGTCGCTCAGCGATATCGCCCGCTATCTCATGCTCAAGGCCGAGGTGGGTGACAGTGCCTGACCGCCGGGGGCTTAGCCGGGCGCGAGGCCGATTGTCTCCTCCAGCCCCGCCACGCACAGCAGCCGCGGCGTGAGGCGCGAGGTGAGATAGCGCGGCCGCGCGCGCGCCGCGTCGAGGAAGCCCGGGACGTCCACCCGGTCGCGCAGCACCTGCGAGCCCGCGATGCGCTCCAGGATCTGGTCGCGGTTCTCCGTGTAGAAGCGCTTGGCCGCCCAGCGGAAGCCTTGTTTCTCCGTGCGCCATTGCGTCGGTAAATTCACCAGACCGTCGAAGGCCGTGCGCAGTTCGTGCTTGTTGAACTCACCGACGAACTTCTTCGCATAACCTGTCGTCATGTAACGTGAAATCCGGTAGTCGAGCAGGGGGCTGCGGTTCTCCAGGCTCGACATCATTGCATTGCGGTCGCCGTGCCACAGCCACTCGCCCAGACGCCCGCGCGCCGCATCCGCGATCAGCGCCGCCTCGAAGCTGCCGAACGTCTCCGCCTCCAGCGGATCGCCGTGCGGCGCGCTGCCCATGTCCGCGCGCAGGAACTCCTGCATGGCCTTCGACGGGTGCTTGACGAAGGGCAGTTTCAGCAGGGGCCGCACCAGACGGTCCTCCGCGGCCTCCATCGCCGTGCGCGCCATCATCCGTCCGTTGGCCTTCAGCATGGCGGCGAGCCACGCGCGGTCGCCCTTGCCCCACGCATCCCTCAACGCGAAGGGAAACTGCCGGTCCCAATAGCCGCCGAACTGTTCGTCCCCGCCGGTGCCGTCGAGCACGACGACCATGCCGTGAGCGGCGACCGCCTCGTACATCTCCGACATGGCCATGGAGTTGCCGATCAGCGGAAAGGGCTTCTCGTGATGGCGGCACATCTTCAGGAAGCGCGCGAAGGCATCCTCGCCGTAGCCGAGGTTGATGGTCGTCGCGTCTATGCCAAGCTTTTCAACGCACTCGCGGGCATACTTCGCATCGAGCGACCGCCCCGTCTCCCCGATGAAGCAGGTCACGCTGTCCGCGAGGCCCTGGGCGTACAGCGCGGCCAGCACGATGGAACTGTCCACCCCGCCCGACAGCAGCAGCCCCACCTTGCGGTCCGAGACGAGGCGCAGGCGCACCGCGTCCGCGATCAGTCCCGGCAGGTCCTCCTGCCGCGGGGGCGTGCCCGCCACATGTTCCTCCAGCCGGAACCAGCGATCCTCCTGAAAGGTCCAGTCGCGAAAGCTCACGCGCAGCACGCCGCCCGGCGGCACCTGCCCGATGCCGCGGATGTGCGTTCCGAAGCCGCCGCCCGGAAACACCGCGCCATGGGCGAGATAGGCGTCGAGGATGGCGTCCTCGAACACCGGCGGGCGGTCCAGGTAGCTGGCGATGGCGGCGATTGTGGAGGCGACGCAGAGCGTGTCCGCGTCGCGGTAGAAGAACAGCGGCTTCTTGCCGTGCCGGTCGCGCGCCGCGATCAGCGTACCCGAATGCGGGTCGAGGAAGGCGAACCCCCACATGCCGTTCATGGCGCCGAGCGCGTCTGTTCCCCGCTCGCACAGGGCGCGGAAAAGCACTTCGGTGTCGCCGGTCGTTTCGTATGTGTCCGGGGCGTCCTTGAGGTCGGCGAAATTGTAGATCTCGCCATTGTAGAGCAGCATCCGCCCCTCCCGGACGAAGGGCTGGTTGGAGCGCGGGTCGAGGTCGAGGATGGCGAGCCGGTGATGCCCGGCACCCACGTGGAGGATGGCGGGGCCCTCCGGCGTGGCGAGGGTCAGTGTCTCATAGGCGATCTGATGGGCGTCCGGTCCCCGGTGGCGCATGGTGGCGAACGCCGCCTCGAACCGGGCGCGGTCGACCGGGCGGTTACGGTGCAGCGCGAAGAGAAAACCACACATGCGGGCGACCGGACTCCGTGGCTCGGGCAGGCGCCGCCCCGATGCGGACCGCCGGCCCGGACCTTAGAGAAATTGCGCGCGCCTTGCCAGCGTGCCTCAGCAGCCGTCCTTTTCAGCCGGCTTGCAGAAGATATCGTACAGCAGGGAGACCACGGTGCGGGCATCCTCGCTGGCGATGGAGTAGTGAATGTGCTTGCCCTCCCGGCGGATCGTCACGAGGTTTTCCTCGCGCAGCCGGGCCAGTTGCTGCGACACGGCCGGCTGTCGTTGGTCCAGCGCAGCGCACAGTTCCGCCACTGTCATCTCGCGGCGGCACAGCATGCACAGGATCATAAGCCGGCTTTCGTGTGCCAGGGCTTTCAGAAAATCGCGCGCCTCGCGCGCATGTGTTGCCATGACCTCGGGATTGGGGCTGGGCAAGATTACCTCGGCGACGTCCATCGTACCAAAAGGTCCTGTCTTCATGGCGCCCGCGTCATGCAGCACGCTCCCGTCCGCACCCTCGCCGCCGGCGACAGGTGAGGACACGCTCATATTTAGGACACAAACACGATTGTGGCCAGCGCTGCAGGCGGTTGGATGGGCTGCATCTACGCCGCGCAATCTGCATTGGGGCTATCCCGACCGGGTCTCGGCGATGGGCAGGGTGACGTGCGCAATGGTCGGGTCGCCCGGCAGCGCGGCGACGGAAAAGCCCAGTTCCGTGCACATGCGCAGCATCGTGGTGTTGTCCCGCAGCACCTCCCCGTGGACCTCCTCCAGCCCGATGTCGCGGGCGTAGCCGATCATCATGCTCATCAACGCCCAGCCGAGGCCCTTGCCCTTGAGGTTGGAGCCGACGAGGATCGCGTATTCCGCCCGGTTTGTACCTGGCTCGCGGTGCACCTGCACCGTACCCAGGACCTGGCCCGTTCCCTCGTCTAGGGCGAGGAACACCATCACCCGGTCGTAGTCGATCTGCGTCAGGCGCGAGGTGAAGCTCGCGGGCACCGTCTTCACCGGACCGAAGAAGCGCTGGCGCAGGTCCTCCGGCGAGATGCGGTCCAGGAAGGCCTGTACGAGGGGCGTGTCGTCGGGGCGCACGGGCCGGGTGAACACCTGCCAGCCGCCCTCCAGCGTCAGCGTCCGCTCCAGTTCGCGCGGGTAGGGGCGAATCGCGAAGCGCGGGTTCGACGCGCCGACCCCCCTGGCGCAGGCTTCCGCCTTCACCGAGATGCGCGCATCCAGCACGATCACGCCATGGGGACCCGCCAGCACCGGGTTGAGATCGGCCTCCCGCACCTCCGGCAGGTCGGCGGAGAGCTGGGCGAGCTTGACCAGCGTGAAGGCGAGTGCCTGCCGGTCCGCGGCGGGCGTGTCGCGGTAGGCCTCCAGCACGCGGGAGACGCGCGTGCGCGCCACGATGTCGTGAGCGAGGTCCATGGTCAGCGGCGGCAGGCCCAGCGCCGTGTCCTTCACCACCTCAACCGAGACGCCGCCCGCGCCGAACAGCACGACGGGACCGAACATCGGGTCGTCCGAGAGTCCCATGATCGTTTCGCGGGCATGCGGCCGCCGCACCATCGGCTGGACGAGGATGCCTTCTATCTCCGCTTCGGGGCGCCGGTTGCGCACCCGCGCCAGCATTGCGCTCGCGGCCTCGCGCACCGCTTCCGGACTGTCGAGGTTCAGGACCACGCCGCCCACGTCGGACTTGTGCACGATGTCGTGGCTCTGGATCTTGATGACGACAGCGCCATGCTCCTCCAGCATCGGGCGTGCCGCCCCGGCAGCCTCGTCCGGCGTTGCAGCCAGTGCAATGGCGGGGGCGGGAATGTCGTAGGCCGTCAGCACCTCGGCCACCTCGACCGGCGTCAGCCACGAGCGGCCCGCATCCAGTGCACTCCGGATCGCCGCGCGGGCGCGGCCGATGGCGGGGGCGAAGCTGTCGGGGACCGAGGCGGGCGTCGCCATCAGCTCCGCCTGCGCACGGCGGTGCTTCACCAGGTGCATGAAGCCCCGCACTGCCGCCGCCGGGGTACGGAAGAGCGGCAGCCCCGCCTCGTCCAGGATCGCGCGCGGCGCGGGGTCGGAGCCGACGAAGGTCGGCAGGACCGGCTTGCGGCTCCCGCGCGGGCGGCGGCGCTTCAACTCGGCGACGGCGGTCGCGGTGTCGGCGGGGGTGGCGAGTGCGGTGGGGCAGTGCACGACCATCACGGCGTCGACGCCCGGATCGGCCAGCACCGGCTCGACCGCGGCGGCGAAGCGCGCGGGATCTGCGTCGCCGATGATGTCCACGGGGTTCGCGTGCGACCAGGTCTGCGGCAAGGCGGCTTCGAGCGCGGCCATGGTCTCCGGCCCGAGGGTGGCGAGCGTGCCGCCCATGCCGATCAGGTCGTCGACCGCCAGCACGCCCAGGCCGCCGCCGTTCGTCACGATGGCGAGCCGTTCGCCCGGCGTCGCCTGCATCCGCGAGAGGGTCTCGGCCGCCTCGAACAGCTCGCCCATGCCCGGCACCCGCAAGAGGCCCGCCCGCCGGAACGCTGCGTCGTAGACCGCGTCGGAGCCTGCGAGCGCGCCGGTGTGGGAGGCGACCGCGCGTGCGCCCTCCGCGTTCCGGCCCGATTTCACCACGACGACGGGCTTGGCGCGGGCCGCCGCACGGGCCGCCGACATGAAGGTGCGCGCGTCGGTGATGGCCTCGATATAGAGCAGGATCGCGCGCGTGTTCGGGTCGAGTGCGAAATGGTCGAGCAGATAGCCCACGTCGATGTCCGACATGTCGCCCAGCGACACGATACCGGAGAAGCCCACCCCCCGATTGTTCGCCCAGTCCACCACCGAGGTGACGATGGCGCCCGACTGCGACAGCAGCGCGAGGTCGCCGGGCAGCGCCGGGGCCTGCGCGAAGCTGGCGTTCAGGCCCGCGCGGGGTGCGAGCACGCCGAGGCAGTTCGGGCCGACGATGCGCAGGCCGCCCTTGCGTGCGGTCTCCAGCATCGTCTCGCGCAGGCCGCCCGCGCCGCGTCCCATGCCCGCGGTCACCACCACGGCCACGCGCGCGCCCACTTCGACTGCGTCGGCGATGACCTGCGGCACCGCGTGCGGGGGCGCGGTCACGATCACCAGGTCCGGCGCGGGCGTCACGTCCTGAAGCCGCGGCGCGGTCTTCCTGCCGTTGATCTCGGCATGCTTGGGGGACACGATCGCGACGGGACCCTCGAATCCGCCCGACAGGAGGTTCGCGTGGATCAGGCGGCCCAGGCTCGCATGCCGCGGGCTGCCGCCCACGACGGCCACGCTTTCCGGCGCGAAGAGATGGTGCAGGCTTTCGAAGCTTGTGGACATGCGGCTTCCCGGGAATGACGGCGGACGAGGCATGCGGGGCTGTGCAGGCATGCCGGAGCGGACACACCGGCTCTGGCGCGGCCCCCGCGCTCTCCGCTAACCTGCCAGACAGCCATGACGAATGAAAGAACGGGAGGCTACGTCGAGGGATGCAGACCAGAGCGGCGATACTGAAGGAAAGCCCGGTGCCCCGGCCCTATGTGGAGACGAAACCGCTGGCCATCGAGACGGTGTCGCTGGACGACCCCGGGCCGGGCGAGGTGCTGGTGCGCATTGCCGCCGCCGGCCTCTGCCATTCCGACCTCTCGGTCATCAACGGGGACCGGCCGCGGCCCGTTCCGATGGTGCTGGGGCACGAGGCTGCGGGCGTGATCGAGAAGGTGGGGCCGGGCGTCGAGGATCTCGTCGCCGGCGACCAGGTCGTGATGATCTTCATGCCGTCCTGCGGCCATTGCCTGCCGTGCGCCGAGGGGCGCCCCGCGTTGTGCGAGCCGGGCGCGGCGGCGAACGGCGCGGGCACGCTGCTCGGCGGCGTCCACCGCCTGCACCAGGACGGCCACGACGTCTATCATCATGTCGGCGTGTCTGCCTTCGCGGACTATGCGGTGATGTCGCGCCATTCGGTGGTGCGCATCGACCCCGACTTCCCGCTGGAGAAGGCCGCGCTCTTTGGATGCGCGGTGCTGACGGGCGTTGGCGCGGTCGTCAATACGGGCAAGGTCTCGCCGGGCCAGTCGGTCGCGGTCGTGGGCCTCGGCGGCGTGGGACTCTCCTCGCTGCTGGGCGCGGTCGCCTCGGGCGCTTCGCAGATCGTGGCCGTCGACCTCTCCGAGGACAAGCTGCGGTTTGCGAAGGAGCTGGGCGCGACGCATGCCTTCAACGCGGCCGACCCGGCGTGCGCCGACGACGTGCGCAAGGCCACCGGCGGCGGCGTCGACCACGCCTTCGAGATGGCGGGCTCGGTCAAGGCGTTCGAGCTTGCCTACAGGATCACGAGGCGCGGCGGCAGCACGGTGACGGCGGGTCTCGCCAACCCGGCGCACAACATCTCCTTCCAGCAGGTGAGCCTGGTGGCGGAGGAGCGCACGGTGAAGGGCAGCTACATCGGAAGCTGCATCCCGACGCGCGACCTTCCGCGCTACATGAACCTTTACCGGATGGGGAAGCTTCCCGTGGACCGGCTGCTGACGAGCACGGGTGACCTCGACGGCATCAACGCCGCCTTCGACCGCCTCGCCGACGGCGAGACGGTGCGCCACGTCATCATTCCCTGATTGGGGCCTTGACCACGAAGGCCGGGGGCGCGGGGCTCAGCCGAACCGCGCCTCCGCCGACATCACCAGGCGGCCGGTTTCCGCGACGCGCGCCTCCAGCGCGATGCGCCCCGGCTCGCCCGTGCCGATCCCGCGCAGCGCGATCTCGGTGCCGTGGGTCAGCGGCGAGACGCCGCGGAAGGAGAAGCCCGTGAGCGGCCCATCCGCACGCTTCTGCGCGGCCTCGGCCAGCAGGCTCGCGGTCAGCGGCCCGTGCACCACGAGGCCGTCATAACCCTCCACCCCCGTCGCATAGGCGAGGTCGTAGTGGATGCGGTGGCTGTTGAAGGTGACGGCGGAATAGCGGAACAGCATCACCTCGCCGGGCGTCGCGCGGTCCTCCCACAGCGCCAGGGGCACGTCCGGTGCGGGCGCGGGGGCAGGCTTCGCGCCTGCCTGCTGGCCCGGATCCTCCCGGTAGACGATGTCCTGCTCCTCCACGACGCAGACCTTGCCGTCCTGGCTGAACTCGTTGACCACCGACACGAAGACGAGGTGCCCGGACCGGCCCGTCTTCTCCGTCACGTCGCGGATGCGCGACGTCTGCACCGCCTCCGCGCCGAGCCGCAGCGGCGCGCGGAAGTCGTAGCGCGCGCCCGCGAACATGCGCCGGGGCAGGGGGACGGGCGGCAGGAAGTCGCCGCGTTCCGGGTGCCCGTCGCGGCCCGTCTTCGAGAGCGGCACCGCGGGCACGAAATAGAGCCAGTGCCACAGCGCGGGCAGCCCGTCGCCCGGTCCGAGCGGATGGTCCGCGCCGAGGCTGTCGAGCGTCGCCGCCATGCGTTCCGCGGGCACGGCCGAGAGCGTTTCGCGGATCGCCCGCTCGCCCCCGATCCATGCGTCCCATTCGGTCCCGGCCATGGTCAGAGTCTCCCTAGAACGATCGCGGCAGGCCGAGCACGTGCTCGCCCACGAACGACAGGATCATGTTCGTCGAGATCGGCGCGATCTGGTAGAGGCGCGTCTCGCGGAACTTGCGCTCCACGTCGTATTCCTCCGCGAAGCCGAAGCCGCCATGCGTCTGCAGGCAGGTGTCGGCGGCCTTCCACGAGGCTTCGGATGCTTGCAGCTTGGCCATGTTCGCCTCCGCCCCGCACGGGATGCCCCGGTCGAACAGGTCGGCGGCGCGCGCCACCATCAGCTTTGCCGCGGTGTAATCGACATAATTGCGCGCGATGGGGAACTGCACGCCCTGGTTCTGGCCGATGGGGCGGTTGAACAGCACCCGCTCCTTGGCATAGGCCGTCGACTTCTCGATGAACCAGCGCGCGTCGCCCAGGCACTCGGACGCGATCAGGATGCGCTCGGCGTTCATGCCGTCGAGGATGTAGCGGAAGCCCTTGCCTTCCTCGCCGATCAGGCTCGACGCCGGGATGCGCAGGTCGTTGAAGAACACCTCCGTCGTGGAGTGGTTGATCATCGTCGCGATCGGGCGGATGTCGAGCGCGCCGGGTGCCGCCTCGCGCATGTCGATGAGGAAGACCGACAGCCCCTCCGTCCGCTTTGCGACCTTGTCGCGCGGCGTGGTGCGGGCGAGCAGCAGCATCAGGTCGGAATGTTCTGCCCGGCTGGTCCAGATCTTCTGCCCGTTGACGACATATTCGTCGCCGTCGCGCACGGCGGTGGTCTTGAGCGACAGCGTATCCGTGCCCGCCGTCGGCTCGGTCACGCCGAAGGCCTGCAGCCGCAACTCCCCGCTCGCGATCTTGGGCAGATAGAGGCGCTTCTGTTCCTCGCTGCCGTGCCGCAGCACCGTGCCCATGGTGTACATCTGCGCGTGCGCGGCCGCCCCGTTGCAGCCCGTGGCGTGGATTTCCTCCAGGATCGCCGAGGCCGCCTTCAGCGGCAGGCCGGAGCCGCCGTACTCCTCCGGGATCAGGGCGGCGAGGTAGCCCGCGTCCGAGATCGCCTTCACGAACTCCGTCGGATAGGCGCGCTTGCGGTCCAGCTCGCGCCAGTAGGCGCCGGGGTAGCGCGCGCAGAGATCGCGCACTGCCTTGCGGATCTGAGCGATCTCCTCGTCATCCTCGAAACGGTCGAAGGCGTCAGTCATCGGCAATCCCTCTTCAAGAGCGCGGGCCCTGCTGTTCATTTGTCCGGACCGCGCGACAGAAAACAGGACGCGGGGCACAATTGTCCAGTTCTCCGGCCTGCAAGGCTGGCTTGAGCCGGTGCGCGGCTTTGGGGGGCGACAGGAGCGGGGGGCTTGCGCCACACTGCGCTCATATCGCGGGGTGCGCGCTCGCGCGCTTCGGAAGACACAACGGAACGAGCAAGAAAACGGGAGGGAAAAGACCCATGGGCCGTCTTGAAGGGAAGGTCGCCATCGTCACCGGCGGCGGATCGGGCTTCGGCGCCGGGATCTCGGAACGCTACGTGGCGGAGGGCGCAAAGGTCATCGTCGCCGACATCCGCGGCGACGCGGCGGAGGCGGTGGCCAGCCGCCTGGGCGCCAACGCCCGCGCCGTCACCTGCGACGTGTCGAAGGGCGACCAGGTCAAGGCGATGGTCGACGCCGCCGTCGATGCGTTCGGCGGGCTCGACATCGTCATCAACAATGCCGGCATCACGCACCGCAACCAGCCGCTGATGGACGTGGGCGAGGAAGAATTCGACCGCATCTTCGCGGTGAACGTTAAGGCCATCTACCACGCGGTGCATGCAGCATTGCCCGTGTTCCGCAAGGCGGGCGGCGGCGTGATCCTCAACGTCGGATCGACCGCGGGCATCCGTCCGCGTCCGGGCCTCACCTGGTACAATGCGTCCAAGGGCGCGGCGAACCTGCTGTCGAAGTCGCTCGCGGTCGAGCTTGCCCCCGACAAGGTGCGCGTCAACTGCATCGCGCCGGTGATGGGCGAGACGGCGCTTCTGGAGAACTTCATGGGCGTGCCCGATACGCCCGAGAACCGCGCGAAGTTCATCGCCACGATCCCGCTCGGCCGCATGGCGACGGCCGCCGACATCGCGACGGCGGCCGTGTTCCTGGGCAGCGACGAGGCCGCGTTCCTGACCGGCGTGATCCTGCCGGTCGACGGCGGGCGCACAATCTGAGGCGCGCCCGCGCCGTCCGCGTGGCCGGTCTTCAGTGCGACAGGAAGACCGGCAGCGGCGGCATGTCGAGCAGCGTGCGGGTGGTCCCGCCGAGGATCATCTGCCGCATGCGCGAGTGGCCGTAGCCACCCATCACCACGATATCCGCGCCGAGGCCCTTGGCGGCCTCGGCCAGCGCCTCCCCGATGGAGAGCCCGCTCGACTCCCGGTGCTCCAGCGTCACCTTGACGCCATGCCGGGCGAGGTGGGTGGAGATGTCCGCGCCCGGGTCCGCGCCGACGCCGTCGCGCGTTGCCTGCGCGTCGATGGTGACCACATAGACCGTCTGCGCCTTTTCCAGAATCGGCATCGCGTCGTTGACGGCGCGTGCTGCCTCGCGCCCGCCGTCCCAGCCGATCACGACGGTCTTCGCGTCGGCCGCCGCGCTCGAGCCCTCGGGCACGACGATCACGGGGCGGCCGGAGGAGAAGAGCGTCTCCTCGATCACCTCGCGGCCGAGGAAATCGTCGCGGTCGCGCGGTGCGGGCAGGATCGACACGTCGGCATGGCGGGCGTTCACGGCAACCACGTCGGGCATGTCGCCGCCGGTCGCGACGTGCCGGCGCACCTCGACGGAGAGGTCGGCGCTGTCGACCGCACCCTTGAAGGCTTCGGCGGCCTTCTCCGCGCGCTCCTTCTCGCGCTCCTGCATCTGTTCCCACAGGCGCATGTCGACCTCGGTCAGGCCCGCCGCGACGGCGACAGATGCGCTCGCGTGTACCGGCATGCCCGGTTCCAGTTCGATTACGAGGCCCGTGAGGTGGGCCTGGTGCGCCCGGGCAAGGCCCGCGGCATAGGCGGCGGCGCTTCCCGCCGCGGTATCCGGGTCGATCACGTGGATCAGGTTCTTGAAGGGCATGGGCTCAGGCCTCCTCCGGCATCCCAGCCGCACTGCGGGCCGATCCCCGCGCGCGGTCGTTCGGTGTGTTCGCGTTCATGGAACACTGGCGCCCAGTTTAGCGCGCCGGCATTGATCCCGGTCAAGTTGCCGCGGCATGGCGTGCGCATGGCTGCCACTTGTGCGCTTGGAGGCTGCATCTATACTCCGCTAAGGCGTTAAAAAAACAGGCGGAGAAAGAGCCGCCGCCAGGCGTGGTGTCCCGGGAGGGCGTATGAAGATCGATGCCGAGACGACCTTGCCCGCTCTGGCAGAAGAGGGGCTTGAAAAGTGCGCGGGCGGCGTCGCCGTTTCCTGCCGCTACGGGCGGGAATGGCGTGATACGACGGTCGCCGATTTCCGCACCGCGGTTGCCGAGATCGCCCTTGGCCTGCATGCGCGCGGGGTACGCCACGGCGACCGCGTATGCCTGCACTCCGAGAACCGGACCGAGTGGCTGCTGGCCGACCTCGCCATCCTGTCCATCGGCGCCGTCTCCGTGCCGATCTACGCGACCCAGCCGGCCGACCAGATCCGCTACATCCTGCAGCATTCGGGCGCGAAGGTTCTGTTCGTCTCCACCGACGGGCTGTGGCAGTCGTCGGGCGCTTTCATCGGCGATTTTCCCGGCCTCGACGTCGTGGGCTTCGATGGGGCCTGGCACGGGCAGATGACGCCGCTTGCCGATTTCCGCAAGGAGGGGGCGCACCTGGCGAAGGCCGAGCCGGGGCTCTTCGAGCGCCTGCGCGCTGCCGTCATGCCGGACGACCTCGCCTCGATCACCTACACCTCCGGCACGACGGGCGTGCCCAAGGGCGTGATGCTGACGCACCGCAACCTCGCCTTCTCCATCCTCGCCTCGCAGACCCGCGCCTTCAGCGCGCGCGGCGGCAAGCCCGGCGACCGGATGCTGTCCTTCCTGCCCTATGCCCACATCTACGAGCACGGGGTGATCTACTCCTATCTCCAGCTAGGCGCGCATGTGTTCATCGTGCCCAACACCGACAATCTCCTGGAAGACATCCAGCACGTCCGGCCCGTGCATTTCGCGACCGTGCCGCGGCTGCTGGAGAAGGTCTACGGCGCGATCCACACCAGGGTCGGCGCGGCCAGGGGCGTGAAGGGCGCGCTCGGCCGCTGGGCGCTGAAGGTCGCGCACCGCTACGACGTGGAGAAGGGCGGCGGCCTCGCCCACCGGATCGCCGACCGGCTCGTCTTCTCCAAGATGCGGGCGACGATGGGTGGCAACATCCGCGGCATCTCCTCGGGCGGGGCGGCGCTCTCGGCCGAGATCGCGCGCTTCTTCATCGCCCTTGGCATTCCCGTGGGGGAGGGGTACGGCCTGACCGAGACCTCGCCCGTCATCACCACCTACGATCCCGAACGGCTGCGCCCGGGGTCCGTCGGCCTGCCGCTGCCGCAAGTCGAGGTGCAGATCGCGCCCGACGGGGAGATCCTGGTGCGCGGCCCCAACGTGATGCAGGGCTACTACCGGATGCCCGACCAGACGGCGGAGGTGATGACGGAGGACGGCTGGTTCCACACCGGCGACATCGGGCACATGGACGCCGAGGGTTTCCTCTACATCACCGACCGGAAGAAGGAGCTGTTCAAGCTCTCGACCGGCAAGTACGTGGCGCCCGCGCCCATCGAGAACCGGCTCATCTGCCATCCGGTGATCGAGCAGGTCGTGATCGTCGGCAACGGGCAGAAGTTCACCGGCGCCTTGATCTTCCCGCTGGTCGAGGCGATCCGCGACCGGCTTGGGCACGAGCCGTCGCCGGACGAGGTTCGTGCCATCCTGCAGAAGGCCGTGGACGAGGCGAACGCCGGTCTTCCGCCTTGGGAACAGGTCAAGAAGTTCGAGGTTCTGGGCGAGCCGATGTCCGTGGAAACCGGTGAATACACGCCGACTCTGAAGCGCAAGCGCGCCCAGATCGCGACGCGCCGGCATGCCGAGATCGCGCGGATCTACAAGGGCGCCTGAAGGGGGTGCCTGAAGGCGGCTCCTTTGCGGGGGCGCGTCAGAGGAACCGCGTCGCCACCATGTAGGACCAGAAGATGCCCGCGCTCAGCAGGCAGATGAACACGGCCGCCGAGCCGAGATCCTTCGCCGCGCCGAGCAGGATCTGCTTCTCCCGGTCGATCTGGTCCGCCAGGCATTCGATGGCGGTGTTCAAAAGCTCGACCACGATGGCGAGGATCAGGGGCGCCATAAGCACGAAGAAGTGCACCAGGTCCTCGGTCAGCCATAGCGCGGCGGGATAGGCGGCGGCGAACAGCATCAGCTGCTGCTGGAACGCCGGCTCCCGCCGGATCGCATAGCGCAGGCCATTGATGGAGTAGCCGAGGGAATTGAACAGCCGGCGCGGGCCGGTGGGTTTCTGCTGAAGGCGTTCGGCGGGGTCCGTACTCATGGCGCTGGCTGCCTTCTGCCGATACTGAATCACTGAGGGGAGGATAGGAAACCGCGCCCCGTCCGTCTATCGCAGCAAGAGGCGGGGCGCGGGCGTCCGCTGCACGGCGGCCTATTCGCCCGTGAGCAGGGTCCGAGCGACGGTCAGGTCGCGGTTGGCGGCAGCGAAGTCGCCGGACTTGCACTTGGTTTCCGCAGTGTCGATGCGCTGGGCCGCGCTTGTGCGGGTCTTTTCCGCCACGGCTGCTCCCGTCAGCATGGCGCGGGCGTCCGTGACCGCCTGCGTGCATTGCGGCCCGGACGTGGGCACGTTGATGTTGGATAGGGTGGCGGCATGAGTGTGCCCGAGCGTCAGCCCCGTGAGGAGGCTCGCGGCAATCAAGGTCCTCGGCATTTTCGTGATAACCCCAAACCGCCCTGGATGTCCGTGGGCGGCAAACGGCTCTTTAGAGATGATCCCGCGCGCGGGGTTTGGCAATGGGAGTCAGCGCCGCCGTCCCATCGGGTCGCGCGACCGGTGCAGCAGGTAGAGGCCGCTCGCCACGATCACGCTGGCCCCGACCGCGGTCCAGACGTCCGGCACGTCGCCGAAGAGCAGGTAGCCGAGCCCGATCATCCAGACGATCTGGCTGTACATGTAGGGTGCGATGATCGGGGCCGGCACGTGCCGGTGCGCCAGGATGTAGATGTAATGCCCGGTCATGCCGAGCACGCCCGGCACCATCAACAGGCCCCATTGCAGCGCGCTCTCCGGCATCTGCCAGGCGCTGAAGCCGACCGGCGCGAACAAGACCATGCCCGCGAGCGCGGAATAGAAGAACGTGACCTCCGTCGTGTCCCGCCCGACGAGCCAGCGCGTCGCGATGTTGTAGCAGGTGAGCGACATCGCCGCGCCGAGGGAGAAGAGCATCGCCCAGTGCATGCCTTCCGTGCCGGGCCGGGTGACGATCAGCACCCCGATGAAGCCCGTGACGACCGCCATCAGGCGGCGCGGGCCGATCCATTCGCCGAGGATCGGGCCGGAGAGGGCGGCCACCAGCAGCGGCGCGGCGAAGAAGATCGACACCGTTTGCGACAGCTGCAGGTACTGCACGGCCTGGAAGTTGAAGAAGGTCGCGCCCAGCATGAAGCACGACCGCAGCAACTGCAGCCACGGATGGCGCGCCTGCAGGAAGGACCGGCCGCTGCTCACGCCCAGTATCATTGCGGCCAGCACGATGTGGACCGTGAAGCGCATCCACACGACCTGCGCGGGCGGCAGCGTCTGCTCGAAGAAGCCGCCGCCCGGATAGACAAGCACCTTTGCGGTGGCGTCGAGGGCGGAAAACAGGATCACCGCCACACACATCTGGCCGATGGCGACGAGACGCTCGCGATTGTCCGCCGCGTCCCTCGCGCGTGCGGCCTCCGCACGCCGCGTGGCGTCGCTGTCCGAGATTTCGGGTTCGATGGTCATATGTCGGACTTTGCGTGTCCGGATTGCCGCTGGCGAGGCAATGCGCCCGCATGGCAGGGTTGTGGGGGCGCCGGCGGGCAGGGGAGAGGGGCCATGAAAATAGCGGTATTGGGAACGGGTCTGATGGGCGCGCCGATGGTGCGGCGGCTGCTTGGCGCAGGCCGGGCGGTGATCGTCTGGAACCGGACGGCTGTCAAGGCTGAGGCGCTGGCGGCGGACGGCGCGGAGGTCGCGTCAAGTGCGCGCGCGGCGGTGGCAGACGCCGACATCGTGCTGACGATGCTGGAAAATGCACAGGCCGTCGGCGCAGTCCTGTTCGACGAGAAGGTGGGCGTCGCGGCTGCGCTGAAGACCGGCGCGCTCGTCGTCGACATGTCGTCCATCCCTCCGGGCGCTGCGCGCGAGCATGCTGGCCGGCTGGCCGAAAGCGGAGCCGGGCACGTGGACGCGCCTGTCTCGGGCGGCGTTCCGGGGGCGGAGGCCGGCACGCTTGCCATCATGGCGGGCGGCCCTGCCGACCTCGTCGCGCGCGCGGCGGCTGCGCTCTCCCCTCTCGGACGTTGGACCCATGTCGGACCGGCGGGCGCGGGCCAGCTTGCCAAGCTCGCCAACCAGGCCATCGTGGGCGTCACGCTCACCGTGGTCGCGGAGGCGCTGATGCTGGCGCGGGCGGGCGGCGCGGACCCTGCGGCGGTGCGCGACGCGATCCGCGGCGGTTTCGCCGAAAGCCGGGTCCTGGAGCTGCACGGTGCAAAGATGCTCGCGCGCGATTTCCGTCCCGGCGGTCGGGCCTCGATCCAGCTCAAGGACATGGACACGGTGCTCGCGACGGCGGCGGAACTTGGCCTCAGGCTTCCCGCGGTCGAAGCCGCGCGCGAGGTCTTCGCCCGCCTGGTCGCGCAGGGCGGCGCCGATCTCGACCATTCCGCGACCCTCGTTGCGCTGGAAGACATGAACGGCCTCGCTCCGGCCCGCGCGATGGGCAGGGACGCCGGGAACGCCACGAAGAATTAAGGGCTCTTCCGCGACACTTCCGGTTTCGGCGGCCGCGCGGGCCGCGTGTTGCGTCGAAGGGAAGGGCGGCATGGCGGCTGAACGGGCTGAGCAGGAGCGGGAGGAGGCCTCCGGCGGGATGCGCGCGGACCTGCGGCTGCAGCGGGACCGCTTTCTTGCGTTTGCGTTCGCGAGTGCCGACCTGCTGATCGAGCTGGATGGCGACCACCGCGTGACCTACGCGCTGGGCGCCGCGCAGCAGATGTTCGGCTGTGCCGCCGATGCGCTCGTTGGCCGTGCCTTCTGCGACCTCCTCGCGGCTGCGGACCGCGGCATGGCGCGTGCCGCGCTGGACGGGATCGCGATCGGCGAGCGCTTCGGTCCCTTCGCCGTCCAACTCGACCGTACCGGGGACCGGTCCGCCGGTCCGGCGATGGTTGCGACGCTGGGAGGCAGCCGGATGCCCCCGCGCGAGGATCGTATCTGCCTGTGCCTGTCGCGCGGCGGCGCTGCTGCCCGACCGGTCGGCGCCCGCGGCGGCAAGACTGCAGACGCGCCCTCGCTGGCCGGCACGGCGCAGCGCATGCTGCAGGAGACGCTGACCCGCATCGCGGACTTCAAGGCCGCGGTCCGGGACAAGCAGATCCGCCTCGTATGTCACCCGATCGTCGACCTGGCGACCGGGGAGACGCAGCACTACGAAATCCTCTCCCGCTTCCTGCGCGGCGAGAACACGCACGCGATGGTGAGTTTTGCCGAGGACGTCGGCATCATCGAGGATCTCGACCTCGCCATTGCGGAGTCTGCCGTCGACCTCCTGACCCGCTTCCTGCCGGCGCGGGCGGACGGGCAGGGGACGCGCCTCGCGGTCAATGTCTCCGGCCATTCGCTGCGCAGCGCCATGTTCGTCGATCTCCTGATGGACCTGCTGAAGGGACACGCCGGTCTCGCCGGACGTCTCGTCTTCGAGCTGACCGACAGCGCGGCAATCGACGACCGGGACCAGGTGGGGAGCGTGTTGCGCGACATCCGCGCGTTGGGCTTCGGCGTCTGCCTCGACGACTTCGGCGGGGATGCCGCCGCCTTCGGCTGCCTCCAGGCCTTCGACGTCGACTACATCAAGATCGAGGGTGGCTTCGTCCGCGGCCTCGGGCCCGGCGGGCGCGAACGGCACATGATCCGCTCGATGGCGTCGCTCGCCCGTTCCCTCGGCGTGCGCTCCATCGCCGAGCATGTCGAGACCGCGCAGCAGCGCGACGTGCTGAAGGAGCTTGGGGTGGATTTCGGCCAGGGCTACCTCTTCGGCCAGCCGGAGCCCGTCTCCCGCCTCGTGCGCGAGCAGGAGCAGACGGCCCGCAAATCCGCCTGACGCCCTGCGGATCAGCCCGCGAGCACGGTCGTCACGCCGTCGATGACATATTGCACGGCAAGCGCCGCCAGCAGCACGCCCAGCACCCGCGAGGTCACGACGACCCCGGTCTTGCCCAGCAGGCGGGCGACGGGGCCGGATATCAGAAACAGCACGTAGGAGATCGCGAGCACGGCGGCCGCGACGCCGAGAACGCCGGCCTGCTCGGCAGGCTCCCCCTCGGCGCGCCCCATCAGCAGGATGATCGAGGTGATGGCGCCCGGGCCTGCGAGCAGCGGGATGGCCAGCGGGAACACCGCGATCTCGCTGAGGCGGGCCGCATGATGCTCGGCGCTGGCGGCCTGCTGGTCGCGCCGCTCCGTCCGCCGCTCGAACACCATCTCGAAGGCGGTAGCGAGCAGCAGGAGGCCGCCGGCGATCTTGAACGCCGAGAACGAGATGCCGAGGAAGCCCAGCACCGCATGTCCGCCAAGCGCGAAGAGCAGCAGCAGGCCGGCGGCGATCGCGATCGCCTTGGTCGCCACCGTGCGCCGGTCGCGCGGGGCGAGGTCGCTTGTCAGCGCGATGAACACGGGCACCAGGCCGATCGGATCGATGATCACGAACAGCGTCACGAAGGCATTGAGCAGGTCTTCGCCCATCGTTCCGGCACCCCAAAGGCGGCCGCCGCGTTCGCGCGCGGCTCCTTGTCCCCAAGCGCACCGACACTAGCCCGTCTGCCGCCCCCTTGCCAGACGGGTCCGCCGCGCGTCATGCTCGCAACATGACCGACGATCTTTCCTTCACGCCGAACGGGCCGCACGACCTTGCGGGCCAGGTCGGGACCCATGGGGGCCTGATCGACCGGGAGGAGCACGACCTGCCCTATTGGGAGCGGCGGGTCGACGCCATGTCCCGCCTCCTGATGAGCAAGGGGATCCTTCTGGACTTCGCGGAAATCCGCGCCGGGATCGAGGCGCTGACGCCCGAGGATTACGAGAAGTTGGGCTATTTCGAGCGCTGGGCGAAGTCGTTCCGCCGGATGCTCGTCAACAAGGGCGTACTCACGAACGAGGAGATCGACTCCCGCATCGCGGAGATGAAGTCGAGGCTGGAGCAGGGGGGCTGACATGCCGTCGCCGCGCCCCGCGCATCCCCGCTTTCCCGTCGGCGCGCGCGTGCGCATCCGCGACATGAATCCGCCCGTGCACCATCGCGTCCCCGCCTATGCCAAGGGCCGCGTGGGCACGGTCGAGCGGGTGTGCATGGGGTTCCAGGAGCCGGAGCTTGCCGCGATCTACCGCGAGGGGCCGGACCGGCCGATCTACCGCGTGCGGCTCCACCAGCCCGACCTCTGGCCGGCTTATGCAGAAAACCCGGCGGACACGTTGGAGATCGAGATCTTCGAGCACTGGCTCGAAGAGGCCTGAGCCGTCAGCCTTACCGGTATTCCTGCAGGATCTTGCCCACGCTCGGCGCATTCAGCGCGGCCTCGGCCAGGATCTGGCTGATCGCCTGGCAGCGCTGGCGCGCCTTCATGCCCTGCCCGCAGGCGATGGCATCGCGCAAGGTGACCGTGTCGGCCTCCACGTCGGCCTTGAAGTCGTCGAAGGTGCCGCGCGCCTGGAACTCGGTCATGGCCGCGCGGACCTCCGCGCAGCTGGTGCCGGCCGTGTCCACCTCCCGCTTGAGTTGGGGGTTGAGCCCGCCCGCGTCGCACATCTTCCAGAAGAGGTCGGCCTGCACCCGCGGGAACATGCGGATCATGGCCACGTGGTTCGCCGGAATCAGCGCGAAGCCGCGCACCACGCCGTCTGCCGGCCAGTAGGGGTAGTTGTCGAGAAAGGTCAGCGTCGCGAGATAGCGCGTGTTGGCGTCGGGCGCGGCGCGGATTCGCCCGGGAAGGTTCGGCAGCTTCGTTCCCTCGCGCACGAAGGCGTACTGCACGGCGCGGCCAAGCTGCGAGGGCGCGGGCGCTTCGTCCGGCGGAACGGTTCCCTCGACCGGGATCATGGCCATGACGAGGCCGACGCTCACCGGCTGGATCCGCAGATAGGCCATGCGCGTTTCCGCCTCGGCGCGCAGTTGCAGTACCCCGTTCTCGATGTTTCCCGATACCTCGTAGAGCACCTGGTCCGGGCTCAGGAAGCGGCCGCGGTAGCCGCCGCCCTCCGCCGCCCGCTCGATCAGCAGGCCCGCGCCATCGGCCGTGTCCACGCCCACGAAGACGCCGACGAAGGCTGCGTCGTCCTGCGCGCGCGCGGTCCCGGCGAGGATCAGAAGGCTTGCCAGCGCGACGGCCGCGGCCAGCAGGCGCACGGCGACGGTCTGGGCTGGAAAGGGGCGCCTAAAGCTCACGCAGTTGCTCCCGGAACCTCTGCCCGTTCATGCGGTAGCCTTCCGCGCTCTTGCGCATCATGGCGGCTGCCTTCTCGTCGAGCTGGCGCACGACCCGGCCCGGCGCGCCGACGACAAGCGAATTGTCCGGGATTTCCTGACCTTCCTTGATGAGCGCGCCCGCGGCGATCAGGCAGTTCGTGCCGATCACGCTGCCGGAGAGAAGCGTCGCGCCCATGCCGATCAGGCTGTATTCCCCGACCTTGCAGGAGTGCAGCGTCACCGAATGTCCGACGGTCACGCCGCGGGCAAGCTCGATCGGATAGCCCTGGTCCGTGTGGCAGACAGTGTTGTCCTGGATATTCACGTCCTCGCCCAGCACGATCCAGTCGTTGTCGCCGCGCAGCGTGCAGTTGAACCAGACGCTCGCGCCCTCGCGCAGTTCGACGAGGCCGATCACGTCCGCCGACGGCGCGATGAAGTAATTGCCTCTCGCGGGCAGTTTCGGTGTCTTGTCGCCAAGCGCATAGACGGGCATTTCGCGTGCCTCTCCTTGCCGGTGCCGTGTTCCTCGGCCTCACCATGCCCCCGGTGCGGTGCGCGGGCAAGCACTTGACGCAAGCACCGCTTCCGCGCTCATTTCGCGGGTCCGCCTCGGCGGTTCAAGAACAAGCAACAAGGGGTCAGCGTTCCATGAAACTGGTGCGATACGGCGAGGCCGGGCGCGAGCGTCCGGGGCTTCTCGATGCGGGCGGGCGCGTGCGCGATCTCTCCGGCGTGATCGACGACGTGGGCGGCCGCTGGCTCCTGCCGGCGGCGCTGGAGATGCTGCGCGGCATCGACCCGGCGACGCTGCCTGCGGTCGAGGGCACCCCGCGCCTCGGCGCGCCTGTCGGAAACGTCGGCAAGCTCGTCTGCATCGGTCTCAACTATGCCGACCATGCCGACGAGATGAATTTGCCGCGCCCCGACAAGCCCGTCGTGTTCATGAAGGCGACCTCCTCGATCTGCGGTCCGAACGACGACATCCTCATTCCGCCGGGCTCGGAGAAGACCGACTGGGAGGTCGAGCTTGGCATCGTGATCGGCGCGCCCGCGCGCTTCGTCACGCCGGGGAAGGCGCTCGCGCACGTCGCGGGCTACACCATCGTGCAGGACGTGTCGGAGCGGGACTGGCAGCAGAACGAGGGCGGGCAATGGGTGAAGGCGAAATCGTCGGACACCTTCGGACCCGTTGGCCCGTGGCTCGTCACGGCGGACGAGGTGCCCGATCCGCAGGCCCTCGACATCTGGCTTGAGGTCAACGGCACCCGCATGCAGGACGGCAACACCGCGACCATGATCTTCGGTGTGGCCGAGGTCGTCGCACACATCTCCCGCTTCATGACACTTGAGCCGGGCGACGTGATCGCCACGGGCACGCCGCCGGGCGTGGGCGTCGGGCGCACTCCGCAGGTGTTCTACAAGCCCGGCGACAGGGTGCGCCTCGGTATCTCCGGTCTGGGAGAGCAGGCCGCGACACTGGTGCGCGATCCGCGCTGACGGCTGTTCGGGAAAGGGGTGCCGGCGGCGCGCCACGCGGGGTTTGCGGGGGGATCGGGCGCGCCGCCGGACTTTTGCCGGAAAGGGGGGCATCCGGCTGATGTTCACATATGTTCTCGTCCGGGCGCTTTAAAGGGGGCGCCCCGCGTCTGCACACGAAAATGTGAAGATCTGCGTCGGTGCCGCTTCCGGCGCGGCTCAGTCCGCGATCGCCAGCGGCGCGACGGCCTTGCGAACGGGTTCGGGCACCGGAACGGGCCGGCGCGTATCCCGGTCCACATAGACGTGGACGAAGCGGCCGTGCGCCGCCGTCTCGGCCGCGCCGGCAGCGAAGATCCCGATGCGGTAGGTGATCGAGCTTCCGCCCAGACGCTCGACCGCGATGGCGGCCTCGACCGGCTCGGGGAACGACAGCGGCGCGAAATAGTTGCACCGCGTTTCCACGACGAGGCCGATCTCCGTGCTCTTCTCCAGGTCCAGCGCGCCCGCCTCGATAAGGTAGCGGTTCACGGCGGTGTCGAAGAAGGCGTAGTAGGTCACGTTGTTGACATGCCCGTAGACGTCGTTGTCGGCCCACCGCGTCTCGATCCGCGCGAAATGCCCGAACGCGGACCGGGGCAGGGGGGCGGGGCGTTCTCCGGGCCCGCTCATGCCATGGCTCCCGCGGCATCTGCAGCCGCCGCCAGTGCCGCCACGGCCGCGGCCCCATCGGGTCCGGCTAGTGCCTCTGCCTGCTTGCGGACATTCGCATCGATCTCGAGGCCCAGTTCCCGGATCGCAGGGGCCAGTCCGGCCGCATCGCGCATGGCGGTCAGCGCCGCTGCCACGCTCGGCGCACCGGCCTTTGCCACCAGCGGCGCAAGGGCCGCTTCCGCCGCTCCGCCGTGGCCGTCCATCGCGGTCCACGCGGGCAGCAGCGCCGCCGCGATGGGGCCGTGGCGGACGCCGTGCCGGCCGGTCAGCGCCAGCGTCAGCGCCGATGCAGCGCCGATGCTGCGCCCGTTGCGGGACAGTGCGGCCATGCCCGCCGCCTCGAACGCCGTGATGCGCAGCGCGGTCGCGTCCGGGTCGCTCAGCGCAGTCACCCCGGCCAGCAGACCGCCCGTACCCGCGATCAGGCGCACAGCCCCGGCGGCCAGCGCGCGATTGGCGTGCGGCGCATCCGCTTCGGCCAGCGTCTCTGCGGCCTGCATCAGCGCGGCGAACAGTCCGGCAGCCACCGTCTGCGGCGGCAGGGCGCGCATGCAATCGGTGTCGCAGAGGATCCGCGCCGGCCGCACGCGGCTTGCATCGATGGCGATCCGCTGCGTCGGGGTGCCGACCTCGCCGCGGACGTCGGCGACGATCCGGTCGGACAGCGGCACCAGGGAAGCTGGCGCCGGCACCACCGCGATCCAGGGCTTCGCCGCGCGGACAAGCGCCGGGCGCTGCACGATCTCGGCGAGGGGGGCATGCGTCGAGGCCAGCATCGCGACAGCGCGCGCGGTATCGAGCGCAGCGCCCGACCCTGCGGCGATGACGCTGTCGCAGGACATGTCGTGGAAGAGCGACAGCGCCTCGGCGATGGCGTCCTCGTGGGCGACCGTGTGGCGCACCTCGAACGGCACGGCCCGGCCGGGCGGCGGGGCCATGGAGCGCATCCTGTGCAGGTGCCCGAAGGTCGTCGTGGCGCCGCACACGATCATCAGCGGCCGCGAGAAGCCCGCCGCCGCCGTCGTCTTCGGCAGGTGCTCCATCGCGTCGGGAGCGATCAGGGTCGGTGACTGAAAGGCAACGTCCCGCATGTTCATCCGGCGCTCCTCACGCGGCCTGCGCTCGAAGCGCTTCTGCGATCTCGGCGCAGATCGCGTCGGCGGCCGCAGCCGGGTCCGGCGCGGCGGTAATCGGGCGTCCCACCACCAGCCGGTCGGCGCCCGACGCGATGGCGCGCGCAGGCGTCATCACCCGCTTCTGGTCCTGGGTGCCGGTCCCGGCCGGGCGGATACCCGGCGTGATGACCTCAAAGCCCGCAGGGGTTGCGGCCTTGATGCGTCCCGCCTCGTGCCCGCTGGAGATCACGCCGTCGGCGCCGGCTTCGGCGGCCGCGCGCGCCCGGCGCAGCGCCAGCTCTGCCAGCGGCTCGTCGAAGCCGATCTCTGCGATGTCGGCCTGGTCAAGGCTTGTCAGCACCGTGATGGGAAAGAGCTTCAGGTCTGTCTGCCCGCTCGACGCGCGCCCTGCGACCGCGGCGCGCACGACATGCGGGTCGCCCTGCAGTGTCAGGATCTCCACGCCCATGTCGGCGATGCGAGCCGTTGCCTCGTGCACGGTCTGGTGGATGTCGAACAGCTTCATGTCCAGGAACACGCCGAAGCCGTCCGCCGCCAGTTCCCGCGCCAGGTCGATCCCGCCGATCGGCACCAGGCCGAGGCCGATCTTGAACGTCCCGACATGCCCCTTCAGCGTTTCGCACAGGGACCGGGCAGCCCCGATCTCCGGCACGTCGATCGCGACGATCAGGCGCCGCCTCGCGTCTGTGATGTCGGGCATATCCTCTTCTCCCACCGCCGCAGGAGTGTCATGGGCGGCGGGAGAACGCTTGTCAATAAGGGGAACCGCACTCAGCCGCGGGACCAGGTCCGGACCGGCCCGACGTCGAGGTGGACGAAATTCCGGTTGCGGTACTCGCCGACCCCGCCGCGTCCAAGCCTGCGGGCCGCGCCGGCGATCTGCCGGGCGCTGCGGGTGCGCGAGAAGACGTCGACCGCCATGCCCTGCATGTGCAGGCTGTTGCGCGCTGCCCCCTGCCCGGCGAGGCGCCGGTTGGTGACCGGCGAGCGGTAGCCCGAGGTGATGCCGAGCGGTTCGGTCGTGTCGATGAGGCGCTGGATGTGCCACATCAGGTCGACGATGCGGGCATCGACAGGCACGATGTCCCCCGTGCGGACATCGCGCAGCAGGAAGTCGATCTCGCCCAGTGCCTCCGGCACATAGACGCCGTTTTCCATGTAGACGGTGTCGGTACGCTCGCCCGTACGGGCGTTGAAGAGGCGCAGGCGCCGGACCTGCATGGCCGCCTCGGCAGTCCCTCCCGATGCCACGGGGAGAGCAGCGGCTGCCGTCAGCCCGGCGAGGCCGCGCAGGAATCTGCGGCGGTCGAGGTACGGGCCGCGGCCGGCTGTGGGAGAGGCGGGGGGTGTGCTGTCGCTTGCCATGACGCAACCTCGCAGAAACAACGAACGAAAACTGCAAACCGGCGGGAAACCGGGGAGCCCGGGCATCGGCTGACGCAAGGGGCGTGCCAGCTTTCGCGCGGCATCTCCGGCGCCCAGGGTCAGCGCGCCGGTGCTTGCTGGCGGGCGGGTGCCCGCATGATCAGGCCGTAGTGCCGGGCGAGCCGGGCCAGGGCCAGCTTGAGCACCAGCTTCCCCGAGCGTTTCGGCCAGCCGAGCCGCGTTTCCGCTGCCGCAAGTCCCTCCTCCTGCCCGCACACCGCGAGAACGATGTCGGCAAGTCCAGGGCCCAGCGCCGACAGCGCCCGGGACAACCCCTGGCGGGCGGCGGCCTCCCGCGTTCCGGCGGGCGGTGCGACAGGGCCGCGGCGTCCCGGCGGCGGCGCCTCTCCCGGCCAGGCCTGTGTCACGCGGGGACCGCGCGCGGCCATCAGGAAGTCATGGGCAAAGCGCTCCCCGGCAGCGATCTCGCAGGGTTCGAGAAAGGGCTTGCCCTGTCCGTCCGTCTTCCGCGCCAGGGTCCGCAACGGGGTGCAGATCGGGGTGTCGTCGAGATCCATGGTCATCGTGCTCCTTCTGCCATCAGGGTATGTTCCAGCCGGTCGATGAGGGCATCGAACGCGGGATCGTCGCGGCGTTCTTCCACCAGGCGTGCGGCGTGGGCCGCCGTCGTCCGGTCGCGGCCGAGGGCGCGCCCGACCTCCACGAAGGTCATGCCCAGCGCGACATTCATCAGGTACATGCAGACCTGGCGCGCGCGGGCGGCGGAGGCGGTGCGGCGGCTCGGTGCGCGCAAGTCCTGCTCGGGGACGTGGAAGGTCCGGCTGACCAGGCGGAACAGCCCCGGCACCGGGTCGGCGCCGCCGGTCTTGATCGATACGCACAGGGAGATGGGCGGGATCGGATCTGGCACGAGGATTCTCCTTCACGCAATGTACGAAATGCGTACAAGAATGACCTTGCACCTAGCAGACAGCGGGCGGGAGTCAAGGAAATGTGTGCGCAATAAGTAATTTTACTTGACTAAAAGGTGCGGTTAACGTAAAAATTGACTAACCCAAATCACGCCCGAGGGTCCTGTGAGCAATCGCATTCGCCATTTCCGGAAGCTGCGCAATCTCAAGCTGCGCGAGCTGGCCGAGCGTATCGGCACCACACCGCAGAGCGTAAGCCGGCTCGAAACCGGCCACATGACGCTCTCGCTCGACTGGCTCAACCGGATTGCCGATGCCCTGGACGTCCATCCGACCGACCTGATCGACGCGCCCCCACAGGATCGGGGCGTGACGCCGCTCCTCGGGCACGTCGGTGCGACGGGGCAGGTCGAAGATGGCCCGCTGGGCGATATCGAGCTTGTGTTTCCTGCGGTCCAGCCGGTCGCCGTCCGTTTGCTCCACCCGATCGCGGGTTATCGTGCGGGGGAGGTTCTTGTAGCGGACCGGAAGGGGGGCGATCCGGGCCGCGCCGCGGGTCGCGATGCGCTCGTCGAGTTGGCTGACGGCAGCCGCCGGCTTGTCCGGGTCGTGCCGGGAGCCGGGCCTCGGGGTGGGTATCTTTTCGTGTCGCTGGATTACTCGCAGGTTTTCTCCGCCAGCGAGGTGCGTTCCATTGCGCCGGTGGTGATGTCGGTCCGCTATCTCTGACCGATGAGCCAAAAAGTACGCATGTCGTAAAAACTTATCCTCGCGCAGTGCGGGCGTGGGATCATCCGGGCAGGTGCTTGTCTGTCTGGAGTGTTCCCGATGTCCCGGTCCGAGACGTTTTCCTGTCCCGCAAGGGCGCGCATTGAATCGCTCACGGGGCCGTTGCCGCCCCTCGTGTGGCGGGCGGCGCGCGCTGGTTCCCTCCGCTATGAGAGGCCGCGGCACGCAGCGCCGCTCGTCGGGACGGCGCTCGCCGACGGGGCGGTGCCTGGCGTGCGCGTGCTCGATGCGATCGAGGCGGCGGTGGTCGCACAGGTTCGGCGGGGCCGCCGGCGTCCCTGGGCGGTGCGCCCCGGACGTCTGATCGGCTTGCTGGCCGCCTTTCTCGCCGAACGGCGCGCACTTCCTCCGGCGCCCTGATCCGGCGCCCTGATCCGGCGGCGGATGGTGCGCGTATAAATCGAGACAGGGGCATTGCACGACCCCCCTGTTCCGGCTTCGAGGCCGCAAGTCCCTCATCCCCCGAACGGCCCGGCCGGCGAGGGCCCCGGGTCACAACCCGGGGCCCTCGGCATTTCCCGAAAATTTTATGCGGATTTACCCGGTCTTTACCACGCGCGCGTCACCATCCGGGCCGTGCAGGGTGCGCGCCGTGCGGTGCGCCAGTTCCGGAGAGCGAGAGTGGCATCGAAGAAGCAGCCGGGATCACGGTCCAGGGAATCCCGGAAGGTCGGTATTGGCGGCTGGGTACAGAGCCTTCTGATCGGTGCGCTGGTAACCGTGGCGCTGACCGTCGTGGCGGCTTTCGGCGTCGTGTCGTCCGTGCGCGACGAGGCCGGGCGTACGGCGCAACAGGCCGCGGTGCGGATCGCCGACGATCTTTCGGGCATCGAGGCCGAACTGACCGACATGGCCGGACTTGCCCGTGCAGCCATTCTCGACAACCAGAACAGCCGGACGCCGGGCACGCGCGCGATCTCTCCGGACATGTTCCGCGCCATGTCGACGCCGCCGATGGCCGGGCGTCCCTATGTCGAACTCGCCGTCTTCATGCCGCGCATGGACGATGCGGACGACGCCGTGTTCGAGGCGACGGCCCACTCGGCGGGCCTTGCCTATTACCAGGCGGAGTTTCCGCCGCAGGGGGCCCGGGAGGCGCCGGTCAGCTATTTTCCGATCCGTTATCTCGTGCGTCCGCCGATGTCGGTGGAGGAGGCGCGGCTTCTCGAAAGCGGTCTCGTCGAGAAGAACACGGCCGCGGGGCCTGCTGCGCTCGATGCCCTCGCGCGCGCGGTCAAGACGGGCGAGGTTGTGGCCTCCGTCCTGATCCCCGAGGGGGCGCCTGCGGGGTTCGGCGTATTCAGCGCCCGCTCGATCCGCGCCGAGGCTTCTCTGACCGAGGGGCAGCGGCATGTGTTCTGGCTGATGCGGGCGATCGCGCGCACCGATGCGGAGGTGGTGAACGCACGTCCGCGCGACGCCCGCGACGTTCTTGCCGTGGTGGCCTACAAGGCCTCGCTCGACCGCCTCGTCCCGGCGGGACTGGCGGAGGCCGGCGTGCAACTCGACATCGTCGCGCCTGTCGAAGGCGCGGCTCAGCCGGTCCGGATCCTGCGGGCGGGTGCAGAACTTGCTGCGCCCGGCATGGTTGCCAGGCTGCTTGGCCATGCGATCGTGCACCACGAACAGACCCTTTCCCTGCGCGGCCTTCCGCTCGAGGTATCCGTTGCAGCGGATGCCCGGCCGGGCGTCCGTCACTACGGCCTGATCGGACTTGCTGCGCTTGCCGGTATCCTGGCGAGCGCGCTCTTCGCCTTCATCGTGCACCGGATGGCGACGCGGGCCGGCTCGCTGGAGCGCAGCAACGAGGAGATCTCGGCGCTCATCGAGAGCCAGCGCCGCGAACTGGCGGAGAACGAGCGCCGCCTTCAGCACCTCGTGGAATCGACCAATGTGATCCCGTGGGCAGCGGATCTCGCGGCCAAGCGGTTCACCTATATCGGGCCGCAGGTGGAGTCGATCGTCGGTTATCCGCCGTCTACCTGGTTCAGCCAGGGGTTCTGGGTGCATCACGTCCACCCCGACGACCGCGACCGCGTGCTCTACAACCTCGACGACCTCGCAGAGAAATCCTTCGCCGTGCGCGAGTACCGGATGCGCAAGGCCGACGGCTCGATCATGTGGGTGCGCAACTCGATTACCTCCGCCCCCGACGATGCCAAGGCCGGCGCCAGCGTGCGCCTCGGGATCGGCCCGCGTTTCGTGCAGGGCTTCATGATCGACATCACCGAGCAGAAGCGGGCCCAGCACGCCCTGCGCGTGGCCAAGGAGACGGCCGAGCTTGCCAACCGGACCAAGTCGGAATTCCTTGCCAACATGAGCCACGAGCTGCGCACGCCGATGAACTCGATCATCGGCTTCTCGGAGATCATGAAGGACCGGATCCTCGGCCCGCTCGGCAACGACAAGTACGCCGAATATATCGAGAACATCTACAACTCCGGTCGCCACCTGCTCGACCTCATCAACGACATTCTCGACCTCTCCAAGATCGAGGCGGGCCGCTTCGAGCTTCAGGAGGAGGACGTCGACACGCATGCGCTCCTGCGCTCGTGCCACACGCTGCTGTCGGAGCGGGCCAAGCGCGCCGGTCTCCATTTGCGTGTCCTGGCGGAGGAGGGGGTGCCCGACATCCATGCCGATGGCCGCCGCCTCAAGCAGGTTCTGCTCAACCTTCTCACCAACGCGATCAAGTTCACCAACCCCGGCGGTTCCGTGACGCTGGAAGCCGGCGTCGATCCGACCCGCGGGCTGGAGATCAAGGTGATCGACACCGGAATCGGGATGAAGCCCGAGGACCTGCCGCGCGCGCTGGAGAAATTCAGCCAGATCGACAGTGCGCTCAACCGCCAGCACGACGGGACGGGTCTCGGTCTGCCGATCGCGAAGTCGCTCATGGAACTGCACGGTGGCGGTCTCGAGCTGCAGTCGAAGTACGGCCATGGCACGACGGTCACGATCTGGATCCCGCCGCGCCGTCTGCTGAAACCGCGCAGCGGTTCCGACGGCACCCAGCAGCCCCAGCGTGCCCAGCGCGGACGCAAGGTCGCCTGAACCTGCGCGCCCGGTTGTCCCGCGTCCCGGCGAGAGCGGGGAGCGTTCGGGCGTGCGTCAGGCGGCGCTGCCGCCCGTTGCGCCGCCTTGCTCCGGCACTTCCATTTCCAGCTCTGCCCGGCCCAGGCCGTTGACATAGGTGAAGCTGCGGATCAGCGCACCGACGGTGGGGCACGGGTGCGACGAGATCATTCTGTCCAGCCAGTCCCGCGAGAAGGGGAAGGCGCCCGTCCGGCCCATCATGTCCGGGGGCAGGGACGAGAAGCCCATCGACCAGCCCGGGAAGCTCCGCGCCTGTACTGTACCCCGGTGCAGCACCGTGACCTGATGGTGGCGCGGGTCGGCCGCGATGCGGGAGAACAGCGCCTCGACCTCCGCCTCGGGACCTTCAAGCAGTTGAAGGAAGGCGGTTTCGACATGCAGCAGCACGCCCGTGATGGCGTGCGTCGCGTTGTGGGCGAGGGCGGCGGCCAGGATTGCGTCCACACCGTCGCGGCTCAGGCCGGGTCTCTCGGAACTCACGTACAGCAACTGATAGACTTCCGGCATCTCTGGTTTCCCCGTGCATCAGGGCACAAGTCTTGCTGCAATTTGATAATACTCCGTTGTGGCGTGAAACCGCGGTATACGGGGCCTGCGCCGGGTGGTGCTTGTGGCGCACGGCAAATCGCGTCTATCTGCCGGTGGTACTGCGACTGCCACGCGCCGGAGAACGAGAGCATGACCGCACCCGCCATGCACGACGACGACCGGCCGCTTCTCGGCGTCGGGCTGATGTTTCTCGCCGTCGCGGTGGTTCCGGCCATGGACGTGCTTGCCAAGTACCTCTCGGAGACCATGCCGTCGGGCCAGGTGGCGTGGGGGCGTTACGGGGTCCAGGTGCTGCTGACGCTGCCCATGGTCCTCGCGGCCGCGGGGTGGCGGGGCTTCTGGCCGCCGCAGATCGGTCTGCAGCTGCTGCGCGGCCTGTGCTTCGCAGCCTCCACCACCCTCTTCTTCACGGCCATCGCCTACATGCCGGTTGCGGACGCGCTGGCGCTGCTGTTTGTCGAGCCGATGATCCTCACCGCGCTCTCGGCCCTGCTGCTGGGCGAGCGCGTCGGCCCCCGGCGCTGGACCGCGGTGGTCGTGGGTTTCGCCGGCGTGCTCATCATCCTGCGGCCCGGCATGGGCGTGGCCAGCGAGGGCGCGCCGCTGGCGCTGGCCTCGGGCGTTCTGTTTGCCTTCTATTTCCTGACGACGCGCAAGCTCAAGGGCGCGGCGCCACCGATCGTCACACTGGCGTTCGGCGCGCTTGTCGGCAGCGTGGTTCTGTCGGCGGTGCTGGGGGCAGGCACGATGCTGGGCGACACGGGGAATTTCCATTTCATTGCGCCCGAGCCTTGGCAATGGGGTGCGCTGCTGGCCATCGGGAGCATTGCGACGGGCTGCCATTTCCTGATGGTGCTCGCGTTCGAGCGGGCGCCCGCAAGCGTCCTTGCCCCTGTTTCCTACTTCGAGATCGTGTCCAGCGCGGCGTTGGGCTATCTCGTGTTCGGGGACTTTCCCGACGTCTGGACCTGGGTCGGCATTGCCGTGATCGTCGGCAGCGGGATCTACATCGCGTGGCGCGAGCGGCAGGTTCACGGCACGGCCGCACCGAAGACCGTCCCCGAAGCCAGCGCGGGTGTCTAGATCAGCAGCAGTCCGCCGGCGGTCACAAGCGCCGCCAGCAGCATCACGCAAAGATCGGCGGGTGTGAGGTGCGGGGAAGGGGCGCGCGTGTCCATGGAGGCAAGCTTCGCCCGGCAACGGTTGACACATGCTGAACGCCGCGGAACGCGGGCGCAGAAGCGGTCTCAGGCCACCGAGGCGGCGTGGCCGGTATCCTTGCCCGCACCGACCGCATGAAGCGCTGGCAGGCGGACCGTGACCCGCGTTCCCTCGCCCAGCGTGCTGTCGATCCTGATCGTTCCGCCATGCAGTTCGACCAGGGCGCGCGCCACCGCGAGACCCAGCCCGGCCCCTTCGCCCGTGTGGACATAGGCCTGCTCGCTTACCTGCTCGAACGGACGGCCGAGGCGCGCAAGCGCACCTTCCGGAATTCCGACGCCCGTGTCGGTCACCGCGATCTCGCAACGCCCGCCCTCGACATGTGCCTCGACCGTCACGCTGCCGCCGCGCCCGGTGAACTTCAGGGCGTTCGACACCAGGTTGAGCAGGACCTGCTTGATCGCGAGCTTGTCGCCGGAAATACGGGGCAGGCCGCCGGCCTGCACGGCGTTCAGCGCGATCCCGCGGTCGGCGGCGGTATAGGACATTTCAGAGATCACGTCGGCGATCAGCGGCGCCAGCTCGAACCGCTCCGCCGTGAGCGTGTAGCGCCCGGCCTCGATCCGCGACATGTCCAGCACGCTCGCCACCGCGTCGAGCAGCTGGCGTCCGCTGTCGTGGATCATCGCTGCATAATCGCGGTAGCGCGGCGCGCCCAGCGTGCCGAACAGCTCGTCCCGCATGACCTCCGAAAAGCCGATGATCGCGTTGAGTGGCGTGCGCAACTCGTGGCTCATATGCGACAGGAAGCGGGCCTTCGCCCGGTTGGCGGCTTCGGCGGCGTCGCGCGCCTCGATCAGGTGCCGCTCATAGGTGTGGCGCAGCGTGATGTCGCGCATGACCACGATGAATTCCCTGAGCCGGCCAGGGCTTGCGCCGAGCACCGGGCGGATGTGCGATTCCGTCCATATCCCTGTCCCGTCGCCCTTCAGCATCCGGCAGACGAGCGTGGCGTCCTCGCCCAGGTAGGCTGCGCGCGCGAAGGCGGTCTGCATCGCCTCGACCTCGTCCGGCGCGGCATGGTCGGTGAGCCGCGTCCCCGCGAGCGCTTCCGGCGATGCGCCGAGCACGGCACTTGCCGACGGCGAAGCGTAGGTGATCCGGCCGTCCGGTGCCTGCCGCAGGATGAGGTCCGCGACATGGTCCACGAGAAAATGGTCGAGCGGTTGCCGCGCCCGTGCCGCCGCCTGCGCCTGGCGCACGGCGCTCGCGATCAGCAGAAGCAGCAGCGCGCCATAGAGCGTGGCCGCAGCCGCGCCGACGCCCAGTGCGGCAAGACCCCGGTCCCGGGCAGCCATCTCGCCGGGCAGGATACCGGGCGCAAAGGCCAGGGCGCCGGTCAGCGCACCGGCCAGAACCGCCGCCGTTCCCAGTGTCCAGCCCAGGCGCTTTCCGCGCACAGACAGGCCGCGCCATGGGTGCGTTTTCACCCCCGGCCCGCCGGCATCAAGACCCGTGGTGCGTCCGATCACTGCCCAACCCGAATCGCTCAAGACCGCGAATCGCCAAACGATAAGCTTAACCCTTTGTTAATCCAAGGGTCAGGACGCTGTGGCGAAGCGATCGCCCTTGCGATAAGGTCCCGATTCGGGGCTTGGGGTCGTTTCCGGAGGGAATGGAATGCCATCCGTCACCAAACGCCTGCTGCTGGCCGCTGCCGCGGCCATCGCCCTTACAGGCCCTGCACAAGCCGATCACGATCCGATCCATGACGCCGCGCGGGCCTATGTGCTTTATGACGGTGCGGCGGCTGACGTTGCGCGCGATCTGCCGCGGACCGATGCAAAGGTGCACCAGGTGCTGAAGCGCCTTGGCCGCTTCGATCCCGCGCAGCTCGGCTCCGGCTGGGTGGCGAGTGCGGCGCTCGCCGCGGCCTCGGCGCAAGGCTACATCACCGGTGTGACGCGCGCGGCGGCTGCGGAAGGCAGCGCGGCCCGTCTTGCCGACCGGATCGTCGCCGATCCCTTCCAGGTCATGCAGTTTGCGGGCGCGGCCGATGGCCTGCACGCGGCGCTGGAGGAGGTGAGCCGCGACAACCAGCTCTATGTGTGGCTTGCCGGGGCGTTCGACGATCTGGCGCGGGGCAAGCCCGTGCGCGCGCAGCCCATGGCCATGTGGGTCGTGCCCCGGCCGAACCCGATCCGGGTGAGCATGGGCGTCCCGGCGCAGGGCGGGGGCGGCTCGCGCGACATGCCCGCCTGGTCCGCGGGGGAGCGGGATAACCCTTCCGTCGTCGTGCGGCTGATGGCGCTGGGCGCGCTGCACATCCTTGGCGAGTCCGCGAAGCCGCAGCGGGCGGAGGCTGTCAGCCGCCTGTTGCATCACGACGCGATGACCGGCTGCCTGAACTGGGCGCGCGCGAACCTCAGCCAGTGCACGGCTGCTGCCCGCGGGCGCAGCGAAAACACCTTCTGCACCGGTACGCACGCCGTCGACGAGACGGCGAAGTGCTTCAGCTGGATCCTGCCCGCGAACTATTGACCGGGACGGTTCGTCACTGTGCGGCGCGGGCCTTGCGGGCGCGCCATGCGAGGCCCGCAAGTCCCAGCAGCACGAGCGACAGCGGCGCCGGGGCGCTGACCGCGCCGGCAACCCGGTCGGCCAGCACGAACATGCTGTCGTGCACCCAGTCCACGCCCGTGTTCCACTTCACCACATCCGCGAGCCGCAGGCCCGACAGCCAGGCGAGGCTTTCGGAATCCATCGCCGCCTCGAACCAGAAGCGGTCGCCGTCCCGCAGGCGGGTGAACTGGTCGGTGATGAGCGTGTGCATCAGTTCGCCGACCAGCGCCGCGGTGCCGTCCGGCAACATGTGCGGGTCTTCCGCCAGCGCGGCGATCCAGGCGTCGATATTGTTCACGTCGCCATAGACCGCCTTGAAGGCCGCGTTGACCAGCGGGTCGGACGAGAGCTGGTCGAAACTGGTGATCGGGGCGAGGCCGTAGGCGGCGCGCACGCTGTTGTAGTCCGCGACGCCCCGGTCGCGCGCCCGCTCGATGTTGAGCGCGGCGAGATCCAGCATCACCGGATGTACCGGGTTCAGCACGAGGAAGTTGCGCACCGCGTCGACGATCATCGGGTCGATCTCGCTTGCGGCAGTGGCGGCGAGGCCGCGCAGGACCGGGTCGAGCCCGCCCTCCTGCTGTAGCAGCGACGGATTGAAGAAGGCGTCCTTCAGCATCAGGTTGCCGCCTGCGACGGGCGTTCCGTCTGCGTTGAGCCGCGCGACCACGTCCGGCAGCGTGGTGTGGCCGAAGCGGAAGCCGATGGCGGAAAACTCCTGCGTCACCGACGGGTCCACATGGGCGTCATAGCCCTTGTAGGGCGACAGCGCGCCCTCGCCCAGGACGACGGGCAGCCACTCGTTATAGGTGATCGCCTGGATTTCCGCGCCGACGATCCGGCGGGCTTCCTGGTAGATCCGCTCGCCGTCCCAATGCGGGTTGAGCGCGCCCAGCGCATCTGCAAGCCGGTTGTGCTCGCGCACGAAGAGCGTGTGCATCGACAGCAGCGGGATGTTCTCGTTCGCCCGCGTGTCGCCGGTCATGAACATTCCCATCTCGTTGATGGGCGGAAGCTGGCCCTCGGAGACGCGCATCTTCCCCGTGCCGTCGTTGGTGCGCAACTTCGAGGCGGTTGCCGCGTCGGAGCCATAGACCATCGATGCGTCGATCCACGAGGTGATCGCGTTCGGATGCGCGCGGCTGCCGTCCGCGCCGACGGAGGAGGGGACCGCCCGCGTCGTGCGCAGGCTCATGCTGCCGGTGCCGGCCGGGTCGAACCAGGGGTCGCCCGCGGGCACCGGGATCGACATGGGGTCCCCGCCCGCGATGGGCGTGATCGAGATGTCGTGGTCGAGGAACTGGCCCCAGGCCCAGAACATGTTGGAAATGCCGGCGCTGCTCGGCACCGTACGTGGCCCCTGCGCGGCCAGCGCGTTCGACACCTCCCGCGCGCTCGGCCGCGTGCCCGTGCCGCCATAGGGCGCGAGATAGGTTTCCGGCGCGACCCGCATCAGGTCGGTTCCGGCCATACCCCATGTGACATTGGCGAGATTGTTGCCGCTGCCGTCGAGCGTGCGGAACTCCGGGGCAGCGAGCGAGGCCGAGCTGTAAAGAAGCGTGACGGCCGTTACACAGAAAAGTGATCGGATGTGTGACATCGTGACCCCGTTACTCAACAAACACGCGGCGGTTGAGCGCGTGGCAGCAAGTTATATGCCAAAGGTGTTAAGCGACCGTGCCCGCCGGTGCGCCCGGACGCCCGGCCGGCAAGGGATTCTTTACCCTGTCTGCGCCATTCTGCCGCGATGGCTGGGAAATCCTCATCGCGGCAGGGCAAGGCCGGTTCCGCAGGCGAGCACGGCTGGTCCGGCAGGGACCGCCGGCGTCCCGCCTCCATGCCGCCGCTGGAAACGCTGGGCCCGCCGGACGAACTGGCGTCCCTCGGTTTCGAGGCCGGGGTCCAGGTCGAGACGTTGCGGGCGCTGGAGACGGCGCTCGGTGCCGAGGCCGCGGCCGTGGAGGCTGCGGGTGCTCTCGACGACCGGCGCGACCCCAGCCCGGCGGGCGGCGAGGCGTGCAGTGCAGCAGCCGTGCCGTTCGGCCATGTCCTGTCCGGCCTGCAACTTCGTCCGCTGGAGATCGCGCGCTACCGGTGCCCGGCTGTCTGGGTGCGGCTTGGCTATTTCGCCGTGGGTGCCCATCGCGCGCCGAACCTCGCGGTTCCGCCCCGCCACCTGTCGATGCTGGTCAGCGGCGGTGACATGACTTACCCCATGCCCGACCGTGAGTCGGTGCGCACCGATGGCGCGCTGATCCTGACCAACCAGCGCATCGTCTTCCAGGGCAAGGGCGCGATGGTCGAGATTGCTCTGATCGATACGCTTGCACGGGTCTTCTACCCCGATGCTCTGGAGATCCGGCACTGGGATGGGGAGGAGTGCCTGATCCTCACCGACGTCTTTGCCCTCTCGCCCGGCGATACGGAACTTCTCGACGCGCTCTTCATCGCCCAGGGCTAGTCTGCCCCTTGCCGGTTGACACCGCGCCCGTCCCGGGCACCCTGCCTGCCTGAGGCATGGGGGAGGGCAGTGTATGCGTGATGGCCTGATCGCCACCTTTCAGGTTGGCTGGGACGCGCTGGTGCATTTCGTGGACGACGAGGGGCTGGAGATATCTGGCCACATGTCGTTCACGGCCTTGCTCGCGATCTTTCCCTTCGTGATCTTCCTCGTGGCGCTTGGCGGTTTCGTCGGCGATCCGGAGGCGGCCCAGCGCATCATCGGCCACATGTTCGAGGTCATGCCGGCCGAGATTGCCGAGGCTCTCAGTCCCGTTGTCGAAGAGGTGCTGCTGCGTCAGCGCGGCGGACTGCTGACGTTCGGCATCCTGGCGACGCTCTGGACTGCGTCGAGCGGGATCGAGGCGCTGCGGGGCGCGCTCAATCGCGCCTACGACGTGCAGGACGTGCGCTCCTTCTGGCTGCGGCGGCTGCAGAGCGTGCTGTTCGTGATCGGGGGGGCGGCCGGCCTGCTGCTGCTGGCGCTGCTGATCGTCCTCGGCCCGGTCATCCTGCGCCTTGTCGAGGTATGGTTTCCGCTGCCCGCTTCGCTCGTCGTGCTGTACACCGTCTTGCGCTACGCGATCGCGCTGGCGGTGCTGGGCGGCTCGTTGATGGCGCTGCACCGTTTTCTTCCCGCCCGGCGCATGAATACCCGCGATCTCTGGCCCGGGATCGTGGTGACCATCCTGCTCTGGATGGCGGGGGCCAGCGCCTTCTCTTTCTATCTCGCGGGCTTTGCCAATTACTCGGTGACCTACGGCAGTCTCGGGGGCCTGATCGGCGTTCTGCTGTTCTTCTACATCACGGGCGCGCTGTTCATCCTGGGGGCGGAGGTCAACATGGCGCTTCTGCGCCGCCGCCAGGCGGAGGGAGCGCGCGCGTCCGGCACGGCCGACGGCTGATCCGTATTTTTGTGCAGTGCAACAAAATTCCCTTGACGTCGCGCGGCGAGGCTCCTATCTAACGGATCATGTTGCAGTGCACAAAACCTGTTTGGTGCGTTGCAGACCGCGAATTTCAGCCAGCCGCAATCGCGGCGGACAAGGAGTGACGACCATGACCACCCGCAAGACGACCGATGCCAAGACCGCCACGGCCGACGCCTTCAAGCTGGCGCAGGACGCGACGGAAAAGTTCAATGTCCTCGGCAAGGACATGACCGCCGCCATCGAGGAAGCCCGCAAGGCGAGCGCCGAGCGCGCTGTCGCCCTGTCGAACACGGCGCTCGACATCGCGCAGGCGAACCTCAACGACGGTTTCGAAGCCGCCCGCGCCGCGATGGAAGCCAAGGACGTCCGCGAGGCGTTCGAGATCCAGACGGCGTATTTCCGCACCGTGTTCGACCGTACGGCGGGCGAGGGGCGCAAGCTCACCGAGATGACGAACGATTTCGTCCGCACCTCGGCTGAGCCGTTCACCAAGCTGGCGGCGGAACTGCGCGCCAAAACGGCCGCGTAATCGGCTTTCGCCGAGGCGGGCGCCCGGTTCCTCGCACGGTCCGGCGCACGACAGGCCCTTGAGCGGGCGTCCGCGTCCGAAAGGCAGGGAAGGCCCGGAGAGAGATCTCCGGGCTTTTTCCTTTTGTGGCGAGCCCTGCGCCCTTTTGGGGGCTGGCGCAACGCAGGGCCGCGCGGTAGAAGCGGCGCCTATTCTGTTGCGTCGCAACATGGCCGGCGCACCTGGCAATGCAAGGGCTTCAGACACATGGACATTTCCAAGATCCGCATCGGCGAGAACCCGCCGCACGACGTCAATGTCATCATCGAGATCCCGGCGAACTCCGACCCGGTGAAGTACGAGGTCGACAAGGAGTCGGGCGCGCTGTTCGTCGACCGCTTCATGCACACGGCGATGTACTATCCGGCCGACTATGGTTTCGTGCCGCACACCCTGGCCGAGGATGGCGACCCGCTCGACTTCATGGTGATGACGCGCGCGCGCCTGATCCCCGGCGCGGTCGTGCGCTGCCGCCCGGTGGGCGTGCTGCTGATGGAGGACGAGGCGGGCCCCGACGAGAAGCTGCTTGGCGTGCCGCTCTCCTCCGCGCATCCCTATTACGACCACATCCAGACCTACGAGCAGCTGCCGCCGATCCTGATGCAGCAGATCCAGCACTTCTTCGAGCACTACAAGGATCTCGAAGGCGGCAAGTGGGCCAAGGTGAGGGGCTGGGGCGGCGTCTACGAGGCCAAGAGCCTCATCACCTCCGCCATCGCCCGCCACAAGGAGAAGGAAGGCAAGGCCTGACCCCTCGCCGGGGCAGTACCGCTCGCCTTCGCCCTCGCAAGCACCCCCCGTCCCGCGCTATAGCGTGGGATGGGGATGCACTCGCGCTTGCAAGGAACGTCTTTCCATGTCGACCACACCGCCGCCGGGCCAGCCACCGCTCATCGCGGACGATCTGAAGGAATCGGCGCTGCACTACCACGAGTTTCCGCGGCCCGGGAAACTCGAGATCCAGGCGACCAAGCCGCTCGGCAACCAGCGCGACCTCGCGCTCGCCTATTCGCCGGGCGTGGCGGCCGCGTGCGAGGCCATCGTCGAGGATCCGCTCGCCGCGGCACGCCTCACCTCGCGCCAGAACCTCGTCGCCGTCGTCTCCAACGGCACCGCCGTGCTCGGCCTCGGAAATATCGGCCCGCTCGCCGCCAAGCCGGTGATGGAGGGCAAGGCCGTCCTCTTCAAGAAATTCGCCGGCATCGATGTCTTCGATATCGAGGTCGATGCGCTGGACGTCGACCGCGCAGTCGAGGTGATCGCGGCGCTGGAGCCGACCTTCGGCGGCATCAATCTCGAGGACTTCAAGGCGCCCGAATGCTTCGAGATCGAGACACGCCTGCGCGAACGCATGGGCATCCCGGTCTTCCACGACGACCAGCACGGCACCGCGATCATCGTCGGCGCGGCGGTCGTCAACGCGCTCTCGCTCTCGGGCAAGAAGATCGAGGACGTGAAGATCGTCACCTCAGGCGCGGGCGCGGCGGCGCTCGCCTGCCTCAATCTTCTGATGAGCCTCGGCGCCCGGCGCGAGAACATCTGGGTCACCGATATCGACGGGCTCGTCTGGGAGGGGCGGCCGGGTCTCAACCCGTACAATGGCGCTTTCGCGCAAGCGAGCGAGGCGCGCACGCTCGCCGACGTGATCGAGGGGGCGGACATCTTCCTCGGCCTCTCCGCGCCGCGCGTGCTGAAGCCCGAGTACCTGGAGAAGATGGCCGAGCGGCCGCTGATCATGGCGCTGGCGAACCCGGTGCCGGAGATCATGCCCGACGTGGCGCGCGCCGCCCGGCCCGACGCCATCGTGTGCACGGGGCGGTCGGACTTTCCCAACCAGGTCAACAACGTCCTCTGCTTTCCCTACATCTTCCGCGGCGCGCTCGACGTCGCGGCGACCACGATCAACGAGGAGATGAAGGCCGCCGCGGTGCACGCCATCGCCCGGCTGGCGCGCGAGCCGATGTCGGACGTGGCCGCGCGCGCCTATGGCGGCGAGGGCAAGGTCTTCGGCCCCGACTACCTGATCCCGACGCCGTTCGATCCGCGCCTCATCCTGCGCATCGCGCCGGCGGTGGCGAAGGCCGCGATGGAGACGGGCGTGGCGCAGAAGCCCATCGAGGACTTCAAGGCCTACCGCGACCGGCTGGAGCGCTTCGTCTTCCGCTCGGGCCTCATCATGAAGCCGATCTTCGCCGCCGCGAGGCAGGCGAAGCGGCGCGTCATCTACGCCGACGGCGAGGACGAGCGGGTGCTGCGCGCGACCCAGGTGGTGCTGGAGGAGGGGCTGGCCGATCCGATCCTGATCGGGCGTCCGTCGGTCGTCGCCCGGCGTCTGGCGCGCTTCGGCCTCAGCCTGAAGCCGGGTACGGACTTCGAGCTTGTGAACCCCGAGGACGATCCCCGCTACCGCGACTATGTGGACAGCTATCTCTCCCGAGCGGGCCGCATGGGCGTGACGCCGGACGCCGCGCGTACCATCATCCGTACGAACACCACGGCGATCGCCGCGACGGCGGTGCTGCGCGGCGATGCGGACGCGATGATCTGCGGCCTCGACGGGCGGTTCGACCGGCACCTGCGGCAGATCCGCATGGTGATCGGGCTTGCTCCCGGCACGCACGATTTCTCGGCGCTGTCGCTGCTGATCCTGAACCGCGGGGCCTATTTCTTCACCGACACCTATGTCACGCACGACCCGTCGGTGGAGGAGATCGCGGAAATGACGCTGATGTCCGCGCGCCACATCCGCCGTTTCGGGATCGAGCCCAAGGTGGCGCTCCTGTCCCATTCCAATTTCGGGTCGGGCGATTCCTCCTCGGCGCGGAAGATGCGCGACGCGCTGGGCCGTATCCGGGACACCGCGCCCGGCCTCGAGGTGGATGGCGAGATGCACGGCGACGCGGCGCTGTCGCAGATCCTGCGCGACCGGGTGATGCCCGCGTCGACGCTGAGGGGGGAGGCGAACCTGCTCGTCTTCCCGAACCTCGATGCCGCCAACATCGCCATGAACCTCATCAAGGTGATGGGCGACGCGCTGCCCGTGGGGCCGATCCTCGTCGGCGCGGCGCGGCCTGCGCATATCCTCACGCCGTCGGTGACCTCGCGCGGGGTGGTGAACATGACGGCCATCGCCGCGGTGGAGGCGGAAACCGCCCTCGCGGATGCAGCAGGCTGAGCGGCACGGCGTTCGGCGCGGCACAACACGTACGCAAGGGTCCCGATGGATGTGCCGGGGGCGGAGGCGTACGCTTCTTCCATCGGGTCCATTCCGGGGCCCGACAGACAAGGAGGCGACAAGCTGACTCCGCCCGACCAGGCAGAGACATCTCAGGCCTTCGGTGAGAGAAAGCCCGGTTTCGAGATCGGGCAGGTTCCAGGGGAACCCGTCGGGGCGCCCACCCCGGCCAGAAAAAAGGCATGGCGGCACTCGCCCGGACCCCTGCCCGGGTGGGTGTCCGCACATTCATTTCATTCAAAACTGCAGATTGCCGACGCCTCCGGCGTGCGCAGAGCTTGAACCTTGCGCAAAGGCGCGTAACCTTGCGCGCCGGGGCAGGGTTTACGCGAGGGCCGGGGGGCATGCGCGACGACACGCCGCCGCCACGAGGACACGTGGCAGGGGGCGAACATCTGACTTATGAACGCTCACGGGACCGGCTCGGGGTGCGCGCGGGCCGCTGGCTCGTGGCGATGTTCGGCCTGTGGGCACTGGCCGGTGCGGTCGGGACCGGAGTGCTGTCGTTGCCGGATCATCCCTTGCCGGGGCTGGAGCGTGCCGTCGCGCTGGTTCTTCTGTTCCTCGGGGCGCTGGCAGGTTGGCGCGCGGCGTCCCACGTGCTGCGGCTGGGGCAGCGCGGGCCGGCGCTCCGGGCCGGAAACGACCATCTCGTTCTCGACTTGCCGCCCTTGTCGGAGCGGATCAACTGGCGCTCGCTCGGCTATGTGAACTGGGATGCGGTCGCGCGGGAGGTGACCCTTCTGGTCCGGTGGTCGACGCCCGAAGGCGGCCGCCGGCGCCTGTTGCGGCTCGACCTGCGCGATCTCGACGGGGACACCGCGCCCCTGAAGCGGCACATGGAGCGCATGGCCATCGTGCACGGCTTCGTGTTCCGGGAGCCGGACGACCTGCAATGATCCCGGTCTGACGGTCTGGCGCGGCGGCTGTGCGTCGATTACATCTGGCGCAACGGTTCTGGTTCCTCCTGTACGAGCGTCTTTCCATGAAGATCGGTATCATCGAAACCGGCGAGGTGCCTGCGGACCTGCAGGCGCGGCACGGCACCTATCGGGCCATGTTCCGCCGCCTCGTCGGCGAAGCATTGCCGGGGGCCGACACCTTCGTCCATTCGCTGCTGGACGGTTCAGGCCCGCCCGATCCGCAAGCGGCCGACGGTTGGGTCATCACCGGGTCGGCCCATGGCGTCTACGATCCCGTGCCGTGGATCGGACCGTTCAAGGACTTCATCCGCCGCGCGGGCGAGGCGGGCGTTCCGCAGGTCGGCATCTGCTTCGGCCACCAGATCATGGCGGAGGCCTTCGGCGGGCGCGTCGTGAAGTCGGAGAAGGGGTGGGGCTGCGGCCTTCACAGCTATGAGGTTCTGCGCCCGCAATCCTGGATGACACCTGGCCTGTCGCGGGTTCGCATCGCGGCCATGCACCAGGACCAGGTGGTGGAGGTTCCCGATGCTGCCGAGGTTGTGGGCGGCAGCAATTTCTGCCCGTTCGGCATACTCGCCTACCCGCGCGCGCGGGCCATGTCCTTCCAGGTGCATCCTGAGTTCGAGACGGACTACGCCTCCGACCTCATCCGCATCCGGGCAGGGACGCGGATTCCGCATCCGGTGGCCGACGTCGGCCTGCACAGTCTGGAGCATGGCAACGATCGTTCGGCGGTCGCCCAATGGATTGGCGCGTTCCTCGCCCGAGGCGGGGCCTGAACGGAACAGGGCGGAAATCTGCAAGAGATTTCCGCCCGTTACGCAACCGGTCGCCGATCTGCTTACACAACCCCTCGAACGCAACACTCTCCTTGTACGAGAGTTAATCAGCTTCCGATCACTCCTGCATTGTTTTTTGTGATGACGACGACCGACGGGCGCGGCGGCATGCCGTCCTTGAAGTCCGGCCAGCGGGTAGCCGGGTCCTCAAACGTCGATTTGCGGCCGAAGGGCGCGTACTTATCCACGCCGTCGGTCGCCGGGTGCTGGACCGCGACGAACAGCGCGGTGTCGTCCGGCGTGAAGCAGGGGCCGCACATCTCCGCACCCACCGGCACACGGAAGAACATGCGGCCGGTGCCGCGCAGCGCGCCATCCGTCTCCATCGCCCAGACGCCGTCGGCGGTACCGGTCCTGGCCCAGCCGGATCCCTGGTCGGTCGTCACCCACAGCCTGCCCTGGTGGTCGACCGCGCAATTGTCCGGGGCGGCGAACCAGCCGTTGCCGGTGGTGGCCGGATTCCACATGGCGCCCAGTTCCGGCTTGGACGGATCGCCGCACTTCACGAGGATTTCCCACGGCATCCGGTCGGCGGCATGGTCCATGTCCGGGGCCGTGATCTCGACGATGTGGCCGAAGGCGTTTTCCGCGCGCGGGTTGGCGGCATTGACCTGCTCGGCCTTGCGGCGGGTGTTGTTGGTCAGCATCACATAGATGCGGCCCGTTTGCGGCTGGACGTCCACGTCCTCCGGCCGGTCCATCGGGGTCCCGCCCAGAAGGTCGCCCGCCCGGCGCGCCTCGATCACCACGTCGGCCTGGCTTGCGAACCCGTTCTCCGCCGTCAGCGGGCCTTCGCCCTGAACCATCGGCAGCCAGGTGACGGTGCCGTCTGCGTCGAAGCGCGCAACCGACAGCGTACCCTCGTCGAGCAGGTCCATGTTGGCCGCCCGGTCGTTCGGGTTGTAGGTGCCCGCGCTCACGAAGCGGTAGAGATAGTCGAACCGCTCGTCATCGCCCATGTAGACGACCGCGCGTCCGTCCTTGTTGACGATGACGCCGCCGCCCTCGTGCTTGAATCGGCCGAGCGCGGTGCGCTTCTTCGGCGTGGAGACCGGGTCGTAGGGGTCGATCTCGACCATCCAGCCATAGCGGTTGGCCTCGTTCGGCTCCTTCGCGATGTCGAACCGGTCGAAGAACGCGCCCCAGCCGTACCAGTTCCCGGGGACGCCGTAGCGCTTGTAGTTCGCGTGCTCGGCGTGGCTTTCGTCGAGCTGGCCCCAGAAATAGCCGTGGAAGTTCTCCTCCGCCGACAGCCAGGTGCCCCAGGGCGTCATGCCGCCCGCGCAATTGTTCAGCATCCCGATGCAGCGCGTGCCTGCGGGGTCGGCCTCGGTCTTGAGGCGGTCGTGCCCCGCGGCCGGACCCGTCAGGACCATCTCGGTCGAGCGCGGCGTGATGCGGCGGTTGTAGGGGCTGTCGGCCACCACACGCCACTTGCCGCCCTCGCGCACCACCTCGATCACGCTGCCGCCGTGCGCGGCCATTTCGATCTCGGCAAGCTCCCGGGTGACGCGGTGGCTCGCCTTGCCCATGGTGACGGGCTCGGCCGGCAGTTTCGCGGTCGGGTGCATCACCTCCTCGGAGGTATACTCGTGGTTCACCACCAGAAGCGCCCGGTCCGTGCCGGCCGATCCCAGCGGCAGCGGCACAAGGCCCAGGAAGTCGTTGTTGTAGCCGAACTGCATCTCCTGCGCGTCGGCGGTCTGGTTCATCGGGTCGAAGGCTGGCGCGCCCTTCACGACCGGGTCGCCCCATCGGATCAGGATGTCGGCGGAATAGCCCGGCGCGACATGGTGCGTCTCGTCGACGCCGTGCGCGATCTCGGTAAAGCCGAAGGCGGCGGTTGCGGCGCGCGCGGAGCGGGCGAGCAGCGCCTCCATGCCCGCACCCGCCACGGCGGCGATGGCGGCGCTGCCGAGCATCCCCTTCAGCACCCCACGGCGCGAGAAGCGGCTGGCGATCACGTCGCCTACGGTCGCGCGTCCCTCCGCGACAGTCGGGTTGCGGCCAGCGTCTTCCGACGCCTCATAGGCCTCCATGCGGTTGGCGTAACCCTCGATCTGCCTGTCCATCGTGTCGATCCCTTTTCCCACGTCTCGTGCGGGCCGCCGCTGCGCGCCTTGCGCGGTTTCTTCGCGGCCCCCGATGCCGCGAATAACGGGCTTGCGTGACAGTGCGGTGACGCGCGCTCCGCTTACGCCGGCACGGAGAGCGGCTGGTTCACGACCGCCCGCAGCGTGAAGCTCGACTCCATCTTCACGACGTGGGGCAGGGGGGAAAGGCGTTCCTTGTGGATGCGCTCGAAATCGGCGAGGTCGCGGGCCGCGACCCGCAGCAAATAGTCGTGCACGCCGGTCATCAGGTAGCAGACCAGCACCTCCGGGACGCGGGCGACCGCGGCCTCGAACTCCGCGATCTTCTCCGCCGACTGGCCCGACAGCGTGATCATCACGATCACCTGCACGGCGCCGCCCAGCCGTGCCTCGTCGAGGGCGGCATGGTAGCCGCGGATCACGCCCTCGCGTTCCAGCGCATGGACCCGGCGCGAGCATGCCGAAGGCGACAGCCCCACCTTCCCGGCGAGATCCACATTGGCAAGGCGGGCATCGTCCTGCAGCGCCCTCAGGATGGCACGATCGATCTTGTCCAGGTGCATTGACACAAGGTTTCTCCGGATTTCGGGAAATTTCTGCAATTTTCAGGCGTTTTTACCCTCGTGTCGAGCCGCCTTTGCACGGACGTGCGGCGGCTTTTCGCGTATAATTCCCCCTCTATATCGACATCCAGCCGCCGGAGGCGTCATGCGCGTAGGAACCCTGAAGGAGATCAAGGCCGACGAGCATCGCGTGGGGCTCACCCCGTCCGCCGTGCGGGAATACGTCGCGCGCGGGCACGAGGTGATCGTGGAGACCGGCGCGGGTGCCGGCATCGGCAAGGACGACGCGGCCTATGAACAGGCGGGTGCGACCATCGCCGCGAGCGCGGAGGAGGTGTTCGAGAAGGCCGAGATGATCGTCAAGGTGAAGGAGCCCCAACCGGCCGAATGGGCACAACTGCGCGAGGGGCAGATCCTCTTCACCTATCTCCACCTCGCGCCGGACCCCAAGCAGACCGAGGGGCTGGTGAAGTCCGGCTGTACGGCCATCGCCTACGAGACGGTGACGGATTCCGCGGGCGGTCTGCCGCTGCTGCAGCCCATGAGCGAGGTCGCGGGGCGTCTCTCGATCCAGGCTGCCGCGCATTGCCTGGAGAAGCACGCCGGCGGGCGCGGATTCCTGCTGGGCGGCGTGCCGGGCGTGTCGCCCGCGCGCGTCGTGGTGATCGGCGGGGGCGTCGTCGGCACCCATGCCGCGCGCATGGCGGTCGGCCTCGGCGCGGAGGTGACGATCCTCGACCGTTCGCTCCCGCGGCTGCGCGTGCTCGACGAGATGTTCTCCAGCCTCGTGCGGACCCGGTTCTCGACCGCGGAGTCGATCGAGGAAGAGGTGATGGCCGCCGACGCCGTGATCGGCGCGGTGCTTATTCCGGGGGCGAGCGCGCCGAAACTCGTCACCCGCGACATGCTGCCGGGCATGAAGAACGGCGCGGTGCTCGTTGACGTGGCGATCGACCAGGGCGGCTGCTTCGAGACCTCGAAGCCCACGACGCACCATCAGCCCACCTTCATCATCGACGGCGTCGTGCATTATTGCGTGGCGAACATGCCGGGGGCGGTGCCGCTGACGTCGAGCTATGCACTCGGCAACGCGACGCTGCCGTTCGGCCTGTCGCTGGCGGCGAAGGGCCTCGACGCGCTGCGCGGCAATCCGCACCTCAAGGCGGGTCTCAACGTCCACAAGGGCATGGTGACCTATGAGGCGGTCGCCGAGGCGCTCGGTTACGACTACGTGCCCGCGGACACGGCGCTCGGCGGCTGAGGCTACTCGAACTCGGGTGCGTGCAGGCGGCCCGTGTAGGTGCGGCCCGGCCGGAACGCGGGGTCGATGGCCTCGCCGCCGGTCAATGCATCTGCGACCAGGGAGGGCACGCGCGACGTGCAGATGATGCCGTCCGCGGCATAGCCCGTGCACCAGGAAAGCCTCGCAACGCGCCCATCGGGACCGAGCACGGGCAGCCCGTCTTGCGTGTAGGGGCGCAGGCCCGCCCATGTCTCGATCAGCGGGCGATCCTTCAGCGCGGGCAGGATGCGCACCGCCTCCGCCATGAAGGCGGCGATGTCGTGCTCGTGCGTCTCGACCGCGAAACCCGCGTCCTCGACCGTGGTGCCGATGACGAGGCGCCCGTCGCCGCGCGGCGTGACTGCACCGCGCCCGATGCGCCGGATCAGGCGGCGGGTGAGGGGAGACGCGGCATCGTCTGCGACCGCCGCCATCTGGCCGCGCACGGGGCGCATGGGCGGCACGTTGGCGCCTTCGAGCCCGCCCAGCGTGCCGGCCCATGCCCCTGCCGCGACGGTGACGGCCTCCGCGCGGATCGCCGTGCCGTCGCCCAGGATGACGCCTGTGGCACGTCCCGCCTCGACGGTTACGCGGGCAACCTCGGCGCCCTCCACGATCTCGCCGCCAAGCTTCCGCACGGCGGTATCCAGCGCCGCGGACACCTTTCGCGGATCGACCCAGCAGACAGCGGGATTGTGAATGGCGCCCACCACGTCCGGTCCCAACGCGGGTTCGAGCGCGCGCGCCCCGTCCCCGTCGAGCCAGACCACCGGCCAGCCCAGCGCCGCCTGCGCCTCGTAGAGGGCACGCGCGGCGGCAAGCGTTTCCGGCACGGCGACGGTCAGCGCCCCCGCGTCGTGGAAGTCGAGCGGCAGGCCGGAAAGCCCTTCGAGTTCGCGCGCGAACGCGGGCCAGGCCGCGACGCAATCGCCGTGCAGACGGGCAAGGGGATCGGTGCCGACGGTCGGTGGCAGGTATCCCGCCGCGGCCCAGCTTGCTGCCCGTCCTGTCCGGTCGCGTTCGAGCACGCGGACGGGCACGCCCTTCTGCAGCAGCCTGAGCGCAAGACCGAGGCCGGCCACCCCGCCGCCGACGATCAGGTGACCGGTCATGCGGCCTGCCTCAATTCCCCAGGACACGCGCGGCATTGACCGCGACGACAAGGATGATGACGCCGAGCAGAAGCAGCGAGATCGCGTGACGGTCGAGGAAGCGGACAACGGCGGTGCCGCTCACGGGCTCTCGTGCGGCTTGCGTCCGCACGCGCTGCACGCCGGGCGCTTCCGCGCTCGCGGAGCGCTCCAGGCGCCCGGTCTGGCCGCCATGTACCGGGGGCGTGCCGCCCGATGCAGTAGCCACGGGTTCATCCACGCGCTGGAGGCCTGCCGGCGCCTCCTCGGCCGCCTCGTCCGGGTCGAGCGAGCGGGCCGTCAGGAAGGCGGCCTCGGCAGCATCGGTATCGCCGGCGCGGTCGAGCCAGAACCGGCCGAACCGGCGCCAGGCGTGGGCGTTGCGCGGCTCCCGCTTCAGGACCTCGCGGTAGAGCGCCTCTGCCTCCGCCAGGCGTCCGCCCCGCGCCCCGATCAGGTCTGCAAGCAGCAGCCGTGCGTCGGCATCGCGCGGGGTGTGCGCAAGGTGACGGCGAAGCAGGCGCTCGGCATCTGACGCGCGGCCCTCGGATGCGGCGAGCAGTTCGGCGAGTTGCAGCACGGCCTCGCGGTTGCGCGGCTCCAGCGCGATGGCGCGCGAGAGAAGCGCCTCGGCCTCGGCTGCCTGGCCTTCGCCGTCCATCAGAAGTTCCGCCAGCCGGATCAGCGGCAGCGCCGTGTTCGGATTGGCGGCGGCGACGCGGCGGTAGAGACGTTCCGCCTCCGCCGATGCGCCGAGCGGATCGTGCAGCAGTTCCGCCAGCTCGAACGCCGCCCAGGTGTCGTCGGGGTGCTCCTTCAGCAGGGCCCGGAACAGGCGCGCGGCGTCCTGCGGCCTGTCGAGCTGGCTCTTGTAGAGCAGGGCCAGCTGTTCGCGCACCCAGGAGAAGTCCGGCGCAAGCTCCAGCGCGCGCAGATAGGCGCTTTCGGCAGCCTGCGCCTCGTCCAGGGATTCGTGCAGGATCTGGCCGCGCCAGGCGTGCGCGTTGCAATCGGTTCCATCGAGGGCGATGGCGCGTTCGATGGCCGCAAGTGCGGCGTGGGCATCGCCGCCAACGCGCCACAGTGCGCGGCCGTAGAGCCCATGCGCCTCCGCGCAGGTGTCGTCGAGTTCGAGCGCGCGCTCCGCCGCGTCGAGCGCCTCGTCAGGATGGTCCAGCGGATAGAGGCAGAGATTGGCCAGGTCGCACAGCGCGGTCACGTTGTCCGGCTCCAGCTCGACGACCTCGCTCCACGCCTCGCGCGCGTCCTCGTGGCGCCCGGCCTGCTCGAGACGCCGTGCGTCTGCTGCCCGTTCCGCCGCGGGATGAGTGGCGAAGTCCGCGGTGTCGAGCCCCGTATCGCCGCCCGCCGGCCGGCGCGGGGCACCTGCGGGATCGGTCAGGCCGCGCGTTCCGTGCTGCCCGGCAGGACCCTCGGCGTCCTCGCTGCCGCGGTCGCCCGCGATCAGCGCCTCCAGCCGGTCGCGGACCCAGTCGAAGTCCGGATCGATGGCAAGCGCGCGGCTGTAGGCGGCGTGCGCATCGTCGAGACGGCCGGCCACCTCCTGGAGGAAGGCGCCGTAGAGCGCCCAGGCCCATTCGTCCTTCGGTGCGGTCTCCACGGCACGGCGGAACGTCCGTTCGGCCTCGAGCCGCCGGCCTGCCTCGCGATGGGCCAGCGCCTCCTTCAGAAGCGCACGGGCCGCACGCGCGCTGTCGCGCACGCTTTCGCGGGCCTTTTCGGGCGTTTCCGGGCGGTCGGTGCGTTTCATCCAAGTTCCGTTTTGGGACCAGAGGCACGGTATCCGGACAGTGGATACAAGAGCCGTGCCGCGCGTCCGGGACCGTCTAGCACGAAAGGCCCTCCATGTGGCAATGGGCGAACCGCGGAGCAAGGCTGCGCCCGAAACAGGCCATATGCGCTTTGCCTATGCCAATCCTCGGCGGGCTCCTGTAAGAAAACCTTCATGAGGCACGCAGATCCAGGAACGGTGGCCTATCGAACGCGCCGCCGGCTGGCGGCGCTGCCGGCAAATCTGCGGGGCGCACTGTGGATGATCGCCGCGGTGATGGGGTTCACGCTGATCTCCGTTCTTGTCCGCATGTTGGGGGATAGCGGGGTTCCTGCTGTACTCACCGGGTTCATGCGCGGTGCGATCGGTCTCGTGGTCATTCTCCCCCTGCTTGTCAGGTTCGGCGGCTTGCGCCAATTGCGCACGCGCCACGCCCACATCCATGCGCTCAGGGTCGGGATCGGGGCCACGGGCATGTTGCTCGGCTATTACGCGATCACCAAGCTGCCGCTCGCGGACGTGACGGCGATTTCCTTCACCGCCCCGCTGTTCACGGTCATCCTGGCGGCCACGATCCTGCGCGAGAAGGTCGGTTGGCGGCGGTGGCTTGCGACGGTCGTGGGCTTTCTTGGCGTTCTCGTCATCCTGCGGCCGGGTGCGGACGTGACGGTGCTGCCGCTTCTTCCGGTGCTGGGCATGCTTGCCATGGCGTTTGCGATCGCCTGCGCGGTGACGCTGCTGAAGTTCTTTCCGGAAGGGGAGAGCCAACTCAGCATGCTGACATGGTTCATGGCAGGCTCCGTGGTGATCGCGTCGCCCTGGGCGATCCCGCTCTGGCAGCCGTTCACGCCCGCGCAGTGGCTGATGCTGGCTGGCGTCGGCGTGTCGGCGATCGTGTTCCAGTGGATGATCATCAAGGCCTTCCGTACGGCCGAGGCAAGTTTCCTTGCGCCCTTCGACTACACCAAGCTGCTGCTCGCGATCGCGCTCGGCTGGGCGCTGTTCGGCGAGGTTCCCGGCGCCTGGACCTATGCCGGTGCGGCGATGATCGTCGCCGCCACCCTCTACATCGCGCAGCGGGAGGCGCGGCTGGCGCGGGCAGGGCGGCGCTAGGGCTCAGCGCCCGCGTTTCCGGTTGCGCAGGATGTGATCGTAGGCCTCGATCACCCGGCGGGTCAGCGCGCCTGCGCAGTCGACGAGCGCCGGGTGCAGGCCCGAGGCCTCGGCCTGTTGCGGGTGCAATTGCCGCAGCAGCGCGTAATAGGCCTGCTTGATCGCCTCGTCGCTATCGTCGCTGTGCACGCCCAGGACCGTGTAGGGGTCGCCGGTGAAGATCGCGTGTGCAGGGCCGCGCCCCTCGAAGGGGCGAACCGCGCGGATCTCGTCCTTGGCGATCAGGACGAATTCGCCCGTGATCGTCTCGAAGGGCAGGAAGCGGCGCGCATCGTTCACGAGGTCGACGAGACGTTCGCGCTCTGCGATGAACAGAAAGCCGTCGAGCATGTGCCCTTCTGTCAGCGCCATCGCCACCCGCACGCGGGTACGCGGTCGCAGCTGCGGGCTTGCGGGTTCGGTGCGCATCCGGCTTGCCCCCTCCGGCCCGTCAGGCGGGTGGCGCTTCGGCCTTGGCGCGTCTTTCGCGCTCGGCCGTGATCTCGTGGTAGGCCGCCGTGACGAGTTGTGTTCGTTCGGTGGCGTACTGAATGAACTCCTCGGCGAGGCCGGCTGCCCGCACCCGGTCGGGATGCAGCGCCTTCACGAGGGTCAGGTAGGCGGTACGCAAATCCTCCGCGGTCGCATCCGGCGTGACGCCGAGGATCTTGCAGGGATCGGCGTTGAGGCCGACCGGCTTGCCCGCGCGGTCGACGGGCGTGATCTCGGTGATCTCGCTCTTTGGTAGGAGCAGGAGCTTGCCCAGTACCGTCTCGAGGGGAAGGAACTTCCGGTCGTCGTTGAGCGCGTCGATCAGGCGCTCGTCATGGGCGAGGAAAAGGCTCGCCTCCATCGCACCCTTGGCGCCGCGCTCAACCAGCACGCGAACGCGCCGCTTCGAACGCTTCATCCGGTCATGATCGAACATATGCAACATACTCCGCTGTACTGGACCGGGTACCTATCCCCGTCACGACAGCGGGAAGCAAGATGTTTGCCAAGCCGCGCCGCCGCCTGGGTATTTTCCCGGAGCCGGAACGAAAAAGGCGCCCCTGCCGGATACGCAAGCAGGAGCGCCGAGACACGAAGCACACTCGGGTCACCCTGAGATACGGTGAGTGACGCAACAGTCCGACGCGTCAGGGTGCGTGCCGGCAGAACTCATCTTCCGGTAGAAAACTTAAGAGATAATGAACGTCTCTGATAGAATCATGTATGCAATAAAGAATTGCAAAACAGATTTGGCGCAACCAGAGAGTGTATTGCGCAGATGGCCGGTCCGGCGTGAGGCGGATTTCGCCCGTGCCGGGGAGGGTGGCTCAGGCCGCCGGTACGTCGATCCGGTTGAGCCTCTCGCGCTGCTCGACGATTTCCTGGTACGCAGCGGCAACGATCTGCGTGCGCTCCGTGGCGTACTGGATCAGCTCATCGCCGAGGCCCGCCGCGCGCACCCGGTCGGGATGCAGGGCCTTCATGAGCGTCCGGTAGGCGTCGTGCACTTCCTCGGGACTCGCATTTCGCGTCACGTTCAGGACCTTGTAGGGATTGGTCTTCAGCCCGACAGGTGCGCCGGTGCTGTCGACCGGCGTGATCTCGGTGATCTCCCGTTTGGGGATCAGCAGGAACTTCCCCAGCAGGGTCTCGAACGGAAGAAACTCGCGATAGTCGTTCATCAGCTCGATCAGGCGTTCGTTCTGACCGAGGAACAGATAGGCTTCGAGCGTTCCCTTGGCGCCGCGTTCGACGCTCACCCGCAGCCGCTGCTTGTACCGCTTCATCCGGTTTTGCTCGAACATCGTGCGTCTTCTCCGATGCCATCCGAAACAAGGCTTCGACCTGCCGGCCGTTCGGGCAGGGTACTCTCCGCGCGGAAGACCGCCGGACGTCAGAAAAGGAACAGGTGACGACGCAAACAGGTGGCACGTTCGATGCCGTGCCTGCGAAACTATTCGGGCGAATTCGGATTAAAAGTAGGTGAACGGCAGCAGCGTTCGGGGCCTAGCGCCGGAATTGCTTGGAAAGGGCCAACGCTTGTCCCTGGTAGTTGGACTGGATGTCGCGGCCGTAAAGCAGATCGGGCAGGGCGGCCATCCGCTCGAACACCAGGCGGCCCACGATCTGGCCGTCGTCGATCAGGAAGGGCACCTCGTGGGTGCGCACCTCCAGTACCGCGCGGCTTCCCGATCCGCCCGCCGAGGCATATCCGAAGCCGGGGTCGAAGAAACCGGCGTAATGCACGCGAAACTCCCCCACGCTCGTATCGTAGGCGAGCATCTCCGCGGCGTGGGTCGGCGGCACGGCCACCGACTCGCGGGTTGCCAGGATGTAGAAATCGTCCGGGTCGAGCACGACGCCCCCGCCCTTGCGGGCGAACACCGGTTCCCAGAAGTCGAGCGGTTCGTAATGATTGACCCGCTCGATATCGACGAGGCCGGCGTGCTTGCGCGCGCGCCATCCGACGATCGGCGGCATGCCGGCACGCGCAGCCAGGGCGCCGGAGCCGGACGCCTCTCCCTGCACGTCGACAGTGAAGGGAAGGCCGCCGCGGATGTCGTCTGCCAACTGCTCCGCCCCGGCACCGCCGAGCAGCGGGTCGGCGGCGTTGAGCGCGCGCACCGCTTCGTCGGTGTCGCGGGCGGCACCCCTGCGCAGCCGGATCTGGACCAGCCGCGTGCCCGTGCGCACCCGGATGGAGAAGGTGCGCGGGCTGATCTCCGCATAGAGCGGCCCGGTGTAGCCATCCGGCACGTCGTCGAACGCTTGCGCGCCATCGGTGATGACGCGGGCAAAGACGTCGAGGCGGCCGGTCGAGGACTTCGGGTTGGCGCGCGCGCTGACGCCGGCGGGCAGGCGCAGGCCCTCCACCAGCGGAACGATATAGACGCAGCCGCGCTCCAGCACGGCACCGTCGGTCAGGTCGAGGGCGTGCATCTGCAGATCGTCCAGCCGCTCCTCCACCCGGAAGCGGGCGCCAGGGAGGAAGGACGCCGGTACACGGTAGGCCAGCCGTCCGAGACGCAGGTCGAGGGACGCCGGCTGCACCTGCGAGGGCTCGACCCGGCGGTCGCCGAACGCCGTGATGTGACCGGCAGCGATGAACGCGCGCAAGGCCTGCGAGGGGAGGATCCCCTGCATCTCCATCGCTGCGGCGAGGCCCTGGTCGGGGCCGGTCGTCGTCACGGTCACGTGTCTCATCCCCGGGCGAAACGTCTCTGGCCTGGGGATGCTATGCGCTTCCGTCCTGCGCGCCAAGGGCAAGGCGTCCCGTCATTCCCGCCCCATGCGCGATATCTTGTGGGTAAGTCCCCGGCTGTTGTCAGATGTAGTGGGATCGGGCCGGGCCGGATGAAGGCACCGAAGATCGCCGAATGTTCCCGCTTGCCCGCCGCGACGGCAACGGGCTAGGGTGCGCCCGGGTCGGGGGGGCCTCCGATCACGGCTGGCAAGGGCACGCTGGTGCAATGGCGCCAGCACCTTATGCACGTTATCCACAGCGGCGCTGTGGATCCTTTTCCCGTGGGCGAATTCGCTTTCCGGAATGGCCGCGGGCCGTCGTGTCAGCCGCCCGTTTCCGGGGTCTCCAGCGTGCGCGCCATATCCCAGCGCCCGATACGCTTGTAGAAATTGATCGCGTTCTCGCGCAGGCGGGCCGTGGTTTCGTGCTCCGGTCCGAGGGTATCCCGGGCAAGCGCCAGTGCATCCACGAACAGCTTCTCCGCCGCCAGCCGGTTGCCCGCGGCAAGTTCCAGCAGCGCCAGGTTGTTCATCGGGACAGCGGCGTCGGCGGCGGTCGCCGGGCCCTCCTGCGCAATCTCGATCGCGCGGCGGTAATGGGGGCGGGCCATGTCGGGCTTCTGCGCCGCACGCCATGCCTCGGCCAGGTTGTTGTGACCCGTGACGAGGGTGCTGCGGTCGACGTTCGGATCCTCCTCCGCGATCGACAGCGCCTCGGCATTGAGGGCGAGCGCATCCTCAACCCGCCCGGCCCGCGCATAGAGGCGGGCCAGATCCTCCATCCGGCGTGCGGCATCCGGACTGCGTGCGCCCGACTGGCGCTTCACGATGTCGAGCGCACGCTCGCCCGCGCGGATCGCGGCAGCCGTGTCGCCCCGCACACCCTCGGCCTGCTGCTGCACGGCGAGAGCGCGGGCCTGGGCAGGCAGCAGGCTGGTGAGCGCGGCCCCCGCTGACGTGGCAGCATCGGCCGCTTCCCCCGCTTCCGCGGCGGTGCGCACGGCAAGGCCGACGTCGCCATTGGCCAGCGCCGCCTCCGCCAAGGCAGCGAGCAGGCGGGCGCGGTGCGCATGATGTGCTGCAAGGTCGGTCGAGGTGTCGCGCGCCTCCTCGAGCCGGAAGAGGGCGGTGCGCAGGGAATCGACGGCGATGCCGGGCCGGTCGACGGCGCCTGCCGCGCGGGCCAGTGCCTCCAGCCGGTCGGGCAGCGGCGGCGGTTCGTCTGCCGGGCGCCGTGCCGCGGCCTCGTAAGCGGCGAAGGCGACGTCGTGTTCGGCCCGCGACTCCGCCGTGCGCCCACGCTCCATGAGGTCGGCAGCATCCGGACCCGGCCGGACAGAAGGCGTCCGCTCCACGGCCTGCACCGGTTCGCGCGGGGGCACGACCAGAGCCGAAAGCTGGACGACCTGCGGAATGTCGTGGGTGCGCAGATACTTCACCCCGGCCGCCGTGCCGACGATGCCAGCGGCACCGGCCAGCGCCACGATGCCCGCGGTGCGCAGCCCCTCGCGGCGCGTGCGCCGGGCCTTGGGGTCCTTGCGGGCGGGGTGCTTGGTCATGCGATCATCTTCCGGGGTACGAGCGGCACGCAACGATCTACCTAGGGTATATTAACTCTTAACGCCTGCGATCGAAAAGGGGCATCAACAACAGTCCCGCGACGAAGCCGCCGACGTGCGCCTCCCACGCGATCGTGGCCCCGCCGACGACGCTCGCCGCACCTGTCCCGAAAAGCCAGTTGAGGCCGAACCACAGGCCGACGAACACCAGTACCCGGCTGTCCGTCAGCCGCCGGAGCGGCAGCCGTTCGCGCGGGTAGCCAAGCGGGGCGGGCGCAAGCGCGAATCGCGCCGCCGACCCCATCATACCCGAGATCGCCGCCGACGCCCCGATCAGGGGCGCGACCGACGCCGGATGCAGCAGCAGGTGCAGCGCCGCGCCGGCCGCCCCGCACAGAAAATAGAGCACCAGGAACCTGTCGGTGCCCAGCCGCCGGATGACCGGCGCCCCGAAGGCGGCCAGCCAGAGGCAGTTGAGCCCCAGGTGGCTCAGGTCGCCGTGCAGGAAGGTGTAGCTGACGAAGTTTGCCGCCGCCGTGACCGGCCCCGCATCGAGCAGCGATCCGATGCCGATCTCCGGGGCGCTGAGGCCATAGCGCGCCGGTACGAACCCCAGCATGTAGATCGCCTCGACCTCGACGCGCAGCGGCAGCAGCATGCGCGCCGCGTGAAACGCCGCCAGCGTACCGATCAGCGCGAGCAGCGCGAAGGGGACATTGAACACCGGTTCGCGCGGCCGGCCATGGGGTGGGGCGGGAAAGGGGCTCTGCATCGCTCCACACATAGGCAGGTGCGGCGGCGGGGGAAAGGGCGAATTCCACCGGCTGCCCGCGTTGCGCGGGCCCGGTGCCCCGCCGGCAAACGCTTGACGAGGTGTTAACCACGCCTGCCGCAGAGTGCCCGATGCAGACTTGTGCCGGGCGCTCGCCGAGAAGGAATGCGCAGATGACCACCGCCGACACCAGCCCAGAAGGGGAGGAGCGGATCCGCTCCGCCGTGCACCGGATGCGGGAAGCGCTGGGCGGCGACGAGGCAGAGGCCGCCGCGCCCGGACGCGAGGCTGCACGCGCCGCCGCCGAGGAGGGGGCCGCCGAGGTCTCCCTCCGCGACCTGGCGCGCCTCTCGGGCACCGCGCACTCCGTACAGCGGACGCTTTACCTGGTGATCGCGCTGCTTGCCCTGCCGATGATCGTCATGGCCTGGCTCAATCTGCGCGAGGCCGTGGCCGACCGCTCCACTGCCATCGGGATCGCCCGGACCAACGCCGCGTTCGATGCGCTCACCGGCGCCGCCGCAGCGCTGGCGCGCGAGAGGGACCTGACCGAGATCGCGCTCGCCCGGCCACGCGCCATGCCGCAGCATGTCCGCGCCGCCATCGGCGATGCGCGGACGGCCGCCGCCGCGGCGCTTCAGCAGTCCCGGACCGCTGTCGCCGCACTCGACCTGCCGGGGGACGGTACCAGGTTGCTGGGGGAACTCGAGACGGCTGCCGACGAGGTGCGCCGGCTGCGCGGACCGGTCGACGACATGATGGCACGCGGCGGTGGGGCAGGCGCCGATCTCGTTTCGGACTGGCTTTCCGGTGCGAACCGGCTGGTTTCCGCGGTCGGTACGCTGAAAGGCGCGGTCGCGGCCCGGGCTGCCGGCGATCCGCGGGCGGCGGATCTCTTCGCGCTCAAGTCGGCTGTGTCCGACCTCGCCAATCTCGCGGGGCGCGAGCGCGGCCGTCTCGGGGCCCGTATCGCTGCCGGCGCACCGGTCGACACCGCGGATGCGCGGGAACTGGGCGAGCTGCGCGGCAGGATTTCCGCGGCCTGGGACGGAATGCTCGGCATCGCGCGCATGCAGGGGGCCCGGATTCAGGGCGAAAGCGGCCTGGCGGATGCGATCGGGACTGCGGACGGACGTTATTTCGACCGCTACGACCGCTTGCGCCAGCAGGTGTACGAGGCCGCGCGCACCGCCCCGGCGGACGGCGGCAGCAGCGTGGCCTATCCGGTCGGCATCGAGACATGGCTGACGGAGTCGTCGCAAGCGCTTGCCACGCTCGAAGGGGTGCAGGCTGCGGTGACCGCGCGGACGCTCGCCTACGCCCAGGCCCTGGCCGACAGCGCGACCTGGTCGCTCGTGCGCGATGCGAGCATCGTGCTCATCGGCATCGTGGCCGCGATACTGTCGGTCTGGTTCGTATCCCGCCGGGTAATCGGGCCGCTGGCCCAGATCACGCGGGCGATGGGACGCCTGGCGGGGGGTGACCTCGACCGTGCGATCCCCGGCCTCGAGCGGACCGACGAGATCGGCGCCATGGCCCGCGCCGTGGCCGTTTTCCGCGACAACGCCCGGGAGGTGCAGCGGCTGGCGGCGGAGCGCGAGGACATGAAGCGGCGCGCAGAGGCGGCCCGGAAGGAGGAGCTGGGTGCGCTTGCCGACCAGCTCGACCAGACCGTGTCGGGGGTCGTGGAGACGGTCGCGGCGGCGGCCGCGCAGTTCCAGGCGCTGGCGGGCGCGCTCGCCCACAATGTCGAGCGGACGAACGGGCGCGCGACAAATGTCGCCACCGCGTCCGAGCAAGCGTCGGCCAACGTCCAGACGGTGGCCGCGGCGGCGGAGCAGCTGGCCAGTTCGCTGGGCGAGATCAGCCGCCAGGTCACGCAGTCGAACTCCGTCGCCACGCGCGCAACCGCGCAGGCGACCGACACGAATGCGACCGTCCTCGGCCTGAACCAGGCAGCCGAGAAGATCGGCGAGGTCGTGGACCTGATCACCGAGATCGCGCGTCAGACCAATCTGCTCGCCCTCAACGCGACCATCGAGGCGGCGCGCGCGGGCGAGGCGGGCAGGGGGTTCGCCGTGGTCGCATCGGAGGTCAAGACGCTCGCCAGCCAGACCGCGAAGGCCACCGAGGAGATCGGCGCCCAGATCGCGGCGATCCAGAGCGCGACAGGTGGCGCGGTCGACGCCATCACGCTTATCGCGCGCACCATCGGCGAGGTGAACGAGATCGCTGCCTCGATCGCGGCCGCGGTCGAGGAGCAAGGCATCGCCACGCAGGAGATTGCCCGCAACGTCCACGAGGCCGCCCGCGGCACCGAGGAGGTGACCGTCAATATCTCCGGCGTGACCGAGGCCGCGCGCGAGACGCGCGATGCCGCGGCCCAGCTCCTGCAGGCCGCGGGCGAACTGGGCCGGTCGTCGGAGGAACTGCGTACCGAGGTCGCGGGGTTCATCGCGAGGGTGCGCGCCGCCTGACGCGGAGAGCCCGTTTCGGTCGCCGCTCCTTTCGGATATGCAGGGGGCATGATGGGTTTGCCGAGTCGTGTGTCCCCCGTGATCTTCCGCGCCGTCCGCGCCGTAACCGCGGGCGCACTGGCCGTTTTCCTCGCGCTTGGGGCGGGTGCGGCCGGCGCGCAGACGCTGGCCGAGGTCCGCGCGCTCGTTGATGCCGGAAAGGCTGCCGAGGCGCGCCGCCTTCTCGCCCAGGTGCCGGAGCCCCAGGATCCGGTGCAGCGGACGGAGTTCGTTTTCCTCGACGGTCTGACCGCGCTGGAGCTCGGGCATCCCGAGGAGGCGATCGTCCGGTTCAGGCGCATCCTCGTCGATCAGCCCGGTCTCGTGCGGGTGCGGCTGGAGCTTGCGCGCGCCTATTTCGAGGTGGAGGACGACGAGAACGCGCGCAGGCAGTTCGAGCTTGTGCTCGCCGCCAATCTCCCGCCTGCGGTGACGGCGAACATCGAGGCGTTTCTCGATGCGATCCGCGCGCGGCGGAAGTGGAGCCTGTCGGTCACCTTCGCGCTTGCCCCCGACACCAACGTCAATGCTGCGACAGACGCGCGCCTCGTGGAGATCGGCGGGTTTCCCTTCCTGCTCGACCCAAACGCGCGCAAGACGAGCGGTCTTGGCATGCTGACGGCGGCGCAGGCAGGCTACCGGCTGCCGCTGGCGAAGGACTGGCGCGCCGAGGCGGAGCTTTACGCGAGCCACCGCCAGTACGACAACGACGACTTCAACGACAGCTTCCTGCGTCTCGGCCTGGGGCCGACCTGGCTGCCGCCGGGTGGCGAGGTGGCGCTGCGCGGCGTGGTGCGGCGGCGCTGGTTCGGCAACGATGCCTATAATTGGGGCGCGGGTGGCGAGATCGCTGCCAGCATGCAGGCGACCCCGCGGCTGGGGCTCAGCACGCGCCTGGAGGTCATCGCGCAGAATTATGACGACGATCGGCGCCAGGATGGCTGGGTCGCAACGGGCAGCATCGGGGCGCGCTACGGCATCTCGTCGAGCGCGATGGTCCGCGCCGATCTGACGTTCCTGCGCAACGAGACCGAAGAGGCGCGCTTTTCCTATGACTTCCCCGGTCTCAGCGTAGCGTGGCTGCAGGAGTTTCCCTGGGGCATCACGGCGGAAGTGGGGGGCTTCGCGGGATATCGCGATTTCGACGGGCCCGACCCGCTGTTCGCCTCGACGCGCAAGGACTGGCGCTATTCCGGCTCGCTCTATCTGACCAAGCGGGACTGGAGCATCGGCGGCTTCGCGCCACTCGTCGGCGTGCGCCACACGATCAACGATTCCGATATCAATTTCTACGACTACGACCGGACCGAACTGATGTTCGGCGTCACGCGGCAGTTCTGAGTCCCGGCTCTGAGAGGCGCGCAGCCTCAATCGTGGGATAGCTCCTCGAGGATGGCGCAGCGCGACCCCGCACCGCCCGAGCAGGCTTCGACGAGGTGCGCCAGCTGGCGGCGCAGGGCTTTCAGCTCCGCGATGCGGGAATCGACGGCGGCAAGGCGTTCGCGCGCGATGGCGCGCACCTCGCCGGCGTGCCGCTGTTCGTCCTCGTAGAGCGAGAGCAGCTCGCGGCATTCCTCGACGCTGAAACCGAGCGCGCGTGCCCGGCGCAGGAGCACCAGCCGCGCAACGTCCCCGCGCCCGAAGCGGCGATAGCCATTGGCCTCCCGCATCGGGCGAACCAGGCCGATGTCCTCGTAATAGCGGATGGTCTTTGCCGGAAGGCCGCTGGCCTGCGCCGCCTCGCCGATGTTCATGGGGCCTCTCTCTCTCTTTCCGCGGTGCCGGGCCGATCCTGCATCATGTGGGCAGCGCATCCGCCGCGCCAAGCCCTGTCGGACCGGGCACGTCCCTCGGGACGAGCAGGGCCGCTGCGCGCCTCGCGGGCCTCGCCTCGGGGGCCGCGGCCCGCTATAGGTCGGACATGGAGCAGGTACTCGCCCTGACGATTCCGTTCTTTGCCGTCGCCGGACTCGGCTATGCCGCGTCTGCGGCGGGCATGATGGGCGGTAACGCGGTCCGCTCCCTCAACGTCTTCGTATTCTATTTCGCGATGCCGGCGCTGATGGTCGGCGCGATCGCGCGCAAGCCGTTCGATGAGCTGATCGAGCCCGCGTTTTTCGCAGGCTACACGGGGTCGGGGCTGTTCCTCTTCGTCGTTGCGGCTGTGCTGGGGCGCTTGCTGTTCCGGCTGACGCCCGGCGAGGCGACGGTAATGGGGCAGGCGTCGGTGATTTCCAATTCCGGCTATCTTGGCGTGCCGCTCGCCATCGCGGCGTTCGGCGACTGGGCTGTCGCGCCCGTAGCGCTGGCCATGATCGGCGATTTCATCGTCATTGCGCCCCTGACGCTCGCGGTGCTGGAGGCCTCTCGCGGCGGAGCGTCCTCGGCTGGGCGCGGTATCCTGAGGGCGCTGAAGGGCCTCGCGCTGAACCCCTTCGTGATCTCCATCGTGATCGGCCTTGGCATTTCGGCGAGCGGGCTGGGCTTCACCGGTGTGACGGAGCGGTTCGTGTCGTTCCTTGCGGGCGCGGCGGGGCCGGCGGCGCTCTTCGCGCTCGGCGCCTCCCTCTATGGCCGGCCGATGGCGGAGGGGCTCGTCCCGGTCACCGTGGTCACTGTGCTGAAGCTCTTCGCACATCCCGCGCTCGTCTATGTCGCGCTGTCGAACGCGCCGGGCGTGCCCGACGAATGGGTCGCGGTGGGCGTGCTGGTGGCCGCGTTACCCATCGCCGGCAATGTCTTCGTGATCGCGGAGAACTACGCGATCTTTTCCCGCCGCGTCTCGAGCGCGATCCTGTTCACGACGGCGCTTGCCGCGGTTACGGTGGCGGGTACGCTGGCGCTCTTCCAGAACTAGGGCCGGGGCGGCGGCGCAACCTGTTGCGGAGGAGGTGCGGGCATGGCGCGTCCGGGATTGACGGCTGAGGACATCGACACGCTGGAGGAGCTGAAAGCCCCTCTGCCGAAGGAGGTGGAGGCCAAGGCGCTCAGCGCCGGCGGCTACCCCTACGACGACGAGATGAGCCGGAAGGACTACGACAAGGCACTCTACAAGTTGCAGGTCGAGCTCGCCAAGCTGCAGGATCACGTGCAGCAGACCGGACAGCGCATCGTCGCCGTGTTCGAGGGGCGCGACGCCGCCGGCAAGGGCGGTACCATCAAGCGGTTCATGGAGTATCTGAACCCGCGTTACGCGCGCACCGTCGCCCTGCCGAAGCCGACCGAGCGGGAACAGGGGGAGTGGTATTTCCAGCGCTATGTCCGTCACCTGCCGACGCGAGGCGAGATCTGCCTGTTCGACCGCTCCTGGTACAACCGCGCGGGCGTCGAGCGGGTCTTCGGCTTCTGCAGCGAAGCGGATACCGAACGCTTTTTCGACGAGGTGCCGGACTTCGAGGCGATGCTCGCCCGCGACGGCGTGATCCTGTTCAAGTTCTGGCTGACCATCGGCCGGGAGACGCAGATCGAGCGGTTCCACAAGCGCGCGACCGATCCCCTGAAGCGCTGGAAGCTCTCGACCATCGACATCGCCGCGCTCAAGAAGTGGGACGCCTACACGAACGCCATCTCGGAGATGATGGAGCGCACGGACACCGCGCGAGCGCCGTGGACCGTGATCATGGCGAACGACAAGCGCCGTGCGCGGGTGAACGCGCTGAGGCACTTCCTGTCGCACCTCGACTACGAGGACAAGGACGCCAGGGCGGTGGGGACACCCGATCCGAAGATCGTGCTGGGCGGGCGCGCGCTGATCTGAAAGGGGCGGCCTAGAGCCTCAGGGCCAGCGCCGCGTCGATGATCGCCACGTCGGCCCCGCGCGGCAACGGCAGGCCGCCGACGATGCGCATGTGGTCGCGTGCCTCGCCTGCGCGGGCGCCGTCCTCGCCGGCAAGGAACCAGCCGCTCAGCATCCGCTCGACGCGGAGATATTCCTGCTGGGCGGCGCGCCCGTTCCGGTTCGGCCAGGAATTGTGGACGATCAGCACATCCCGGTCCGGGTTGCCGTGCGCGTCGAGACCGTAGCCGACAAGCGTGAGGAAATGGCCAGACAGCCGCGTCAGTTCGTTGTGCGCGCGGTCGTAGGCGTAGAAGCCGACGGAGAGCCAGACGGCGCTGTCGCCCTTGAAGCTGTCAGTGACAAAGTCGAATGTCGGAACCGCGCCCGCTGCGCCGCCATAGCGGGCGGGCATCGGCCAGCGGCCCTGGTAGATCACGCGGCCGCGCACCCCGTGGTCCGCGAGATACCGGGAGAGGCCCTGCGCGAAGCCGATGTGGCTCGTGCCCCTGCGCGGGTCGGTGTTCATGTATCCGGGGCTGGCGAGCCGGGCTGCGATCTCTGCGGCCTGCTCCATCTCGTCGCCGCGCACCGGCAGCAGGTGACGATAGCCGGTGCGGCCCAGCCAGAGGATCGCGTTGGTCGCGGAGACAGGCACGCAATGCGCCTCCCCTCCGTTCTCCAGGCCGAGGCGACGGTCGGTCTGGGTGAGGTCCGGCATCTCGGCGGCCCGGTCGATGCCCCAGCCCGCCGCGCCCGCGGGCCGCGCGCTCATCAGGTAGCTCATGGCAAGCAGGGCCGTGACGGCTGCCGCCAGGAGGATGCGGGACCGGAGCAAGGGTCTGCCAGACATCAGCCACCTCCGCATGCGGGGGATGTTTCCCGGGACGAAGGCGCAAGGCTAGGGCGCGCGCCTTAACGCGGCGTTGCCGGATGCCAGGGGGCAGAATCGAACCCGCCGGCCGCGATACGCTGCGACCGGCGGGCAAGGTGGGATCGACAAGCTGCCGAAACCGGACCGGATGATACGCACCGGCGGGGTTCCGATTCCGGCTGTTCCCGAGGGGTGGGAACGTCAGATGTATTGCAGGAGGCGTGCCAGCGGCAGCACAGGCCGCTGTCCGGGGCTGCGGGTGCGGCGGCACCGGCGCCTGTCACGATGATTTTACACGATGTGCCAAAGTGAAACAAAATGAAACAGGGCGGTCACTCTGTTCCAAATTGGATCAGCGTGGCCGCCCTGCCTTACGCAGACGTCCTGTCGGATCAGCGCTTCGCCAGGAGGTCCCGGATCTCCTCCAGCAGCACTTCCTGCTTCGGCGGGGCGGCGGGGGCCGCCTCTTCCTTCTTGCGCATGTTGTTCATGCCCTTCACGACGATGAAGAGCGCGAACGCCACGATCAGGAACTTGATCAGCGCGTTGATGAACAGACCCAGGTTGAGCGTCACCGCGCCGGCTTCCTTCGCCGCATCGAGCGAGGCGTAGGGCGCAGCGGTGGCGCCTTCCTTCAGCACGAGGAAGAACTGCGAGAAGTCCAGACCGCCGATGAGCAGGCCGATCGGCGGCATGATGATGTCGTCGACCAGCGACGAGACGATGGTGCCGAAGGCGGCGCCGATGATGATGCCGACCGCCATGTCGAGCATGTTGCCCTTAAGGGCGAATTCCTTGAATTCCTTGAGCATGGATGTCCCCCTTGCGTACATGCCGGTACACCGCGCCCGTGCATGGTTACCGGCCCCTATACACCTGGATGCGAGATTCGTCAGCAAGATACACGCGGGCGGAGAGTGCGCGGCGAAACGCTTGCGCACGCCGCCCCCGGACCGCACCATCGCCGCATGAGCCGCCCCACGGTAGGAGAGTGCCCATGCCGACGACCGCGACAGGCCGCCCCGCCGACCCCGGCGTGCCTGACGACGTCTCGCTGATCGACAGCACCGGGGCGCTGGAGGCGATGCACCATCCGCCGATGAGCCGGGCGACGGACAAGGTGATCGGCCATCTCGACAGGCACTGCCGCGCGATGATCGCGCGCAGCCCCTTCGTCGTGTTGTCGACGGCAGGGCCGGATGGGGTGGACGTCAGCCCGCGCGGCGATCCGCCGGGCTTCGTCGCCGTGCTCGACGACCGGCACCTGCTGCTTCCCGACCGGGTCGGCAACAACCGCTTCGACAATTTCCGCAACGTGCTGGCCGACGGTCGGGTGGGTTTGCTGTTCATCGTGCCGGGCATGAACGAGACGCTGCGGGTCAACGGGCGCGCACGGTTGACCGACGATCCCCGCCTGCTGACCCCTCTCGCCGTGCAGGCGCGCGCGCCCAAGATCGGGCTTCTGGTGACCGTCGAAGAAGCCTTCGTGCATTGCGCCAAGGCCTTCGTGCGGTCCGATCTCTGGAACCCTGCGCACCATATCGACCGGGCGGAACTTCCGCCTTATGCGGAGATGCTGCTCGACCATTGCGCGGGGCTCACGCCGGAGGAAAGCGACCGCCAGGGGCGCGAAATGGCGCGGCGCGGCCTATATTGAGGGCATCGTTTCCTGTGCGGGTAAGGGAGGGTTATCCGATGCGCGCCCAACTTCTTGCTGCCGTGACGGCGGTCGTTCTGACCGCCGGACCTGCTGCTGCTGCCGATGCCGCCTCCGGGAGCGGAGGTGCCGCGGAAAGCTGGTTCTCGCAGGCCGGCCGCGCCCTGGACCGGGCGATGGAGGCGGCCAAGGACGCCTATCCGAAGGTGAAGGAAGAGACGCTGCGCGCCTATGAGGCGACGCGGGAGGCACTGGCCGACCTTTACACGCCAGAGGACGAAGCGGCGCCCGGCGCGCTCGATACGTCGCCCGTCCGCCCTCTGGCCGCGGTGCCGGAGGGGGCCTCCTTCGCGGGCGACGTGATCGGGCGCAAGGTCCGGGTCGCGGGCGTCGAAGGCTGGCTGACGGTGCGCGACATCATGATCGGTCCCGGGGGCAAGGCAACGCATGTCGCCATCGCGGCCGGTGCCGCCGAACGCACCGACGAGACCCGCGTTCTCGTGCCAGTTGACAGGCTCTACGCACTCCCGGACGGGAATTTCGCGGTCGAGATGGCGGCGTCGGAGGCCGCGCTGCTGCCGCGACTGCCGGATCCCGCTGCGACCGGCGGCTAGCGCGCGGCGAAACCTGCCCCGCGCCCTGCCGCCGTGCGCGAAGGGCAGGAATGCGCGCGCGGGGGCTTCCGGCGGGAGCCGGATCGCGGCTTACTCGCCAGCATGACCGAGGCTGTCCGCATCACCCGCGCCGGGATCCTGCACGGCGTGCACCTGTCGCTGCCCGCGCTGCCGGCGGTGATCGGTTTCGGCGCGGTCTTCGGCGTCGTGGCGCAGACAGAGGGGCTCAGCGCGCTCGAAGCGGTGCTGATGTCGGCGTTCGTCTTCGCGGGGGCGAGCCAGTACGTCGCGCTGGAACTCTGGCAGGATCCGATGCCTTACCTGGCGATCGCGATCGGGACGTTCGCGGTCAACATGCGCTTCCTGCTGATGGGCGCGTCGATGCGGCCCTGGCTGCAGCGGATGCCGCCGCCTGTCGCCTATGGCCTGCTGGCCCTGCTCGTCGACATGTCCTGGCTGACCTCCATGCGCTACCGCGCGGAGGGCGGGACGGACGCGGGCATATATCTCGGCAGTTCGCTGCTGATGATGGTGCTGTGGCTGCTTGGCACCGCGCTGGGCGGCGCGGTCGGCTCGCTGATCGCGGACCCGGAGACATTCGGCCTCGATCTGGTTCTGGGGGCCTTCTTCGCCTCCCTGCTGGTGCCGATCTGGAAGGGCCCGGCGCAGATCGCGCCCTGGGCGGCGGCGGCGGCCGTCGCGCTGGCGACAGCCTGGGTCGCGGGCGGCTACTGGCACATCATCACCGGTGCGCTTGCCGGCGCGCTGGTCGCGGGGCTGAAGCGATGAGCGTCGATCCGCAGACCCTCCTGGTGATCGCGATGATGGCGGTGGTCAGCTATGTCACGCGGGCGGCCGGCTATTTCCTGCTGGGCTTTTTCACGCTGACCGATCCGGTCCGCCGGGGGCTGGAGGCCCTGCCGGGCGCGGTGCTGGTGTCCATCCTGGCGCCGATGGCGCTGCGCGACGGGATCGCCGGCCTGACCATCGTGCTCGCCGTTGCCTTCACGCTGCTGACCCGGCGGGAGTGGCTGTCCGTGCCGTTGGCCGTCGCCGCGGCTGCGTCCACGAGAGCCTTGATCGGCTGAAGGCCGAGGCCCGGTTGGAGGCTTGCGGTGTCCCGGCGCATTGCGCCAAGCTTTCGGCGGACACAGGCAGGGAGCGCGGCGATGAACGGCGGCGAGCATGAGCACGAGCATGGAGACGGGCACGCCCACCCCGGCGTGCAGCCCGACCACCCCGAACCGATGAGCGATGCGGCCCTGCTGGGCGTCGCACTCTGCGACCTGCTGATCGAGAAGGGCTACTGGACGGCGGAGGACGAGCGCCGCAAGGTCGAGGAGATCGACGCGATCACGCCTGCGCTCGGCGCGCGGATGGTTGCGCGGGCCTGGGTCGATCCCGGCTACCGCGCGCGGCTGCTGGCCGATGCCTTCAAGGCCGCGGAGGAGCTTGGGATCGAGGCGGGCTACGTGCAGATGACGGCGCTCGAGAACACGCCGGCGGTCCACAATGTCGTGGTGTGCACGCTCTGCTCCTGCTATCCGCGCACGCTGCTCGGCCGCCCGCCCGCCTGGTACAAGTCCGCGGAATACCGTGCCCGCGTGGTCCGCGAACCGCGCAAGGTGCTGGCGGAGTGGGGGACGCACATCCCGCACGACCGCGAGCTGCGGGTCCACGATTCCACCGCCGAGCTGCGCTACATCGTGGTCCCCATGCGGCCCGCTGGGACGGAGGGGTGGGGCGAGGAGGACCTTGCCCGCCTCGTCACCCGCGATTCGATGGTCGGCGTGGCGGAGGCGCTGGCGCCGGAGGCCCTCCAGCCGGGCGAGGCAGCGCAATGACCGGCACCCCTCCCGCACACTTCGCTCTCGCCAAGGCGGTGGCCGCCGTGCCGCAGGGCGCGCCCGTGCCCGCCGCGGAGATCTTCGCGCACGGCACGATGAAGCTGGAGTTCTACGCCCCGGACGGCGTTGACCGGCAGCAGCCGCATGCCCAGGACGAGCTTTACATCGTCCAGCAGGGCAGCGGCGTCTTCCTGCGCGGGGAGGAGCGGTTCGGCTTCGGTCCCGGCGACGCGCTGTTCGTGCGCGCGGGCGTCGTCCACCGGTTCGAGGACTTCAGCGACGATCTCGCCGTCTGGGTCGTGTTCTGGGGGCCGGATGGCGGCGAGGCGGCCTGACCGGCACCCCGCGCGACCCCTGCATCTGTGGGAAACCTGTCCAGCGTGCGCCGCGCGGTTCGAGGGGCTTCTAAGCCGCATGCCGATCGGCTAGCTTCCGCGCCCGTAAATCCGGGGCCGTATAGCGCGTCCCCACGCCATCGGGAGCCTGTCGCACATGAAGCCGTTCCACCTTGCCTTCCCCGTCCGCGATCTGGAGGAAGCGCGCACCTTCTATCTTGATATCCTCGGCTGCGGGCTGGGCCGCGAGGATACGACCTGGATCGATTTCGACCTGTTCGGCCACCAGGTCGTCGCGCACTACAAGGCGGGAATGGACAAGGGCGTGGCCGTGCATAACCCCGTCGACGGCGACGACGTGCCGGTGCCTCACTTCGGCGTCGTGCTTTCGATGGATGAGTGGGAGGTGCTCGCGGCGAAGCTGGAAGCGCGCGACGACATCAACTGGGTGATCCGGCCGCGCGTCCGCTTCAAGGGCAAGCCGGGGGAGCAGGCGACCTTCTTCCTGCTGGACCCGTCGGGAAACGCGCTGGAGTTCAAGGCGTTCCGCGACATCGGCCAGCTGTTCGCAACGGCCTGACAGGATGGGTGCGACGCCATGACGGAGCCAAGGCTCACCTCCGGCTTCCGGGTGGCGGCGCACATCCGCACGCTCGCCGCGTACGACATCCCCGCCTTCGTCGTCCGAAAGGGCGACGAGACGGCGGGGCAGGTGCTGGTGAAGATCAACCGCCTCGTCCACCGGGGAGAGCCCGGTTGTCGGGTCTTCGTGCAGAGCTACGATGCCGGCGGCGGGAGGGTCTGGCGTGCAGGCACCGGGCCGGGCGAGGTGACCGAGGCCGAAGCCGACGCCTACATCGATCGGACGGTGCGCTACGATCCCGACGCATGGGTGATCGAGGTCGAGGACGCGCAGGGCCGCCACATGCTGGAGCCGGTGGAGGGCGACGGGGACGCCTGACCGCTCAGCGCGCGTCGTGGCTGCGCGCGAGGTCGAGGATGTCGAGCGGCGTTGCCATGACGCCGCCCAGTTCCTCCGTGAAGAACGCGAGAAAGCCGTCGAGCCAGGCGAGCAACCGGTCCCGGTCGGCCATCGTCCGCACATAGGGCGTGAGGCCCGGCACCATCGACGGCGAGTGATAGGCGAGCGTGAAGACCCGCACCCCGTCGCCCGCCAGTGCGCGGGTCAGGTCCGTCGCTTCGCGCAGGGGCACGCCCTCGGGCGACAGGTTCGCATTGTTGAGCAGGCCGAGGCGCGACAGGATGCCCGGCAGGTGCAGCCTATGCCCCAGCCCGTGCGACAGGGACGGGTAGATGCGGTGGCCGTGGCGCCGCAGAAGGCCGGTGAAGCCGCCCGTAAGCGGGATCTCGAGCAGCGCGCCGCCAGGCCCGAACCAGTAGGGGCGCACCGGCGCTGACCAGAAGTCTGGCCCGTAGCGCGGGGCGTAGGAGCGCGCGGGATAGACACTCACGTCGATCTCGTAGCCCAGGTCCCACAGGATTTCCGCCGTGTTCGGCCCGATGCCGTAACGCCCGGCCTTGTAGATCGTCGGGCGCAGGCCGAAGGAATCCTCGATCCGCCGCGTCAGGGTCTCGAGCTTTGCGCGTTCCAGCGCCTTCGGCAGGTTGCCCGCGTAGGAATTGCGCTCCGACACCTCCTCCTCGTGCGGCGGGTTCACCCACGGGTGCAGGTGGGCGCCGAGGATCGCGGTCCCATCCGCGACATACTCCCTGAGCGCGGCGACGCTGTCCGGGTTCTCCGCCACCGGATGGTCGATCACATAGGTCGGCACCGCGCCATAGCGTGCGAGCAGTTGCATCGCCGGGTCCTGGTGGGAGAGGTTGCCGACCCCCGTTTCCGCGCGGGAAAAGGGCTGGTTCCAGTCGAACTCCTCCTCGGTGTCGACGACGACGACGAGATGGGGGGCAAGGCTTTCGGGCAGCCGCACGGCCTGCGACGGCTCCGGCGACAGGTGCGGCTGCACACGGGTCGCGCCGGCGGGCAGGCGCGCGCAGCTGCCAGCCCGGTCCGTTCCGGCCTCCTCCGCCGCCAGGTTTGCCCCGGTCCCGTTCTCCATCGTCCTTCCGAGCGCCAGTTGTCTGTCCGCAATCATGCTAGCAGCCCAGTCCCCCGCCACGAAAGACCGGCGCAGGCTGGCCAGGGGGCCGCGGTCCCTGCCCGGTTTCTCGGGCGGCACGGTTTCAAGGTTAACTCAAGCTTCCCTAATGATCCGTGAGCGACATCGACGGGCGCGGCCGCGATCAGCCGGACCGGAGAAGGCACAGGCCGAGGGCGATCAATGCATCGGTCACGGCTGCGGCCTGGCGCGTGCGATCGGCCCGGCTGCCGCCCTGCAGGCCCTTGGCGATCTCGCCGAGGGTCTGGCGGCCGTCGATCAACCGGACGACCTCGTCCGCGCCGGGCGGCAGGCGGAGCGGGCGGGTCAGGCCGTCGAATCCGACCGGCGGCGTGCGGCCCGTGCCGAGTACCCGGGCGAGCGCAGCCATGTCGAGCCGGTGCGGCACCGGCACCGCATCCGGCGCGAGACGTGCCGGGCCGCGCGGCCCCTTGCCGCCCGGCTTGACGGCATAGGCGACGTGGACCTTCAGGTTGCCCGCGATCTGTTCCGCGGTGGCATGGGCTTCGCGCGCGCCGAGGCGTCCGGCGCGCCGGACAAGTTCCGGATCGTCGAGATAGAATGCGGGATCGTAGCGGGCGGCGGGAATGAAGCGGGAGAGCGTCAGGCCCGCCCCCTCGATCAGGTCCCACATTTCCTCCACGCCATAGGCCCTGTCGCGCCCGTGCAGCAGCAGGTCGACCAGCCCCGCGTCGCCGCCGGTCCGATGGTCGCCGACCGCCGGATTGAGGGCGAGCCAGTTGGTCGCGGGCAGGTTGGCGAGATAGGCGCGGGCGAGCGCGACCCGGCCGGCCAGCGGTTCGTCCGCGCCGGACAGCGCCCGCAGCACCGCCTGTGCGTCATAGACGCCGCGCCGTCCGATCCGTCCGTAGAGCATCAGCCCGATCCCGCCGCCCGGGACCAGCGCCTGCGCCAGGGCGGACAGCCCCGCGGCCGGATCCTCCAGGTGATGCAGCACGCCGCAGCAGTCGATGTAGTCAAAGGTGCCGTGGCTGGCGGCATCGAGGAGGCTGCCCGTCTCGAACCGGAGATTGGCGAGGCCGCGTGCCTCCGCCCGTTTCTCCGCAACCGTCCGCGAGGCGCGGGACAGGTCGAGATAGAGAACCTCCCCCTCGAGCCCGGCGTCGGCCATGTGCTGGGCAAGCTGGATGGCCGCGTCGCCGGTGCCGCCGCCCGCGATCAGGGCGCGGAAGGGGGCGGGCAGGGGGCGGCCTGCGAACACGTAATGGCGAATCTCTGCGAGCGCGGAGGGTGAGCCCTCCACCAGGCGGCGCCTTTCCTCGGCCGGGTCCCGGGCCGGGTAAGGATAGTTCTCGTATTGCGCTTCGACATCGCTCATTCAGGCGCTTCTCCGGCAGTTTTCGCGGCGCTGCACACTTGGCTGCACTGTTCCATGGTTAACTTTAACTTTCCCTTCATGTCCTGCGCCTAGTCTCGGCAGCGTCGCGGCGGGCCGGGCAGCGGCTTCAGGTCCGTCGCCTGCCGCGCCCGCCAATATAGGGAATTTCGCTCCATGCCGCGTATGTTCGACACTGCCTTCATCCGCCGCCGGTATGTCGCCGCCCTTGTGATCATCGCCTTCATGGCGGTCGGAGGGACGCTGGCGACGGTCTGGCAGCATGGCCGGCACGCCGAGATGCAGGCGGCCTACCAGACGGTTTCCAACGTCCGATATGGTGCTGCCCGCCTGTCCGTCTTCTCCGATCTCTCGGGGATGGCGGAGGTTGGCCAGTACAGCGCGGATATCCGCATCCAGGCGCGCGCGGCGCTGGAGGGCCTGCGCGCGGACAGCGCGGCCCTGACCGCGGGCGGGCTTCCGGGCGAGATGCACGGGCTCTGGTTCGGCGAGGAAGGCGTGGGGGCAGGGCTTGACAGGTTCCTCGACGAGGCGGAGGCCCGGCTCGACGGTGGGGCCACCGTGGCGGCCGGGGTGCCGCTCGCCGTCCTTTTCGAGGCTGAACTCCAGCCGCGCCTTCTGTCCGTCGCGGGCGCCGTCCGCCAACATGTCGCGGCCGCGTCCTCGACCGTGAACTGGCTGGCGCTCAGCTCGGCAGGTATCATCCTGCTCGGCCTTGCGGGGGTGGGCCTCACGATCTTCCGGCCGATGGAAAACGCGATCGGCGAGACCTATACGCACCTCAAGACCGCGCAGCTCAAGGCCGAATCGGCGGACCGGGCGAAGTCGGAATTCCTCGCCAACATGAGCCACGAGATCCGCACGCCGATGAACGGCGTGCTGGGGATGACCGAACTTCTCCTCAAGACTCCGCTCGACCAGAAGCAGCGCTCCTACGCCGAGGTGATCTCGAACTCCGGGAATGCGCTGCTCACCGTCATCAACGACATTCTCGACTTCAGCCGGATCGACGCCGGCAAGCTCGAGTTCGACCCGATGCCCTTCAACGTCAAGGTCGCGGTCGAGGACGTGGTGACGCTCGTCTCCTCCCGCGTGAAGGAGAAGAACCTCGAGGTGCTGGTCCGCGTGAAGCCGGGGCTGCCGGAGAACGTCGTGGGTGACGCTGGCCGGGTTCGGCAGGTGCTGACCAACCTCGTCGGCAACGCCGTGAAGTTCACGCATCAGGGCTTCGTCCTCGTCAATGTCGACGGCAAGGTGAACGGCGACCGGCTCGATCTCAAGATCTCCGTGGCCGATACAGGCATCGGGATCAAGAAGGACAAGCTGCTCCGGATCTTCGAGAAGTTCGAGCAGGCAGACACCTCCTCGACGCGCCGCTACACCGGCACGGGCCTCGGCCTCACCATTTCCAAGCGCATCGTCGAGGCGATGGGCGGGCAGATGGGCGTGCGTTCGCAGTACGGCAAGGGCTCGGCGTTCTGGTTCACCTGCTCGTTGCCGCTCGACACCCGCAACGTCGAGGTGCCGGTGCATGTGCCCGACCTCACCGGAGTGCGCGCGCTGATCGTCGACGACAACGCGGTCAACCGCGACATCCTGCGCGAGCAGGTGGAAAGCTGGGGCATGCGGGCGCTCGTGTCGGTTTCGCCGATGGACGCGCTGCGCGCCCTGCGCCAGGCGAAGGCCGAGGGAGACCCGTGCCGCGTGGCCATCCTCGACTTCCACATGCCGGAGATGGACGGCAAGATGCTGGCCGAGAAGATCAAGGCCGATCCGATCATCACCGACACCACCCTCATCATGCTGACCTCGGTCGGCCAGAAGGGCGACGGCCGCACCATGCGCGAGATCGGCGTGGCGGGCTACCTGGTGAAGCCGGCGCGCTCGTCCCTGCTGCTCGACACGATCGTGACGGTGCTGCGCGACGAGGAAGTGGGCGAATCCCGCCTCGTGACCCGCCACACCATCGCCGAGGAGCAGGCGGTCCAGCATGCCGAACCCCTGCAGCCGGTGGAGAAGCGCTACACGATCCTCGTCGCCGAGGACAACGAGGTGAACCAGATCGTGGTCGAGCAGATGCTGGAGCGCACGCCGTTCCAGCCGATCATGGCCCCCAACGGCGAGGCCGCCGTGCGTCTCTACCAGGAATACGAGGTGGATCTGATCCTGATGGACGTGTCGATGCCGCAGATGGACGGCTACGAGGCAACCGCCCGTATCCGTGACATCGAGGCGCGCACCGGCGTCCACACGCCGATCGTCGGCCTGACGGCCCACGCGATGAAGGGCGACCGCGAACGCTGCATCGACGCGGGCATGGACGACTACCTGTCCAAGCCGGTACGCCAGGAGGAACTCGGGCGGATGCTCGAGAAATGGGCGCGGGACGAGGCGCGCCGCGATATCGCCTGACCGTCCGGCGCAGCACTCTCCGCTCTGCCAGTGAAAGGCCCGCCTCCCCGAGGCGGGCCTTTTCCGCGTGGCGGAACGGGCCAGCGGGGCCCTTCCGCCCTTAACCATTGTTTCACAGGGAGGAAAGTAGAGTGAAACAATGTGAAGTTGCGTGCGCCATGCGACTTCAGTTCGGGGAAATGGAGGCGCATAGGATATGTCGCGTATCATCGACACAAGATTTCTGAGGTCCCGATATTACTCGGTTCTCCTCATTCTCGGCCTGATGGCGGTCGCGTCTCTGGTCTACACCAACCATCTGCTTGGCCAGATCGAGCGCACCCACAGGGCCGCCGTCACGGTCAAGCAGGAGCAACTGACGGTCGAGACCGTCGTCAAGCGCTCGTTCGCCCTTCTGGGGGCGCCGGGCGTCATCGAGCGCAACGTCCAGTCGATGCGCCTGCGTCAGGCGGTCGAACGCCTCAGCGAAAGCCGCGCCGCCACGCGCGCCACCCATGTCCAGGGGGGCAATTCGGCACTATGGGCCGGCCTTGGCGAAACCTTGCAGCAGCTGCACGACTATTCCGACCTCGTGGTCGGCGCGGCGACCGAGTTCGAGGCCGAGGGCGGCCGTGACGCCGCGAAGGTCGACCGGCTCCTGAACATCGCAGACGCCTATCTGACGCCGGGGTACGAGGAGGTGATGCGCACGCTCGACCGTGCCTTGGGGGGCCAGATCGCGCGGATGCGGCTGTCGGCGACAGCGATGGTGGGTGCCATCCTCGGCGTCCTCGTCCTGTTGCTCTTCGTGGTGTTCCGCCCGATGGAGCGGGAGATCCTCTCAACCCAGACCGACCTCGAGACGGCGCGACGCTCCGCCGAGGAGGCCGAGCGCAACGCCCGCGATGCAGCCGACCAGCTGGCCGAAAGCATCGAGGCGCTGTCCGACGGCTTCATCATGCTCGATGCGGACGCCCGTCTCGTGATGTGCAACTCCCGCTTCCGGGAAACCTACGCCCGCGCGGCGCACGCGCTCGTGCCGGGCACGCCGTTTGCCGACATCCTCAAGCAGGGGCTGGAGAACGGCCAGTGGGATGTCCCCCGCAAGGACTGGGGCATCTGGATCGAGCGCCGCATGGAGGTCCTGCGCAAGGGAGCCGGAGAGCTTGTCCAGCAGCTCGGTGACGGGCACTGGGTCGTGGTCCGCGACCGGCGCACCCCGTCCGGCCACTATGTCGGCATCCGGACCGACATCACCCAGCTCAAGCAGCGCGAGGAAGAGCTGAAGGCGATGACCGCCGCGCTGCGCACCGCCAAGGAGCGGGCGGAGGCTGCCGACCTCGCCAAGTCCGAGTTCCTGGCCAACATGAGCCACGAGATCCGCACCCCCATGAACGGCGTCCTGGGGATGACGGAGCTTCTGCTCAATACCGAGCTGGACGACCGGCAGCGCAGCTACCTGGAGATCATCTCCAAGTCGGGTTCTGCGCTGCTCACCATCATCAACGACATCCTCGACTTCTCGAAGATCGACGCCGGCAAGCTCGAGCTCGATCCGATTTCCTTCGACATGCGCCTTGCGGTCGAGGACGTGGTGACGCTGGTCTCCAGCCGTGCCAAGGAAAAGAACCTCGAGGCGATCGTCCGCTACGCTCCCGACCTTCCGGACATGCTGATCGGCGATGCCGGCCGCGTCCGCCAGGTCATCACCAATCTCGTAGGCAACGCGGTGAAGTTCACCGAGGAGGGCCACGTTCTCGTCGACGTCGACGGCAAGATTGTCGACGGCACGGCGAAGCTGCGCGTCTCCGTGGTGGACACCGGCATCGGCATCCCGCGCGACAAGCTCGGCGCCGTGTTCGAGAAGTTCGAGCAGGCCGACACCTCCTCGACCCGGCGTTACACGGGCACCGGCCTCGGCCTGACGATCTCCAAGCGGATCGTCGAGGCAATGGGCGGCCAGATCGGCGTCAGCTCGCAACTGGGCAAGGGGTCGACCTTCTGGTTCACGGTGGACCTGCCGGTCGATGCCGAGGCGAAGGCCGTGCCGAAGATCGTGCCGGACCTGCGGGGCTTGCGCGTGCTGATCGTCGACGACATCGACGTGAACCGCCAGATCCTGATCGAGCAGGTGGCAAGCTGGGGGATGCGCCCTGTCGCCGTTTCCAGCGGGCCCGACGGCATCGCGGAACTGCACGCCGCGAAGGAGGCTGGCGACCCGTACCGCGTCGCCATCCTCGACTACCAGATGCCGGAAATGGACGGGCGCGAGCTTGCCTTGGCGATCAAGGACGATCCGGAGATTTCCGGTACGCTGCTGATGATGCTGACCTCGGTCGGCCAGCGGGGCGACGCGCGCCGCTTCCGCGAGATCGGCGTTGCGGGCTACCTGCTCAAGCCCGCCCGTTCGGCCATGCTGCTCGATACGATCGCGGCCATCGTGCGCGACGACATCGTCGGTGACCAGCGTCTCGTGACGCAGCACAGCCTGCGCGAGGAAGCGGCCCACATGGCCCGTACCGAGGAGACGCCGAGCGCCCCGCCGGTGCGGCGGACCGTGCTGATCGCCGAGGACAACGAGGTCAACCGCCTCGTCGTCGAGCAGATGCTCTTCGGCCAGGATTTCGACCTCCTGTTCGCCGAGACAGGCGCCCAGGCTGTCGTTGCCTTCGAGAAGCATCGCCCGGAGATCGTCCTGATGGACGTCTCGATGCCGGAAATGGACGGCTACGAGGCAACCGCGCGCCTGCGTGCCTTCGAGGATGAGAACGGGCTCGAACGCACGCCGGTGGTCGGCCTGACCGCCCATGCGATGAAGGGCGACCGGGAGCGGTGCATCGAGGCCGGCATGGACGACTACCTGACCAAGCCGGTCAAGCAGGACGAGCTGATCGCGATGCTCCGGCATTGGCTCTTCGGCGAGGAGGCTCCGCTGCGCGCCTCGGCCTGACCCCGCGGCCCGCGTCGGTCCGGGTCTGGACCGCTTGGGGTCACGCGGCTAGTGTGCGCGACGGGCGGCCGGCGTCTTGCCGGCCGCCCGTTCGTTCATTCGCAGCTTGTGCCTTGAGAGGGGGCGTGCGCCATGACCGTGACCGGCGAGAGGGAAAAGCCGCCTGTCCACGCGCTGGAAACGGCCCTGGCCGCCGTGCGGGCCGTGCTGCGGCAGCCGGCGTTGCTTGCACTCAGCGCCGCCGGTCTCGCCCTCATCGAGGCGGCGATCTCGCTTTACGGTCTCATGCCCTCCGGCCAGGCAGTAGCGGTCGAGGTGTTCGGGCTCCTCGTCGCGGGGCTGATCGCGGTGCACCTGTCCGTGGCCTACCTGTGGATGCGGGCGCAACTGGCGCCGCGCGGACGCCAGGGGCCGCAGGTGCGCCGGGCGGTCCGGTTCGGCACCTTCTGCATGGCGATCCTCCTCGTCCTCGCCGTCGCGGGCAACCTCGCGCTTCTCGTGGCCGGGTTCGGGGGCAGCCTGCTCATCCAGGCCGACGTGCTGAGCCGCGCGGCGGGCCAATCGCTCAGCGTCGCAGTTGCTCTCGCCGGCCTCGTTGTCCTTGTCTGGCTCTTCGCACGGATGAGTTTCGTGCTGCCCGCCGCCGCGATCGAGCGGCGGGGCGGCTTCGTTCTCTCCTGGCGGCAGACGCGGGGACGCGGTCTGCGCCTTGCGGGTGCGATCCTGATCGGCCTGTGGCCGATGGTGCTCGCCTTCATCGTGGCGCAGTGGCTTAACCGGCAAGGCGGCTTGCAGTTGAGCGAGGCGGAGGCCGTTGCCTTCTTCCTGTTCCGTGGTGCCTGCCGGGCGCTCTCCACGATCCTGATCGCGTCGGCGGTTGTCCACGCATACCGTGCGCTCGGCCACGCCGACGATCCGGCGCTTGCCCATCCGGCGGAGCGGAAGGCCGGCCTGCCGGATTAGGCCGCCGGGCGCGGCGGGGGTCTCAGTACCGGCCGCCGCGGATGACCGACAGCGCCGGCGCCTTGTGCATTGCGGGCGGAAGCGCGCGTTCGCCGACGGCGATGGGCTGGGGGGCGGCCGCGCGTGCGGCGGCGCCTTGCCCCTGCATCGCGACCAGCACGGGCTTCGGAGATACCGCGGGGCGCGAGACCGTGATGCCGTAGACCGTCGCCGCATCGACCCATTGTTCGCTTACCGGCGCGGCGGAGAACGCGGTCGTGGCGTTGAGCGCAACCGTCGCGCCGAGGATGCGGCTCATCCGGCCGGTATCGTCGGCAAGCGGCAGGTAGAGCGTCTCGTACTCCGCCGTCGCGCCGAGGTCGTTCTCCATCATGCCGCAGACCAGGGCATAGGCCGGTTCGGTCGCCACCCGGTCGAGCGTCAGGGCGAGCCGCTCCCGGCTTTCGCCCTGCCAGAGGGTCAGCATGTTCATGCCGCGCAGTTCCATGCCGAACGCATTGCACAGCCGCGTTCCGGCCAGGCGGAAGCGTGCCTCGCGCGGGCCGCGATGATCCAGGATGAAGACGCGGTCCAGCAGGTCGCGGAACTTGGTCGGGTCGACCTCCGCGCGGTTCGGTGCGGGGCGCCCGGCACGGATCGTGGCCCAGTAGTCGAACAGCTGCTTCAGATGGACATGCATGCTTGCCGTGCTCCGCTGCGCCGCCTCCCTGGCCGCCGGATGTTCTGCGCCTGCAGCGCGTCCCGGTTTCGGACAGGAAGGCAAGGAAATCCTCCAACGCGGGCTGTAGAAGCAACGCACATGCCAGATGGCGCGCCCGTCACCCTTGGACCCGACGGCAAAACTAATCCCCGCCCTGCAAAGCCGGGGTAAACTTCTGCAGGCTTCCCGGAACGACCCGCGAAGTCTCTGCAAACAGGAGAAAAACCCGTGTCCAAGACCCCCGTCCGCAGGGCGCGCGGCGCTGCGCCCGACTGGGACCGGATCCGCGCCGGTTTCGCCGCCGGAGAGCGTGTCGGACTCCTCGCGCGTCAGTTTGGCATACACCACTTTGCCATTTTGAACCGCGCACGGGGCGAAGGGTGGGCCGCTCCCGCCCGGCAGCCGCATCCTGAGACCGCCCCGGCCGCCGCACCCCGCGCGCACCCGCGCACGGCCCGCCGGCGGGCGCCGCTGGAGGTGCGGCTTGCCCGCGTGCTCGACGCCGCGCTCGAGCGGATCGAGGGCACGCTGGCCGAGGCGGGACCCGACGCGCTCGCCGAGCCCCGCACGCTGTCGCGCCTCGACGCTATCCTCAAGCTCTATCCCCGCCTGCGCGAGGCCGCCCGCCGCGACCCCGCGTCCGGCGCCGATCAGGACAGGACCGCCCCCCATGACACTTCCTCCGCCGAGCCCGCTCCCGGCGTCGATGACCTCCTTTGCAAGTTCGATCGCCTTCGCGCCGCGGGAGAGCTTGAGATTCGCGCTCGCCTCCTTGAGCGCGAGCGAGCGGAGGGCGCTTGAGCATGTCTGGCCGCTCTGGGCGCGCGCCGACCAGTTGCCGCCGCAGGGCGACTGGACGACCTGGGTGCTGCTCGGCGGGCGCGGGGCGGGCAAGACGCGCGCCGGGGCCGAATGGGTGCAGACCGCCGTCCGCGCCGGTGCCGCGCGCCGCGTCGCGCTCGTGGGGGAGACGATCCACGATGCCGTCGACGTCATGGTGGACGGTCCCTCCGGCCTCCTGTCGATCGCGCCTGCCGATTTCCGGCCCCGCCTGCAGCGCGGGGAGCGCCGCCTGACCTGGCCTAACGGGGCGCAGGCCTTTCTCTTCTCCGCCAAGGATCCGGAGGGCTTGCGCGGACCCCAGTTCGACCTCGCCTGGGCCGACGAGCTTGCCAAGTGGGCGCGCGCCCGCGACGCTTGGGACATGTTGCAGTTCGGCCTGCGTCTCGGCGCGCGGCCTCGCCAGGTGGTCACGACCACGCCGCGCCCGCTGAAGCTGCTGCGCGAGATCCTCGACGATCCGGGCACGGTCGCGACCTCCGCGCCGACCTACGCGAACCGCGCGAACCTCGCGCCCGCCTTCTTCGACGCCGTGATCCGCCGCTATGAGGGCACGCGCCTCGGCCGGCAGGAGCTGGACGGCCGCCTGCTCGAGGATCATCCCGGCGCGCTCTGGTCCCGCGCCATCCTAGACGAGACGCGCCTGCCGCGCCCGCCGCAACTCGACCGCGTCGTCGTTGCCGTCGATCCGCCCGTCTCGAGCCACGAAGGCTCCGACGAGTGCGGCCTGGTCGTCGCCGGTCTCGCACGCGGGGAGGGGGAGGGGCTGGAGACCGGCTGGCACGGCTTCGTCCTCGCCGATCGCTCGGCGCGCGGCTTGAGTCCCCGGCAATGGGCGGAGCGCGCGGTTGCCGCCTATCACGAGTTCCGTGCCGACCGGCTCATCGCGGAGGTGAACCAGGGCGGTGACATGGTCCGCGCCATCGTCTCGCAGGTCGACAGCCGCGTCGCCTACCGCCCGGTCTATGCCCGGCGCGGAAAGATCACCCGCGCCGAGCCCGTGGCCGCCCTGTACGAGCAGGGCCGCGTCCACCATGTCGGCTGCTTCGAGGCGCTGGAGGACCAGATGTGCGCCTTCACCCTCGACGCGCTGCACGGCCTCGGCACGCGCAGCCCCGACCGTGTCGACGCGCTCGTCTGGGCGCTAACCGAGCTGATGCTCTCCGCACCGCAGGCAGAGCCCCGCGTCCGCCGGGTGTGAGGGGGCGTCCCCGATGCAGGGAGGTGCGGGAAGATAACTTGTTATGAACTTATCATGGTGATAAGTTGTTCCTGGGATGTAGGAACGGATGATGGTTGCGTATGCCGGTCCCCTGGACGCCTGCTGATGCTACTCGGCACATCCGTCAGATCGCGGTTCGCCGGGAGATGACGCTCTATTGGACCGGGCATGCCCGCGACCGTTTGCTGGAGCGCAACCTGATCATGAGCGACGTGCTTCATGTCCTGAAGCGCGGCTTTGTGTACGAGGAGGCGGAGCCATCCACCCGCCATGGGCTTTTCAAGTATGCGATGGAATCCCCGACTCCGAATTCCGGCGCACGTACTGTGCGCGTCGTCGTCGTCCCGGACGTTGGGACGGTCGGGCTCAAGATCGTAACGGTGATGTGGAAAGATGAACCGCGAAACTGACAGCAAGTCTCCCGTTTACCAATACCTGGAGTCAGGACTGGAGAACGTGTTCATCGAAGGGCTGAGCCCATGCACCGACGATTCCGGTGAAGCCTGTTACGCGATCCCGAACATCAACCAGCTTCACCGGGCGATTGCCGAGGCCATCGTCGCACTGCCGCAGAAGATGAGCGGGTCCGAGCTGCGTTTCCTACGGACCGAGATGGGCATGACGCAGGCCGAGCTTGCGCGGATCGTCCACCGCCAGCCGCTCGAGATCAGCCGGTGGGAGCGGGCGGAAACCGACATCGACGACAACGCGGAGGTGGTGCTGCGCTTCCTCGCGGTCGAGAAGCTGGAGCTTCTGCGCGTGGATACCGTGCCGCAGATGTCCGCGCGCGTCGTGAAATCGGCGGTCGAACATCCGATCCGGATCGACGGCTCGAACCCGGATGATTACCGGCCGCTGGCTGCGTGAGGCGGCCTCACGCCGCCTTGCGTGCTGCCTCTGCGCCGAACGCGCCCTCGATCTCGACGAAGTCGTTCGGGTAGAAGCCGTTGAACCAGGTGCGCAGCGACAGCGAGTAGGCGCCGACCTGGCCAACCTCGATCCAGTCGCCCTCGTCCACATCGGGGGGCAGCAGGAAGGGCTTGGGCAGGATGTCGACGGAATCGCACGTCGCGCCCATGATCCGGAAGGCCTCAGGCGCCATGTCTTCCGCCAGCTTGCGGCGCGGCAGGTGCGCGCCCCGGATCAGGCGGACGGGCAGGGAGAGCTTGCCGGTCCACGCATCGCTCAGCGTGCCCCAGACGCCATCGTTGATGTGCAGGCGCTTTCCCTTGCGCAGCGTCACCTGCACGACGACCGACAGGGCCGCCGCGGCGATGGCCCGGCCCGGCTCCGCGATCAGGCGCACGCCGCCGAACCCGTGGGTGCGCACCGCCGCCACGACGCGGTCGAGGATGCGCTCCAGGGGCTCCGGCAGACCGTCGGCGTAAGGGGCGGGGAAGCCGCCGCCGACCGACAGCGCCGCCAGCGGCACGCCAGCCGCGTCCCGCACGGCGGCGGCGCGCGCCACCGCCGCCTCGAACGCCGCGCCGCCTTCGGACTGCGAGCCGACGTGGAAGCACAGCGCCGCCTTCGCGCCGGCCTTCGCGATCGCCTTCAGTAGTGCCGCGGCCTCCCGCGTGTCGGCGCCGAACTTCTTCGACAGCTCGTAGGCCGCGCTCGACTGCGTCGCCAGCCGTACGAACAGCGTCAGTTCGCTCGGGTCGATCTCGGCGGCCTTCGCCACGTCGAGGATCTTCTCCAGTTCCGCCCGGTGGTCGAGCGACAGCGACCGCACGCCATAGGACTGCAGCGCCGCAACGACCTCCGGCCGGCTCTTGACCGGATGCATGTAGAACAGCTCCGCCTTCGGCGAGATGGCGCGGACTGCCCGCATCTCGGCGATGGAGGCGACGTCGAACGCCTCCAGCCCTGCGTGCGCAACGGCGGTCAGCACGATCGGGTCGGGGTTCGTCTTCACCGCATAGGCAACCGTTCCCGGAAACTGGGCGAGGAACGTCCGCGCGGCCTTGGCCGCTTCCTGCGGGCGGAAGCAATAGACGGGGGCTGCCGGTTGCAGGTCGGCGATCGCGTCGTCGGTGGTGGCGTAACGGTCCATCGGCGTCTCCTCCGGGAGAACGGAAAACCCAGGTGCCGGACAAGGCCGGCTTTGGTGGATGCGAAACTGCGCCACACCCTCGCACGCGGGTGTGACGTCCTTTCAGGGCCCTGGCGGCGCTGTCAGAGGTCGTCGAGCAGCGTCCCGATGTAGGGCGGCAGGGCAAATGCGCCCTTGTGCACCTCGGGCGTGTAGTAGCGCGTCCGGCCGTTCAGGCCCGCCGCCTCGAACCGTGCCTTCAGCGTCTCGACGGGCACCTCGCGCAACGCGGCATTGTCGCTCGCCCAGCCCAGCGCCATCTGGCCCCAGACATAGGTGGGCACGGTGCAGATGAAACAGGTGCCATCCCCGAACAGATCGCGGAAGTGCCGGACGGAGTCCTTCAGTTCCGCAGCCTGCGTGAACGGCACGCCGTTCTGCGTCACCATCACGCCGCCGGGCGTCAGCGTCCGCTGGCAGTTCCGGTAGAACGCCTTGGAGAACAAGACCGCGCCGGGACCATGCGGATCGGTCGAATCGACGATTATGACGTCGAACCGCTCCTCCGTCTCGGCCACGAACCTTGCCCCGTCGGCGATCGCCAGCGTCAGCCGCGGATCGTCGAACGCACCGTCCGAGATCTCCGCCAGGTACTTCTTCGAGAAGGTGACCACGCCCTCGTCGATCTCGACCAGGGTGCAGTGTTCCACGCTCTCGTGCCGCAGCACCTCGCGGATTGTGCCGCCGTCGCCGCCCCCGATCACGAGCACGCGTTTCGCGTTCCCGTGCGCGAGGATCGGCGTGTGCGCCATCATCTCGTGATAGACGAACTCGTCCGCCGTCGTGACCTGGGTCACGCCGTCGAGCATCAGCACCCGGCCGAACCGCGCGTTCTCGAAGAGGACGAGATCCTGATGCTCGGTCTTGTCCTCGAAGAGAACGCGGTCCGCGCGGAAGGAGACCTCGACGTCGTCGTAGAGCGTTTCCGATCTCCAGTCCCCGGGCCGCGGCACGCGCCCCCGGGCGCTCATGCCCCGCGGCCCCGCAGGTGCTCGCTCACCACGACCCGCTTGGCGTTGAACGCCTTGCGCAGGATCTCCACGCACACTTCGGGCTTTGCCTCGCCGCACATGAACACGTCGAAGGCAGCAAAGCCGTTCTCCGGCCACGAGTGGACCGAGATGTGGCTTTCCGCCAGCACCGCGACACCGGAGATGCCGCCGTTCGGCGTGAAGTGATGCAGGTGGATATGCAACAGCGTGGCGCCGGCCTCGGTGACGCAATCGCGCAGCACCGACTCCATCAGTTCGAGATTGTCGAGCCCCTCTCCATCGAGCAGGTCGATGATGAGATGGGTCCCGGCGCAGCGGACACCGTTCTTGACGATGAAATGGTCGTATCTCGTGTCCGACGACGTGACGCCGGTGTTGATCTCGATGTTGTCTTCCGTTTGGGCGGTGCTTGGCCTCTGGTCGCGATGCTGAGCCCCCAAGTCCATCCCCAATTGGAAGAGGGCGTGAGCTTCAGACATCTCGTCCTCCCCAACCAGTAGATGTGACCCGGACGTACCGGATTGAGACGCGCGGATATAATGGTTGGGGGGGTGCGATGCAAACCCTTTTTGCGGTTTTGCCTGATTATTTCTGATTATGACAAATCTTTGACCTTCCAAGGGCTTAACAGACGTTTCCGAAGACAGTTTCTGCGCGATTTCAGACCCTTGGGCGGCGTCTGCGCCGGTGGGGTGCAAAAACTTATCCCCGCGCGCTCTGGCCGGGGTAGAGTCGGGAACGGTCGCAAGAAGGCGGCCGCGACGCACACCTCTCTCCGTTTCCATCCGCCCGCGGCGCCGCCGCCTTGTCTCCCGCCGCGCGCGGGGGCCTGGCGGCGGCTGCCTTCCGGAGGTTCCCATCCGATGTTGTCCCTGTTCCGCCGCCGGCGTGCCGCGCCGGCCTCCCTCCCGGCTGTGCCGGCCACGCTCTCCCCGCCGCAGGTCAAGGCGTCCGCCGCCGGCCCGCTCATCGCCTTCTCGGGCGGGGGGCGCGCTGTCTGGAGCCCGCGCGACTACGCTGTCCTTGCGCGCGAAGGCTACGCCGCGAACCCGGTAGTGCACCGCTGCGTGCGGCTTCTTTCCGACGCCGTGTCGATGTTGCCCTGGGTCGTCCTCGCGGATGGCCAGCGCCTCGATACGCACCCGCTTCTCGACCTTCTTCGCCGCCCGAACCCGGCGCAGGGCGGGTCGGAGATGCTGGCCGCCCTGCACGTCTCGCTGATGCTCTCGGGCAATGGATGGCTCGAGGCCGTGAGCGTGCCGGGCCGCGACGGCCCCCGCGTGGCGGAGCTTCACGTGCTCCGCGCCGACCGGGTGAAGGTCGTCCCCGGGCCGGACGGCTGGCCTGCCGCCTACGACTACACGGTGGGCGGGCGCACGCACCGGTTTCCGGGCGGGCCCGAGGGCGCGGTCCTGCACCTGCGCCTGCATCACCCGACGGATGACCACTACGGGCTTTCCCCGCTGGAGGCCGCGGCCCGTGCCGTCGACATCCACAACGCGACGTCGAACTGGGTGAAGGCGTTGCTCGACAATGCGGCCCGGCCGTCCGGCGCGCTCGTCTACGAGGGCACGGGCGGCGCGCCCAACCTCACGCCGGAGCAGTTCGATCGCCTGAAGACCGAGCTTGCGGACCACTACACCGGTGCGGCCAACGCCGGGCGGCCGATGCTGCTCGAGGGCGGTCTCGACTGGAAGCCGATGGGCTTCTCGCCCTCGGACATGGAATTCATCGAGGCGCGCAACGCCGCCGCCCGCGATATCGCGCTGGCTTTCGGCGTGCCGCCGATGCTGTTGGGGCTTCCGGGCGACAACACCTACGCGAACTATCAGGAGGCGAACCGCGCCTTCGCGCGCCAGACCGTCCTGCCGCTGATGGAGAAGACCGCCGCCGCGCTCAGCCGCTGGCTCGCGCCGCGATTCGGGGCGGACGTGCGTCTCGCCGTCGACCGCGATGCGATCCCGGCGCTCCTGCCCGAGCGCGACGCCCTCTGGTCGCGGGTGCACGCGGCGGACGTGCTGACGGTGAACGAGAAGCGTGCAGCCCTCGGTTATCCGCCGGTCGAGGGCGGCGACGCCCCTCCGGGCTGAGCCGCTCCGCGTCAGCCGAGCATGTCGTGCATGCTGGGGCTACCCGCTCTGGGGCGGTCCTGACGGACCTGGACGAGCCGCTGTTTCACGCGCCCCTCGGCGGCAGACGGCATGGGCCTGCCTGCGCGCGGAACGAGGCGGTGCGCCTGCGTTGCGGCGTTCCGCATCTGCCTGCGCGTGCGCACGTAGAGGACGCCCCATCCGATACCGAGGATGAAGGCGAAGACCGCCGCGAATGTCATCGCCGGCAGCATCCATCCATGCAGCGCCATCACCCCTGGCGCGATCGGAAGGCCGCGGCCCTCGTAAAGGCTGGCTGCAGCGGGGAGGGGGATGGCTGCCGCCAGGCTGGCGGCTGCGATCCGGATCGGCATCTGACGCGAAAGCTGTTTCATGGCTTCACCTCTCGATTGAAATCCATCGTAAACGGGGCTGGTAAGCAGACGGTTAATTGCCACTACCGTCGGTTGCGCTGCGGCGCACCACTCCCGGACCTGCCGGAGCGTTCTTCCATGACAACCACGTCCCTCGAAGCGCGGCTCGCCGCGCACGAGGCGGTCGTTGCCGAGCGCTGGGTGCGCGTCGACGACGCGCTGACCCGCCTCGACCGCCAGATCACCCGCCTGGGAGAGCAATGGTGGTGGCTCACCGTCGCGGTCGCCGGTTCGGCGATCAGCGCGGCGGGCGCCCTTCTGCTCGACCGGCTTCCATGACCGGAGCTTCCGCAATGCTGGAAACCAAGTTCACCCGTATCGACGCAGGCTGCCTCGCCGACGGCGTCATCTCGGGGCACGCCTCCCTGTTCGACGTTGCCGACGACTCCGGCGACGTCGTCGCGCCGGGCGCGTTCGCGGCTTCGCTTGCCCGCCGGCCCGCCCAGGCCATCCGCTTTCTCTGGCAGCACGACCCGGGCGAGCCCATCGGCGTCTGGGAAGAGCTTGTCGAGGATGGCCGGGGCCTGCGCGTCCGCGGCCGTCTGGTCGGCGGGGTTCCGCGCGCGGCCTCCGCCGCTGCGCTGCTGTCTGCGGGCGCACTCGACGGTCTGTCCATCGGCTTCCGCACCGCGCAATCCGCACGCCTGCCCGGCGGCGGCCGCCGGCTTCTCGAAATCGACCTGTGGGAGATCTCGCTCGTGACCTTCCCGATGCTTCCCGGCGCCAGGGCCCAGCCGCTCTGGCCGCCGTTCCCGCCTGCGCCGCCACCGGCCGTCCCGGCCGCGGACGATTCCGACGGCCTCGCCGACGCACTGCGCGGCGCCGCCTCCCGCTTTGCCTGACCTGACCCCCTTGCAAGGAGTGACCCGACCCATGACCGCTTCTCACGAGACCCGTGCCGCGCGCACGTCCGACGTCAAGGCCGCGCTCGGCGAGTTCGCCGACGGCTTCAAGTCCTTCCGCGACAGGCTCGACGCGCGCCTCCAGGACCAGGAGCGCCGCCTCGACGGTCTCGCTGCCCGGATGGAGCGTCCGGCGCTCGCGGCCGAGACCAAGTCCGCGCCCTCGCTCCATGCCCGTGCCTTCACCGACTACCTGCGGCGCGGCGACGACAGCCACCTGCGCACGCTCGACCTGAAGGCGCTGTCGGCCAGCGTGGACGGAGAGGGGGGCTATCTCGTCTCTCCGTCCGTCTCCGACACGATCCGCGCCCAGCTCACCGCCACCTCGCCGATCCGTTCCATCGCCTCGGTCGTCGAGACGCAGGGCTCGGGCGTCGAGTTCGTGTTCGACGTCGGCACGTTCGGCGCCGACTGGGTGGCGGAGACCGCCGCCCGGCCCGAGACCGCGACCGGCCAGCTCGTCAAGATCGCGATCCCGGCGCACGAGATTTCCGCGATGCCCAAGGCCACGCAGAAGCTGCTCGACGACGCCGCCTTCGACGTCGAGGGCTGGATCTCGGGCCGCGTCGCGGAAGCCTTCTCGCGTACGGAGAACGCGGCCTTCGTCACCGGCACCGGCTCGGGCCAGCCGCGCGGCTTCCTCAACCATCCGCTCGTGGCCAATGACACCTGGGCGTGGGGCAGCCTCGGCTATGTCCCGACGGGTGCCGCGGGCGCCTTCGCCGCCACCGACCCGGCGGATGCCCTCATCGACCTCGTCTATGCGCTGCCTGCGGCCTACCGGTCGGGTGCCGCGTTCCTGATGAACTCGCGCACCGCCGCCCAGGTCCGGCGCATGAAGGACGCCGACGGCCATTACCTCTGGACCGAGGGGCTGACGGCGGGCCAGCCGGCCCAGCTCCTGGGCCACCCGGTCCGCATCGTCGAGGAGATGCCGGACATCGCCGCCGACGCGCCCGCCATTGCCTTCGGCAATTTCCAGGCGGGCTACACGGTCGTCGACCACCGGGACGTGCGCACGCTGCGCGATCCGTTCTCGGCCAAGCCGCACGTGCTCTTCTACACGACGAAGCGCGTGGGCGGCGACGTGACCGACTTCGCCGCGATCAAGGTGCTGCGCTTCTCCGCGGCCTGATCCGGCGTTCCCCCGCGCGCGTCCTGCCTGTCCCCTCCCTCCCGGGCGGAGCGCGCGCGGGCCTTCCTTTCTCTCTCTCTCTCTCTCTCTTCCACCCGTGTTGCGGAGGTCCGCTCCATGATGCTCGAACCTTTGACCGCGCCCGCCGTCGAGCCCGTCTCGCTCTCGGGCATGCGCGCCCACCTCCGCCTCGACACGCTGGAGGAGGACGCCCCCCTTGCGGACGCCATCGTCGCGGCCCGCGCCTTTGTCGAGGCCCGCACCTCACGTGCGCTGATCGACCAGGTCTTTCGCCTCACGCTCGACGCCTGGCCCGACGACGGCGTGCTGCGCCTGCCGCGCGGGCCCGTCTCCTCCGTCACGGCGGTTGCCGTGCGCGATGCGGAGGGCACCGCGCAGCCGCTCGCGCCCGCCGACTGGATGCTCGAGGCGCGCGCCCATCCCGCCCGCCTCTGGTCCGCGCCCGGCAAGGTCTGGCCCAGGCCCGGCCAGCGCTTTTCCGGCATAGAGGTGACGTTCGTCGCGGGCTACGGACCCGAACCCGACGACGTTCCCGCGCCCTTGCGCCAGGCCGTGCGCCTGCTGGCCGCGTGGTTCTTCGAGCAGCGCCTCGTCGATGCGCCCATCTCCGGCCCGGTGGGGGAGATCGTCGCCGCCCTCATCGCGCCTTTCCGCCTGCCGCGGGTGTTCGCATGAGCGTCAACCGGCTGGAGGAGCGCGTCCGCCTCCTCACGCCCGTCCACACCCCTGACGGGGGCGGCGGGCACGAGATCGTCTGGACCGAGACGGCGAGCCTCTGGGCCGAGGTGCTTGCCCTCTCCGGTTCCGAAAGCCCCGCCGGCGACGGCCGCCTCGTCACCCGCACCGGCTATCGCGTCCGCATCCGTGCGCCGCGCGGCGCCGACCCGGTTCCGCGCGCGGGCGAGCGGTTCGCCTGGCGGGGCGAGGTGCTGGCGATCGGGACCGTCCTGCTGGGCCGGGGCGCTTTTCTCGACTGCCTGTGCGAGCGGGAGAGCTAGTCCGCGAGCGACACCGCCCGGCGCGCTTCTGCCACATGCTCCAGGCATGCCGCCTCGTCGCCCCGCATCGCCGCTGCCCGCGCTTCCGCCAGCGCCTTGCGCGCCTCGGCGATTTCCTGGTCGGCGGCGTACTCGCGGCCCACGCTGATGCCGCCGGGCAGATCGCGCCGGGGCAGGTTCAGCGTGCGTTCGCGCGGCAGTGTCTCGTCGAACTCCCGGCTCGCGCTGCCGGGTGCCGTATGGCCCTGCGTGGCCAGCGAGCCGCGCGACAGCTGGCTCTCGCTCCGCTCGCGTTCCCGCGCCCGCAGCTCGATCCCGTCGATCTCGACCTGCGTGGCCTCGATCTCGTCGACGCAGGCGGCCTGCACCTGGCCTCCGCCAAGGCAGACGAGAGCGGCGAGGGCGATGGCGGCAGCCTTCATGTGTCCCATGACCTTTCCTGACGAAGGGGACGTTCCATGACCTTCCTTACCAGATTCCCGCCTTCCGTGCCTCCCCGCGTTTGCCAGGACCCGCTGCCATGAGCGCCGCCTGGCCGCTGCAGCGCGCGCTGCATGCCGCACTTCTCGCCGATCCGGAGGTGTCCGCGCTCGTCGGCGGGCGCGTCTTCGACCGGGTTCCGCGGCCCGCACCCGGCACGGCCGCCCCCTACCTGGTGATCGGGGAGGCTGCTGCGTCAGACCGTTCCTGCACCGCCGTCGCGGGCGAGGAGCATACGCTTCAGGTCACCGCCGTCTCCCGCGCTGCGGGCCATGGCGAGGCAAAGCGCCTCCTCGCCGCCGTTGCCGTTGCGCTGGAAGCCCAGCCCCTCGCGCCCGAGGGCCACGTCCTCGTGTCGCTTTTCGTGCGCGAAACCCGGTTCGAGACCGCCCGCGACGGGCGCACCACGCTTGGCCGGATGCGCCTGCGCGCCGTGACCGAAGGGCTCTAGCCCGCCCATCGCCTTCCTTCCAGACCCGAAAGGACCATTGCCATGACCGCCCAGCGCGGCAGGGATCTCCTGCTGAAGATTTCCGACGGGGCTGGCGGCTTCGCCACCGTCGCCGGCGTCCGCGCCCGTTCGCTCTCTTTCAACACCCGCGCAGTCGACGTGACGAACGCCGATTCCGCCGGCGCCTGGCGGGAGCTTCTGGCCGGCGCGGGCGCGAAGTCCGCCGCACTCGCCGGCTCCGGCATCTTCCGCGACCAGCCGTCCGACATGATGGTGCGCATCGCCTTCTTCGAGGGGCGCATTGAGACCTGGCAGGTCGTCATCCCCGACTTCGGCACCGTGGAGGGGCCGTTCCAGGTCGTCTCTCTCTCCTACGAGGGCCAGCACGACGGCGAGGTCGGCTTCTCCATCGCGCTCGAATCCGCGGGCGCACTCAGCTTCACGGGGGTCTAGGGCCATGCGTGCCAATCCCCACCGGGGCGAGGTCGCGGCCACGCTCTGCGGCGTGCCGGTCCGCCTGCGCCTGACCCTCGGCGCGCTCGCCGAGATCGAGGAGGCGCTCGCACTCGATACCGCCACGCTCGCCGACCGTCTCGCCGAGGGCCGCCTCGGTGCGCGGGCCGCCGTCGTCATCCTCGCCGCCGCCGCGCGCGCGGGCGGCGCGCCGGAGGTGACGGAGGAGGCGCTCGCCGCCGCCGACATCGAGGGCGGACCCGCCGGGGCCTTCCGCCTCGTCGCCGCGCTCTTCGCGGCGGCCTTCTCGGCGCCGCGGGAGGGGGCATGAGGCGGCTCGCCTTCGCGGCGTTCGTCCGGGCGGGCGTACACGCCCTGCGTCTCCCGCCCGCAGCGGTCTGGGACCTGACGCCGGCGGAGCTTGCGAGCCTCCTGGGCGCGCCCCCTGCCGCCCGCACGCCCCGCGCCGCGCTCGACGACCTCATGCGCCGCTTTCCCGACACCCAAGCCGAACGGGGGCACCCGACCCATGACCGATGAGACGTTCGACACCGCTGCCCGCAACCTCGACGGGGTAGGGGAGGCCGCCCGCACCGCCTTCGCCGCCACCCGCGACGAGTTGCGCGACACCGCCGCCGAGGCCGCCCGCGTCGGCGCGGAGGTCCGCTCCGCTCTGGTCGGCGCGTTCGATGCGGCGATCTTCCGGGGGCGCTCGCTCTCCGACACGCTGCGCGGCATCGGCCGCGACCTCGCCAGCACGGCGCTCCGCACCGCGCTTGGGCCCGTGCAGCAGGCGGCGGGCGGCCTCGTCACCGCCGCGATCGGCCCCCTCGCGGGCGGTCTCGCCGGCCTCGCGGGCCGCATCCTGCCGTTCGCCGACGGCGGTGCCTTCTCGCCCGGCGTCGTGCAGGGACCGCAATTGTTCCCGCTCGCGTCGGGCGGCACCGGCCTGATGGGGGAGGCGGGGGCCGAGGCCATCCTGCCGCTCGCCCGCGACGGCTCGGGCCGCCTCGGCGTCCGCGCCGGGGGCGGTTCGGGGGTGCAGGTGACCGTCAACATCACGACCCCGGACGTGGCGGGTTTCCGCCGCTCCGAAGGCCAGGTCGCCGCCGCGCTTGCCCGCGCCGTGGCCCGCGGCCGCCGCGACCTCTGACCCTCTCGCCCTGACCGGAGACCTGCTCCCATGACCACCGGCGCCTTTCACGACATCCGCTTTCCCGCCGCCATCTCCTTCGGCTCCACCGGCGGGCCGGAGCGGCGCACCGAGATCGTGACCCTGTCGAGCGGGCATGAAGTGCGCAACACGCCCTGGGCGCACGCCCGCCGCCGCTACAACGCCGGGCTCGGCCTGCGCCGCCTCGACGACGTGCACGAGGTACTGTCCTTCTTCGAGGCCCGCCGCGGCCGTCTCTTCGGCTTCCGCTGGAAGGACTGGACCGACTGGAAGTCCTGCCCGCCCAGCGCCGCGATCAGCGCCGCCGACCAGCGGCTTGGCACCGGCGACGGCACCGCAAGCGTCTTCCAGCTTGCCAGGTCCTACGGGCTCGGCGCCGCCGAATACATCCGCCCGGTCACGCGCCCCGTCGCGGGCAGCGTCCGCGTCGCCGCCGACGGCGTGGAACTGGCGGAGGGTGCCGACTTCGCCGTCGACACGGCCACCGGTCTCGTGACCTTCGCCACGACGCCCGCGTCCGGCGCGGTCCTCACCTGCGGCTTCGCCTTCGACGTGCCCGTCCGTTTCGACACCGACACGCTGGAGATCAACCTCGCCGCCTTCGAGGCAGGCGAGATTCCGGCCATTCCCGTCGTGGAGCTGCGCGCATGAGACCCCTGTCCCCCGCCTTTGCCTCCGCCGCCGCGAGGGAAGCCTCGACACTCGCCACCTGCTGGATCGTAACGCGCCGCGACGGTGTCCACCTCGGCTTCACCGCTCATGACCGCCCGATCCTCCTGGACGGCGTGACCTGCCAGCCGCATCTGGGCGCCGACACCGGCGCGCAGGAGGGGGGCGAGGGGCTTGCGCCCTCGACCGCCGAGATTCTCGGCGCGCTGGATGCCGCAGGCCTTGACGCCGCCGACCTCTCCGCCGGTCTCTACGACGGCGCGACGGTTGAGACGTGGCGGGTCGACTGGACCGAACCGGAGGCCCGCCACCTGCTCATGTCCGGCACGCTGGGGGAGGTCGTGCGCGACGGTGCCACCTTCCGGGCGGAGGTGCGCGGCCCCGCCGCAGCCCTCTCGGTGCCGGTCGGCCGTCTCTACCAGCACCTCTGCGACGCCGATCTGGGCGACGCGCGCTGCGGGGTCGATCTCGCGCCCCATTCGGCCACCGCGACGCTCGCCCGCCTCGACGGGGCCGCACGCATCGTACTCGCAGACCTCGCCGCCGCGCCCGGTGCGTTCGCGCGCGGCCGTCTCGTGGTCTCGGGGGGCGAAGCGGTCGGCGCGCTCCGCCACATCCGCGCACACCGCGTCGTCGCGGGCGAGCATGTGCTCGACCTCTGGGAGGGCGCGCCCGGCGGCCTCGCGCCCGGCGATCCGCTCGACCTCGTGGGCGGTTGCGACAAGACCTTCGCGACCTGCCGGGACCGTTTCGCCAACCTGCTCAACTTCCGGGGTTTCCCGCACATGCCGGGGACCGACTGGATCACCTCCTACCCGGTGAAGGGAGACCGCAATGACGGAACGCGCCGTACCGGCTGAGGCTGCAGTACCGGCGGGCCACCGCCGCGCGTTCGAGATCGTCAGCGCCGCGCGCGCCTGGATTGGCACGCCCTACCGCCACCAGGCCGCATGCCGGGGCGCGGGCGCCGATTGCCTCGGCCTCGTACGCGGCGTCTGGCGCGATCTGAAGGGCCGGGAGCCCGAGACGCCGCCGCCCTACGACCCCGGCTGGGGGCTCGCGGCGGGTGCCGAGGACATGCGCGACGCCGCCCGCCGTCACCTCGTCGAGATCGCAGCCCCCGCCCGCCGCCCGGGCGACGTGCTGCTCTTCCGGATGACGGCCGGCGGGCCCGCGCGCCACTGCGCCATCCTCGCCTCGCCCGCGACCATGGTGCACGCCTGGTCGGGCCGCGCGGTCGCCGAGACCTCGTGCGGTCCCGTCTGGCTGCGCCGTCTCGCCCACGTCTTCCGCTTTCCGGACGATTTCTGACGGACAGGAGGCCTGACCATGGCCACGTTGTTACTCACTGCCGCGGGTTCCGCGGCCGGCGGCGCGCTGCTGCCCGGCCTCGGCATCGGCGGCTATGCGCTGACCGGCGCGCAGATCGGCGCGGCCGTCGGCGGCCTTGCGGGCACGCTCATCGATTCCGCGCTGTTTGCGCCCGCGCCCGTCCGCCGGGAGGGGCCGCGTCTCACCGACCTGCACATTCAGGGCGGTGCGGAGGGGGCGGCCATCCCCGCCGTCTTCGGGCGCGCGCGCATCGCGGGGCAGGTGATCTGGGCCGCCCGCTTCCGCGAGACCGCGACGACCCGCAGCGCCGGCGGCGGCAAGGGCCTGGGCGGCGGCGCGTCCTCCACGGTCACCGAGTACGAGTATTCCGCCTCCTTCGCGATTGGCTTGTGCGAGGGGCCCATCGCGCGCGTCGGGCGCATCTGGGCTGACGGCCGCCCGCTCGACCTCACCGGTCTCGCTATCCGCGTTCACAAGGGGGCTGGCGATCAGCTTCCCGACCCGCTGATCGAGATGGTGGAGGGTGCGGGCAACGCGCCTGCCTACCGCGACCTCGCCTATGTCGTGTTCGAGGATCTGCCCCTCGGCCCCTTCGGCAACCGCGTGCCGCAATTGTCGTTCGAGGTCGTCCGTCCTGTCCCCGCTGCGGACGGCGGCCCCTCCTTCGAGGAGCGGATCGAGGCGATCGCCCTCATCCCCGGTGCGGGCGAGTTCGCGCTCGCGACCGATGGCGTGGTCAAGACCGACGGCGCGGGCACCAGTGCGGGCGAGAACCTGAACACCGCGACGGGCCAGCCCGATCTTCTGGCCTCGCTCGACGCCCTCGACGCCGCCGCGCCCAATCTCGGTTCCGTCTCGCTCGTCGTCAGCTGGTTCGGCACCGACCTGCGCTGCGGACGTTGCGAGGTCCGTCCCGGTGTGGAGGTCGCGTCCAAGACCACTGCGCCGCTCACCTGGCGCGCGGGCGGGGTAGGGCGTGCTGAGGCCCATCTCGTCAGCCGGATCGACGGCCAGCCTGCCTATGGCGGCACGCCCTCTGACGACAGCGTGCTCCAGGCCATCGCCGAACTGAAGGCGCGCGGCCACGGCGTCGTTTTCAACCCGTTCCTGATGATGGACGTGCCTGCCGGCAACGCGCTCCCCGACCCGTGGACGGGTGCGCCTTTCCAGCCTGCCTATCCCTGGCGCGGGCGGATCGTCTGCGACCCCGCGCCGGGGGGCGCAAACCTTCTCGCCGATCCGGATCTTGCGGGGCCTGCCTGGGGCCTCGTCGACGGTGCGCAGGTCACGCCGCGCGCCGCCCCGGACCCCGCGGGAGGGGAGGCGGCGGCACTCCTTGCCGATCCCGGCAACGGCTGGGCGCAGGCGGGCCAGACGCTGACCGTCCCCGCGGCCGAGACCACCTACATGCTGTCGGCCTTCATCGCCAAGCAGCCGGGCGCGGCCGCCTTCCCCGTGCTGCGGGCGAACATGCTTGGCGGCAGGCGTGCCGACATCGCGCTGAACCCCGCGACGGGTGCGTTCGCGACCAAGACCTTCTCCGGCGCCGTCATCCTCGAGGCAGGCGTCGAGGATCACGGCACGCACTGGCGGCCCTGGATGCGCTTTCGCAACCCGTCCTCGTCCACCGTCCGGGTCGAGATCTATCCCGCCGTGGGCCTGGTCTCGGCGTTCCCCAATTATTCGGGCGGCGCGACCGGCACCGTCGGCATCTGGCGCGTGGAGTTGCGGGAGGCCCCGGAGCGGCCCGTGGACAATACGCCGCTAGCCGCCGCACAGGTCGCAGCCTTCTTCGGCACGGCCTCGCCTGCCCAGTTCTCGGTATCGGGCAGTACGGTCACCTATTCCGGCCCACCCGAGTGGTCCTATCGCCGCTTCGTCCTGCACTACGCCCATCTCTGCGCAGCGGCCGGCGGCGTCGACGCCTTCCTGCTGGGGTCGGAGCTTCGCGCCCTCACCCAGGTCCGTTCCGGTCCCGGCGTCTACCCCGCGGTCGATGCCTTGCGTGCGCTCGCATCCGACGTGCGCGCCATTCTCGGCCCCTCCGTGAAGATCGGTTATGCCGCCGACTGGTCGGAGTATTTCGGCCACCAGCCCGCCGACGGCACGGGCGACGTCTTCTTCCACCTCGACCCTCTCTGGGCGGATGGCAACGTCGATTTCGTCGGTATCGACGCCTATTTCCCGCTTGCCGACTGGCGGGACGGAGAGGGGCACGCCGACGCGCTTGCCGGCTTCCGCCCCTACGACCCCGCCTATTTCGCGGCCAATGTCGCGGGTGGGGAGGGGTTCGACTGGTACTATCCGGACGAGGCTGCCCGCATCGCGCAGACCCGCGTGCCGATAACCGACGGCGCCTATGGGGAGCCGTGGGTGTTCCGGCCCAAGCACCTCGCCGCCTGGTGGACCAACGCCCACCGCGACCGCGTCTCCGGTATCCGCAAGGCGCAAGCCACCGGCTGGGTGCCGCAGTCCAGGCCCATCTGGCTCATGGAGCTTGGCGTCCCCGCCGTCGACAAGGGCGCGAACCAGCCGAACCTCTTCCTCGACCCCAAGTCGTCGGAGAGCGCGCTTCCCGCCTTTTCCGACGGCGCGAAGGACGAGTTCGTGCAGCGCCGCGCGCTCGACGCCGTGCTTGGCTACTGGCAGCCGGAAGCCGGAAACAATCCCGTCTCTACCGTCTATGGCGGACCGATGGTCGATCCGGCGCGCATTCATCTGTGGGCGTGGGACGCGCGCCCCTTTCCGGACTTCCCGGCCCGCCTGTCGGTCTGGCGGGATGGCGAGAACTGGCGGCGCGGGCATTGGCTCACGGGCCGCCTGGGCCTCGTGCCGCTGGCCGACCTCATAGCGGTGCTGTGCGCGCGCGCCGGCGTGACGAACGTCGACGTGACCCGTGTCGAGGGTCTCGTCGCGGGCTATGCGCTCGACCGGGTGATGAGTCCGCGCGCTGCGCTGGAAGCGTTGCTCGCCACCTGGCGCGTCGACGTGGTGGAGCGGGGCGCAACCCTTGTCTTCGCGACCCGCGGCGGTGCGGTGCCGCGCGACATGGACCTTGCCGGTCTTGCGTTGGCGAGCGAGGACGAAGCGCCGCGCCTTCCTGCCCTGCGCCAGACCCGCGCGGACCCGGGGCCGCTGCCCGCGAGCGTCAAGCTCTCCTTCGTCGATGCGCTGGGCGACTATGCCCGCAGCGCGGTCGAAGCGCGCCGCGCCGCCACCCTGACGCGCGGGGTGGAGGTTGCCGACGCAGCTGTGGTCCTCGCCGCCGACGACGCCGTGGCGCTGGCGGAGGCTGCGCTGGCCGAGGCCTGGTCGGCGCGCACAGTCTGGCGGTTCGCCCTGCCGCCTGCCTTCCTCGACGTGGAGGCAGGCGACGTCCTGCGTCTCGCGCTGCCGGAGGGGCCGCGCCTCGTCCGCGTCACCCGCACCGGCTGGACCGACCGGGTGGAGGTGGAAGCCGTCGCCCACGACGGTGCGGTCCGCGTTCGTGCCGACGGGGACGCGGGAACGCCAAACCTCGCAAGCCCTGCCCTTCGGGGGCCGGTCGACCTCGCGTTTCTCGACCTGCCCCTGCTCGACGGGGAGGATGCCGCGCACCAGCCCTGGGCGGCGGCCTTCGCCGAACCCTGGCCGGGCGGCGTCGCACTCTGGCGGGTGGGGGAGGGCGGCGCGCTCGCCCTCGATCTGCGGCTGGACCGCCCTGCGCTCATGGGCCGGACCGATACCGACTTCTATGCCGGTCCCGTCGGCGTCTGGGATCGCGGCAACCAGCTCTGGGTGCAGTTTCCGCAAGGGGGCGAGCTTCTGGCACGCCCCGACGGCGCGGTACTCTCGGGCGCGAACCTTGCCGCGGTCGAAGGCCCTGACGGCCGGTGGGAGGTGCTGCAGTTCGCAGCCGCGGAGCTCGTCGCGCCCGGCAAGTACCGCCTCTCCCGCTTCCTCCGCGCGCAAGGGGGGACGGAGGATGCGATGGCGAACCCGGTCCCGGCGGGTGCGCGTTTCGTCGTGCTCGACGGGGCCTTGCGGCAGGTTCCGCTCTCGCTCGACCAGCGTGGCCTGCCGATCTCCTGGCGCTACGGGCCGTCGGGCCGTGCCCCCGATCATGCCTTCTACCGGGAGGAGACGCGCACCTTCGCTGCCTTCGGCCTGCGCCCGCTTTCGCCCGTGCATCTGCGCGCCCGCCGTGATCCGGCGACCGGCGACATCGCGTTCGGCTGGATTCGCCGCACCCGTCTCGGTGGCGACAGCTGGGAGGGCGAGGTGCCGCTCGCCGAGGAGCGGGAGGTCTATCGTCTCGAGATCCTGTCGGGAGCCACCCCCGTCCGCATCGTCGAGACGGCCACGCCCACCTGGAGCTACCCCGCCGCCGCGCAGACCGCCGATTTCGGCGCGCCCGTCGGCGGCGCCCTCACCGTCCGCGTGGCGCAGGTCTCCGCCCTCTTCGGGCCGGGACTTGGGCGCACCGCGACGCTTTACCTCTGACACGAACCAAGGGGAGGCCGCCTCATGGCGTCCAGCACCAATCTCCAGCTTGCGCTCCTGCAGCCCGCGCAGGCGCAGAAGCATGTCACGGTCAACGAGTCGCTCCAGACCCTCGACCTTGCCGTTCACCTCTCTGTCGAAAGCCGGTCGCTGACCGCGCCGGTCCCGTCGCCCGCCGATGGCGCCCGCTATCTCGTCGCATCCCCTGCAACGGGCGCGTGGGCCGGTGCCGAGGGCCGCATCTCCGCTTGGCAGGGCGGCGCGTGGCGCTTCCTCGACGCGCGTGCGGGCTGGCTGTGCCATGTCGCCGACGAGGGGCGCCTCATTCGTCACGACGGCCTTGGCTGGACCGACAGCCTCGGCACGCTGACGCTGTCGTCCCTCGCGCTCGATGCCCCGGTCGAGGGGTCGGCGAGCGCCGGCTCGGCTGCGCTCCCTGCCCAGCCCGCCGGCTTCGTTTCGGTCGCGGTGGACGGAAGCGCCTACCGCATCCCCCTCTATCTGCCCTGAGCGGGGAGGGGACCATGACCGAACTTTCTCCGCTCGCCGCCTCCGTCCGGCCGGAGGACATGGACGTCCTCGCCCGCACCATCTGGGGGGAGGCCCGCGGCGAGGCGCCCGAGGGCCGCACCGCGGTCGCCTGGGTCATCCGCAACCGTGCCGCCCTCGCGGCGGAGCGTATGGCCCGCAAGGCCACGCCGCACCCGCTCTTCGGCGACGGCTCGCTCGCAGGCGCGTGCAAGGCGCGCTGGCAGTTCTCCTGCTGGAACGCGAACGACCCGAACCGCGGGCCGATGCTGGCAGTAGGGTTCGCCGATGCCGCCTTCGCCGACGCCTTCGCGGTCGCCTGCCGGGTACTGCATGCCGCCGTGCCCGATCCGACGGGCGGGGCGACCCACTACCACAACCATCGCATCGAGCCGCACTGGACCCGCGGCGCGCGCCCGACCGCGATGATCGGCCGCCACGTCTTCTACACCGACGTGCCCTGAGCGCGGACACGTCGCAGCCTGAATCTGAAAGGACCTTAGCCATGGATACGATCCTCTCCCTGCTCGAGGCCGTGCCGGCCTGGCTGACCGCCATCCTGGGGCTCGTCAGCGCAGCGTCCGCCATCACGGCGCTCACGCCCACGCCCCGCGACGACGAGATCGCGGGCAAGCTTTACCGCGTCCTCGAGGTGCTCGCCCTCAATATCGGGCGTGCCAAGGACCAGCCGGCCAACCGGGCCGGCGAGGGGACGGAGTGAGCCCGTGTCCGGCCTTTCCCTCCTCGGCGCGCTCCTCGCCAGTCATGGCCTCGCGCTCTGGTTCGCCTGGCGGCTCGGCCGCCGGGCGGGCCGGGCAGAGGCGGAGGCCGACGCGGCCGACCGCGCGCTCCGGCTTCAGCGCCGGCTGGCGGAAATGGCGGCTCTTCCTTCCCTTGACCGTGACGCTCTTGTGCGCGAGTTGCGCAGCGCCGGGCTTTGAGGCAGGCAGCGCCTGCCCGCCGCTCGTTTCATACGAGCCGGGGTTCGCGGTTCTGCTGGCTGCGGAGATCGAGGCACTTCCGGAAGGCACGGCCATCGCGCGGGCGATCGAGGATTACCGGCGCCTGCGCCGGGTCGTAGCCGTGTGCCGGGCCTTTGCCCGTCCTGCCGGTCCCTAGTCCGCATCGGCAGGCAGGCGGTCTCTTGCAGGGGCGCCCACTGCGTCCGATGCCCGTCTTTCTCTGGCCTTTTGCGGCATCATGGCGCTATCGTTCCGGCCTCGGAAGCCGCACTCAAGCGGCGAGGGAGCGAAGGGAGACGGACGGATGCCCAAGGGCTACTGGATCGCACGGGTCGATGTTCAGGATCCGGAGACCTACAAGAAGTACGTCGAGGGGGCCGCGCCCGCCTTCAAGGAATTTGGTGCCCGCTTCATCATCCGCGGTGGCCCGATGGAGGTCCGCGAGGGGGAGGGGAGGGCTCGTAATGTCGTGATCGAGTTCGACTCCGTCGAGACGGCGCGCGCATGCTACGAGTCGAAGACCTATCAGGACGCAGCGAAGTACCGGAAGCAGGCGGCCGTCTCCGACCTGATCATCGTCGAGGGGTATTCTTGACCGGTGCGGGCCCGACCCCACCTTTGTCAGACGCGTCTCAAGTCTGGGATCTGAACCATGAGCGCCGGAAATAGCACGAACGTGGGCTTCAACGTCGTCGGCCGCCGTGCCGAGCTGAAGGAGCTGGACCCCGTCTGGTTCCGCATCCGCGAGGAGGCGGAGGGGCAGGTTCAGGCCGAACCACTGCTCGCCAGCCTGATCCACGCGACCGTGCTGTCGCACGGATCGCTGGAATCGGCACTGTCCTACACGCTTGCCCACAAGCTCGCGAACGAGGACATGCGCTCCATGGCCTTGCGCGCGGTGTTCGACGAGGCGTTCGGTGACGATCCGCGGATCGCCCATGCAGTTCGGGCCGACGTGGTGGCCGTGTTCGACCGGGATCCGGCGTGCGCCGCCTATCTCGACCCGATCCTCTATTTCAAGGGCTTCCAGGCTCTGCAGAGCTATCGTGCGGCCCACTGGCTCTGGAAGCGGGGGCGCCGCGCGCTCGCCCGCTACCTGCAGAGCCGGATTTCGGAGACGTTCGGCGTCGACATCCATCCCGCTGCACGTATTGGCCGCGGCATCATGATCGATCATGCGACGGGGGTGGTGATCGGCGAGACGGCAGTCGTCGGCGACGATTGCTCGCTCCTCCACGGTGTGACCCTCGGCGGTACCGGCAAGGAGGCGGGCGACCGCCATCCGAAAATCGAACGCGGCGTCCTCATCGGCGCGGGGGCGAGTGTGCTCGGCAACATTCGGGTCGGCCATTGCTCGCGGGTCGCGTCGGGAAGTGTCGTGCTGGCCGATGTGCCGCCCAACTCCACGGTGGCGGGCGTTCCCGCGCGCGTCGTGGGGCGGTCCGGCTGTGCCGAGCCGGCGCGCGCGATGGATCAGAGCATCCCGGTGGACGAGCCCGACTATTCCATTTGACGGACAGGCCCCAGCCGGGGGCGGCGCGGTCCATGGGGGTCCGGGACCGCGCTTATTGTGCCGGGCCGAATCCTCCCGCACCATCTAGATTCTCCGGCCTGCGTTCGGGGGGCCGGAACGGAGAGGGAGGAATGGCCCATGACAGCGATCTCCACCATCCTTAGGGAAAAGGGCGGGCAGGTCGAAACGGTCCTGGCGGATACCGGCATCGCCGAGGCTGTGAACCTGCTTGCGCAAAAGCGGATCGGCGCGCTTGTCGTTCTGGACGCGCGCAAGCGTCTGTCCGGGATCATTTCGGAGCGCGATATCGTCCGCGCCCTGGCGGAGCATGGGGCAGCCGCTCTCGACATGGATGTCGGCAGCCTCATGACCCGCAAGGTCGTGACCTGCGTGGGCGAGGATACGGTCGACGAGGTGATGGGCGTGATGACATCCGGCCGGTTCCGCCATGCTCCCGTGATGGAGGGGGATCGTCTCGTCGGTCTCGTGTCGATCGGCGACGTCGTCAAGTACAAGATTGCCGAGGCGACGGCGGAGGCCGAGGCGCTCAAGACTTACATATCCGCGGGCTGACCGGCCGCGCGAGAGGCGGGGTTTACCGCGCGGCCGCGATCAACGCCTTCAGGTCTGGCAGGATCTCGCGTACTGCGTCGCGCCCGGCGCGGATGGAGTCATCTGCCTTGTCGAAGTCCAGCAGGCCCACGTGCGCCATCCGCGGCGAGATGATCTGGTCGGGCGGGTCGCCTGCGAGGCGCGCGCGTGCGATGCGGTCAAGCATGATGCTCAGCGAGTTGATCATCACGGTCGAGAGGCCGGGGCCGGTACGTCCGCGCCCCAGTATCTGGCGCAGCATGCGTGTGCGCGTCGTGGCTAGCAAGCCGCTGCCCGGGGCGTCAGCGGCCTCAGCCCGTGCTTCCAGCTCCTCAACCGATGTGTCCGCGTGCCGCGCGATCCCGCGCCGGATGTCGAAGGTCACGCCTATGACGATGTCTGCGCCCAGTGCCCGGCAAACGGAAACGGGCACGGGATTGACCAGGGCACCGTCTACCAGGTGCCGGCCATCGATCTCGACCGGCGGGAAAACCCCGGGCAGGGCGTAGGACGCCCGGATCGCGGGGACCAGCGCGCCTTCGGCAAGCCACACCTCGTTGCCCGTGTCGAGGTCGGTTGCCACGGCCACGAAGCGGGGCGAGAGATCCTCGATCCTTTGCACGGGGATGTCCGTGGCCAGCAGGGTGGCCAGGCGCTCCCCCGCGATCAGGCCGCCGCTGCCGAGACGCACGTCGAGATAACGCAGCACGCCGCGCGCTGTCAGGCTGCGGGCGAAGGTCTCCAGTGCGGAAAGCGCGTTACCTGCGAAAGCGGCACCTGCAACTGCACCGATCGAGGTGCCGGCGATCACGTCCGGCCGGATGCCGGCCTGCGAAAGCGCGTCGAGGATCCCGATGTGCGCCCACCCCCGCGCGATGCCTGCGCCGAGGGCGAGCCCGATGCGGGGCCGGGTTTGCTTGGACATGGCGCTCTGCGGGCCTCCCGGTGGAAGCGCAAGGGGATGCTGCCCAAAGGTTTGCGCAGCCTTGCGCCAGGTCAATTACAGGTAGAGGAAAAAAGTGCATTTTTCCTGTTTACAGGGTGGGCAGGCAGGGCTATACACCGCGCCCGCACCGACGGGGCAGCGACGGCAGAGACGCCGAAAAAAAGCGCTTGACGGTGAGGGTCGGAGAGGTCAGAAAGCGGCCTCCTGATTTCGGGGCTCCGGCCCCGCGCTCTTTGACAGATTTGAGGATTGAGGAGACGTGTGGGCGGCGGTGCATGGGCACTGTTATATGGTCGCTCATATG